>CAZGXQ010000063.1:0-4833 GCA_964530195.1 uncultured Candidatus Saccharibacteria bacterium | reverse complement strand
AGAAATAAAAACATCAAAGCAGTGATAACCCATGGCGATGATTTTTCTTCAGCTAAAAGATTGAAGGAGATGATTGAGAATGAGTTTCAGAATGCAAAAGTGGAATTTATTAATATTATAAACAATGTGGTAGGTGCATTATCAGGTCCCGATACTCTTATTTTAGCTTGGGCCGAATTTTAATAAAAAATTATAGATCAAAATTCATCCAAAAATTAAATTATATTGTCGACGTTCTAATGTTTATTTGTTTTTTAATTACTGCCATCTCTGGAATTTTGTTTTTATTTTTTTCTGAAGGCAGAAGATCTGGTTGGTATCAAATTGGAGGTTTAACAAAGGATGAGTTAAAAGATTTCCACACTATTTTTGGGATCTTAATGATTATATTTGGAACAATTCATTTTCTACTCCATTGGCGGTGGATAGTGGCAATGACAAAGAGTTTTTTTCAAAAAGGAGAAAAACTATTCAGCAAAAGAAATTCTGAGATCGTAAAATGGAATTAAATAATAAAAAAGTTTTGATTTTGTACTTTTCCTTTCACTACAAAAATACAGAAAAAATTGCCAAGGAAATGGCTGAGGTTTTGAATGCAGATTTGCTTGAGATAACAAAAGCTAACCCAGAAATGATTTTCAATTACGATTTAATCGGTTTTGGTTCTGGAATTTATACTCTTTCTCATCACAGGTCTTTGTTTAAATTTTTGAAAAAATTAAACAATATTCAAAAAAAGAAAACTTTTATTTTTTCTACCAGTGGAGCTCCAAACGGAATAATTTTTCACAAAAAATTAAGAAAAGAATTAATTAAAAATGGATTTGAAATAATTGGAGAATTTAATTGCCCAGGTTTTGACACCTTCGGTCCATTTAAAATTTTTGGCGGAATTAATAAAGGAAGACCAAATGAATCAGACATTCAAAAAGCAAAAGAATTTGCCAAGGTTTAATAAATAAAATTTAAATTTTTAAACTTGAAAATTTTGGCGCTCTATAGAAAAATAAAAAAGGATGAAAAAAGTAGTTATTTTATTTTTCTTATGGTGGGTAATAGTTAATATTTTTGCACTTCTGTCATTGAACCGCTTTAATCTAAAGGCAGACAATGCCTATATCTGGATTAATCCTACCGAATTTTATCAAGAACAAAAATGGGATTTAATCTCAATCCACGCTCGTTGGGACTCTTTTTGGTATTTAGACATTGCCAAAAATGGATACTCTTTGAAAGGTCCAGAAAAACTTTCAAACATTGTCTTTTTTCCTCTGTATCCATTTTTGATCCGAATTTTTTCTATTTTTACTAACGGGAACTTAATTTTGACTGGTTGGATTTTAAGCTCTCTTTTTCTTTTACTCTCTCTCCTTTATTTTTTCAAATTGGTGAAAGAATTTCATCCGGAAATTAATCCCTATTTGCCAATAGTTTTTTTACTAATTTTTCCTACCTCTTTCTTTCTTAATGCAGTTTATACCGAATCTCTTTTTCTTTTCCTCTCTTTGGCTTCTTTTTATTATGCTCTTAAGAGAAGGTTTCTTTTGGCTAATGTTTTTGGTTTTTTTGGTTCTTTAACTAGGGTTTCGGGAGCGATTCTTTTTATCCCCCTTTTTTGGGAATATCTCAAAAGCCTGAATTTTAAAATTTCCCGCCTTTTCAATTTAAAAACTCTCTATTTTTCTCTCATTCCCCTTGGGACAATTAGTTTCTTCCTTTTTCATTATTTGAAATTTCACGATTTTTTCTTATTTTTCAAAGTTGAAAGTTGGTGGGGCCGGATGTTTAAATTTAATAAGGATCACTTTTTACTCTTTAGCAATCCAGCAATCGTTAATCTTTGTTTGGATATTTTCTTTGTTATGTTCGCCTTCGTTGTTCTTTATTTTGTCTTTAAAAGGTTGTCTGCATCTTATGGACTTTATATGTTATTTACCCTGATCATTATTTTATCGACGGGAACTTTAATGAGTGTAGGGAGGTATATACTGGTATTGTTTCCCATTTACATTTTTTTGGCCTCAATCAAAAACCAATTCATTTTATTCGGTTGGACACTTACTTCAATTTTACTTTTATCTATGTACATCACTTTGTTTGTAAATAATTACTGGGCAGGTTGAAGATAAACGATCTCAACATAAAAGGTCGAAAAATTCAAAAATAAAAAATTATGGAAACTGCAATACTTTTGGCAAAATTTTGGGGATGGTTTTTAACAATTTCTTGTTTAATTTTTTTCTTGAGGAGAAATTTGCTCGAAGAATTATTCAGATTGCTGGAAGACAAAGGTTTTGTGATACTCTCTGGATATTTAGCGCTTTTAATCGGTTTAGTTTCTATAATTTTGCACAACTTTTGGGTTTCAAATTGGCGAGTAATTATTACAATCTTTGGATGGGTTTCTTTAATTAAGGGAATTACGAGGTTAGCTTTTCCTGAAGCTCCATCAAAAACAGCAGAGAAATTAAGGAAAAATCCAGCTTTAATTCAATTGCTTTTGATTTTTGGCATTATTTTAGGGGTTTTCTTGATTTGGAAAAGCTATAATTTATGAGCAGAAAAACTCTTTTTTTAATTTTGACTTTTGTTGTTTTGGCGTTGATTTTGATTCATTTTTACTTTTCTCTTTATAAAGAAGAAAAAGCTAATAATGAGGCGGACATTCCAAATCCAGCTTCTGTTTTTTGTGAAAAACAAGGAGGACAATTAGAAATAAGGAATTTTAAAAGCGGTCAAAAAGGATTTTGCCTTTTTGAAGACGGTTCAGAATGCGAGGAGTGGGACTTTTACTATGGAAAATGCAAAAAAGGAGAAAGATTTTGCAAAGATTTTTGCGGAGATGGAATTTGTCAAGAAATAGTTTGTATGGCAGTGGGGTGTTCTTGTCCTGAAACAAAACAAACTTGCCCAATAGATTGTAAAGAAATACAAAAAGTCTTTCTTTATTATTACAATCCAGACAAAGATAAAGATGAAACAGGAAATATAAAATGCTCAAGAGATGGCTTGGTCGCAATTGAAAGACAAATTCCAGTTTCTCAAACACCGATTAAGGACACGATAGAACTTTTACTAAGAGGAAAAGATAATCTCGCCAAAGAAGAATTGGCACAAGGAATTACTACTGAATTTCCTTTAGATGGTTTTGAGTTAAAATCTGTAAATTTAAAAGAAGATGGAACCTTGATTTTAGAATTTAATGATCCTCTCAATAAAACTGTCGGGGGCGCTTGCCGGGTTTCAATTTTATGGTCCCAAATTGAAGCTACTGCAAAACAATTTCCTCAAGTAAAAGAAGTTAAATTTTTACCAGAAAACCTTTTTCAGCCATAAAATTTCCGGTGTTTCATTTTTTTATTTTATTCTGTTGACAAAATGAAGTGAAAAGCGCATAATGATTTTTAAGTTAATTTATCTGATTTATGCCAGAACAATATACTGAAGTTACAAAAATAGGGTGGGGGAAAAGAGTTAAAGAATCACTGCAGGGAATAGTTCTTGGAATTATTCTCTTCGTTGGTTCGTTTTTTGTTCTCTGGTTTAATGAAGGAAGAGTAGATATTTCAAAAATTGCAAAGCTTGCTGTTCCTGTTGATCCAAATGTTGTCGATGAAAAAGCTGAAGGGAAGTTAATTTCAGTTACTGGGAAATTAGAATCAGATCAGATGCTAGGAGATCCCGAGTTTTTAAAGCCAGGTCCTTATATAAAACTTATAAGAGAAGTTGAAATGTATGCTTGGAAGGAAAAGACCCACACGACGAGAGAGACAAAAATAGGAGGAGGAGAAGAAGTAAGAACTACTTATAGTTACGTTAAAGAGTGGACTTCCCATCCTGAGGATAGTTCGTCTTTTAGACATCCTGAAGGGCACACAAATCCAGCAATGCCTTTAGAAGGAGAAACTTTCTTTGTCGAAAGTGCTAAAGTTGGAGCTTATGAATTTGCGCCTCGGGAAGCTGATTTATCACCACTTACTTCAATTTCTCTAAATAGCGAGAATGTAATTTTAACTGGTACCGCCAAACTTGAAGGAAATTATATTTTTATCGGCCAGGGAACTCTTACAAATCCTCAAATTGGCGATTTAAGAGTAAGTTTTAAGGGCGTAAAAACCGGTCAAAATGTTACCTTGTTTGGAAAATTAGAAAACGGAAAAGTTGTTCCTTATTATCATAAAGAGAAAACGAGACTGTATAGACTTCTTGCAGGATCGAGAGAAGAAGCGATAGTTCAAATGGCAAGAGAATATAAAATTAATGTTTGGCTTTTTAGGATAATTGGATTTTTAATGATGTGGATTGGGTTAAACTTAATTTTTGGACCAATTAGCACCATTTTAGATATTGTTCCAATATTTGGAAGTGTAAGCAGAGGATTAATTGGAATAGTAACCTTTGTCGTTTCCTTGGTGCTTTCCATAGTAACTATTATAATTTCAATGGTATTTCGCAACATCATTGCCCTAATTTTAGTTTTGTTTCTAGCAGTAGTTGGCACCATTTTTTGGATAAAGGGAAAAAGAAAAAAACAATTGTCTCCAGAACAAAAACAATAGAGAATTTTTTTTACGGAATTGAAAGAAAAAACATCCAAAGGAGGGTAAATAAAAAAATTGAGAGAAAAATTTTACCTTTTGGTTAAATTGTGTTAATTTAAAAGAATGGCAAAAAAATCAATTACCCTCATAATTTTTTCTATTTTTTTAATAGGCGGAGTTTTTGCTTTTTTGGAATTTCAAAAAATTGGGCCAACTAATTCTTAGAACCAAAATAAAAATAAGGCAATGAAGGTGCGGAATACCATTGAAATTATTATAGTTACCATTGGAA
>CAZGXQ010000062.1:0-9131 GCA_964530195.1 uncultured Candidatus Saccharibacteria bacterium | reverse complement strand
CGGAGAAGAAATTACTGAATATAAAGAATTTATTAGCCCCGATGGAAAATTAAAAATAAAATATTTGGCTGACTGGGTAGAGATGGACAAAGAAATGGTAAGTATTTTTAATGAGGAATTATTAAAAAAGGGGGCGAAAATTCTATTTTTCGCTCAAAAATTTAAAATCAAAAGGGGGGCTTTTGCATCCTTAATTATTCAAGAATTGGAAAAAGAGAAATGGGAAAGTTTAGATGAAATTATTGAGGAAACAGAAAAAAACATTAAAGAAAGAGGGGGAGAAATGGAAATTGTAAAAGTAAATATAACAGATGGATTTTTTGAAGCGAAATATAAAAAATCGGGCCAGCCTGATTTTTATTCCTTAGAGAAAATTTTGGAAGGGGATGGGAAAATTTATTTAATTGTCTTTCTCACTTTTGAGAAAGATTTAGAGACGTTTAGAGATGAAGCTAATTCCATTTTTAACTCGGTTCAACTCGATCAATAATTTCCTTTACCTCTTGACAAATATCTTAGAAAGAGATAAAAAAGAATTAGCAAATTGGAGGGAGAGAGATTGGAGGAAAAAATAGTAGTTCTCCTATTGGTGGTAACTCTAATAGCTGGCTTAGCTGGGGGATACGCGATTTCTAATGTTCTATTGCCACCAAGTCAGGAGAAAGAACCAAATGAATTACAAAGGCAAATTCAAGAAAGAGATGCACAAATTAAAGAGAAAGACGAACTAATTGCTAATCTTACTCGCCAACTCCAACAACCAGAAAAAATAGGATTGACAGTTGAAGAGTATTTTAAAAACTGGGAGAAGTTTGGAAGCGACGAAATAATAATTGTTACGGGAAAAGTAATGGATGTAGGCACACTACTTGCAGAATTAATTTTAGGACCGCCCTATAAAGAGACTATCCTTGGCGTACATTTTGCTGGAGATACTAAAATAACCCCTGAGGGACTTTGGGTTGAAGGAGTTTTGATTAAAAAAGGAGATATAATTACTATCGCGGGAGAGTGGGGAGGTACATACGGGTTTTATACAACAGAATATTCGCAGTATTACCACTCTTTCATAAATGCCAAGCTCGTCAAAAATTGGTCTCGATAGGGGGTTACCCCTCTTTTTTTTATTTTTGTTAGTGTTGTAATATTTAATAATAGCTACACCATTGAATGAAATGAGAAAATTTAAGAAAAGTAAAAAAATATTTCTTGTATTGACGATTTTGTTGTTGTTGTTAACATTTACAGCCCGGGCGGGCGCGGTAGTTTGCTCAAAGATTTTAACTCAAAAAACCTGCGAAACTACTGTTGAATGTGATTGGGATACAATAAGCGGTAAATGCTGTGATCAATTGGAAATTCGTTGGCCCAATTCTCCTCTTGGGACTTCAATTGCTCGCTGCACTAATGTCACTGGAATGGTTAAATATTTCTATGAATGGGGAATTGCTTTAGGAGGATTAGCAGCTTTTATTGCTTTAATTATTGGTGGTTTCTTGTATTTAACCTCAATGGGTGAACCAACCCGTTTGGCTGAGGCAAAAGATAGAATCAAATCTGCGTTTTTTGGTCTAATTTTGCTTTTAAGTTCTTGGTTAATTTTAAATACAATCAATCCCCAATTAACTACTTTAAAAGCGAAATTAGAGCTCGTTCAAGTCACTCCGGAGGAATTGAGATTGGGTCCAACAGAACTTAAGCCTTGTGAATTTGCAGTATTGTATGAAAATACAGATTGGGGTGGAAAATCAGCAACGATTAAACCTACACCGAAGCCAGTAAAGAAAGAGGATCTAGGACTGGGTAATATAAACTCTTATATAATTTATAAAGAAAGAGAAATCACTACTGTGGAATGTGATCCAGCCAAACCTCCTCCTAAAAATACATTATGTGTTAGAAATCCAGACATTACTAAAAACTGTTTGAAAGATTATTGTCTCCTCGAACCTTGTAACCCAGAAACCGAACATTGTCTTACAAAAGATGGAAAATATTATAAAGCTGGTGGAGCTTGTGTATTAGAGTTTTATTACCAAACCACTTGGTGGATAGTTAAAACCGGAGAGTGCGGCGATAAAATGGTTAGTATTGGAGACCCGGCAGTTGCTGATCTAACTATTCACCTTCAAAATCCAAGCGATATCTTTTGTGCCAGATTAATTCAAATAACAACCAAAAAATGATGTCAAGAAAAACTAAAATTTTGTCACTTTTCTTATATGTTTTCCTCTTCCTTTTCCTTTCTGCCCGTCCAGTAAGCGCGGTCATTGGAACTGGTATTTTTGATTACTTTACTTCTTCTTTAGAGGGAATAGAGGAATTTTCTGCGTTTGCTACTAAGCTTTTCCAAGGCATTTCTTATCTTTTACTAATTACCTACATTGCCTTAGGGGTTTCCTCTTATCTTTTACAATGGATAATAACTACTCCAATAAATTTAAAAAATTCCTTAGTTTTAAGTGGTTGGAATTTTACTTCTGGTTTAGCTAATACTTTCTTTATATTAATTTTCATAATCATTGCTTTAGGTTATATTTTGAAAATTGGAACCATCGCCCAAAAAAGAATTTTGACAAACTTAATTTTAGCAGCCCTTTTAGTCAATTTCAGTTTGCTTTTAGTCGGGGCAGTAACCGACATTGCCACTTTTTTCTATAACACAATCTTAGGAAGTGAGGGGCCAACCTTATTAAAGGATACATTTGAAAGTTTAATGGGAGGTGTGGAAGGAATGCTTGTTAATTTAGCTATCTGGCTTGCTGGTTTCGTTGCTCTCTATGCTATTCCTTTTAGTGCCCCTTTTGCTCAATTAACGCTTACTATGAGAACCATAGTTACTGGTGCTATGCTTGGTATTTTTGGCCCCACTTTAATGACTTGGATTTTAACGATTCTCTTTGGTTTAGGTGTAGCCGGAATTTTCTTTCTTTATTTTTTCTTCTTCACTGTTCGAATGTATATTATATGGGCTTTGGCTGTTTTTGCTCCTTTGGCTTTCATTTGTTTCATTTTGCCTCAGACAAAAAAATACTGGGATGAATGGCTAAGACACCTTTTAGAATGGACAGGTTTAGGAATAATTCTTCTGTTTTGGTTAGTTCTAGGATTAAAATTAATGAAATATTTAATTCCTACAGGCGGACCGATAATCTTCCCAATAATTGGTTGGATGCAAATATCTCAACATATCCAGTATTTCCTCTTCTTGTTCGTTTATTTAGTTATCGGTATATATCTTCAAAATAAATTTGCGCCAATGCTTGCCGCCACTATAACCGAATTAGGTAAACAGGTAGGAGGAGCTATTTGGGGAAGGGTGATTGTCCCTGGGGCAAAAGCTTTAGAAAAAACATTGAGACGAATTCCAATTGGAGAAAAAGGATTAGAAGAGGAAATTAAAGCTAAAATTAAAAAAGAAAAGAGGCCATTAACCAGAAGGGAGAAATTAAGATTAATGATGGGTAAAGCTATAAGTCAGCCTCTTCGCTGGGCTTATCGTTATTTACCCCCGACACCAATTATTCCGGAAGTAGAAGCATCTAAATACGTTGAAAAAGTGGCAGCTGATTTTGAAAAGAGGTTTGGAAAGGATATAGATAGTGCGATAGCTGCTAATACAGTTGGAGGAAAACTTGTTCTTTCCCCTGAAGCAAAAGCTGCTTTTGGACTTTACTTGCAGAGAATGAAGGGTGGCAAAGGCTTAGAGAAACTTTCTGATGAACAATTACGGGAGGTAGTAACATCACTCGCTACTTTTCACCCGGCTAAATTAGAAGATGTAGTGAAGCATAAGCCAGAGTTAATCGACGATGAAAAAGTTGGAGAAATTATCCAAAAGACAATGGTTCCAAAAGGATTAGAGAAAGATGAAAAAGGTATCTATAAAGATGAAGATGTAAGAAAGTTAATAGAAATTGGAATAAGTGAGGCAGAGGCAATCAGAAAGGCGGCATTCAAGAAAGCAGTTGATGCAATGAAGGTGGCAGATATTGAAAACCTTGCTATCTCAACGATTGAAAATAAAGATTTCCAAGAAATGGTCGTAAGGTTTAAAGATGTCAACTTTATCAGAAGAATCGGAGAGGAAAAAGGAGCAGAGTACATATCCAAACTCCATACCAAAGCCAAAGAATTGGGAGCAGAAGAAATTGCCAAAACAAACATCACTTTGCTTCGCCAATCAGTAACCAACCCTGGTTTTAGAGCAATTTTCCCACCGATTGAAGGTGCAAGATCAATAGGAGAAATTGAGGCCTTAAGAATATTGGTGACAGAACCCCTTTTATTAGAGTATGATAAACTTAAGAAGAAATTTGAAGAATTTAAAAGACGCTTAGAAAAAATGAGGCCAGAAGAAATAAGTCCAGAACTTGGAAAAGAACTTGCGAGGGCATTTACTGAAACGCGGGAAGAATTAATAAAAAGAGAGAAACAAATCAAAGAAACTCCAGAATTGGCAAGAAAATGGGAAGAGATTGAAAGATTGAGAAAGTCCTCTTAAGGAGCCAAGGAGGAGATAATGGAAGTTCTCTAAAATAAAAAAAGGGGGGTTAAAAAATAGGGGGTTAAGAGGAAGAGGTTTTCTCTGCCTCCGCCTCGGCGAGCCTTTTCATGAGAGCCTTTTCTCGTTCGGCCAGTTTCTTCTCTGCTCTCTTTTTGGCCTCTAATGCATCTAACTGGGCCTCCAGGAGGTCTAACTGAATTCGTTTGCTCCTAATGGTCTTGAAAGCTTCCCAGTACTTTTCCGGCGTTCCTAGTGGGCTGATTTCTTTCTCTAGAGCAGTTTGTATTTCCCTGAACTGCTGGGTTTCCCGGATAAGTTTTTGTTCCTCCTCGGTGAGTGGTGGTGGGACCTTCGTGGTAATTTCCTCTTTTTTCTCAGGTTGCGGCTGAGACTGCTGAAGCTTAGCACGCACTATCTTCAGTGCAATTGTTATTCCAATGAACAAGGCTAGGACTACAAGGATGGCAGAAATTCCACCTATGTAAAGAAACCACTCAGGGATCATCCAATCACCTCCACTAAAAGTATAGCAAATATAAAAAATTTTGTCAAGTATCATGTTAGAAAAATATACTCCAGAACAATTTTGGAAACTTTATCAAAAACTTCCTCAAGATTTAAAGGATGTGCTTTTTGCTGAGGAAACTGGGAACAATATTTATGAGATCTGTAAAAGAAATGAAATTGAGGAAAACTTAGAAGCAATCGTTGATTTAATTGGCCAAGTTTTATTGGGTCTTTTACCACCGAATGAATTTCAAGAAACTTTGGAAAAAGAATTGAAATTGGAAAGGGAAGTTGCAAAAAAAGTGAACCATGAAATCAATCGATTTATCTTTTATCCAGTAAAAGCGAGCCTGGAAGAATTGTATAAAATGCCACTCACTCCAACAACTGAACCAAAAATTACACCAGAAAGACCAATCATCCCAAAAATCGAAAAAAAGCCAGAGGCTCCACCAAAGAGAGATATTTACCGAGAGCCAATAGAGTAGCTTAGAAAAAATCTAAAAATTTTTGATTTCCTATTTATTTGTTTTCTCTTGTGCTAAAATAGATTTGATGGCGCTTTTTCCTGTCCCAAAATTCATCGAAAGGGAAAGTCCAATTGTCGGGCCTTTAACTTTTAAACAATTCATATTTGTTTTAGTTACTGTCGCTGTCTGTTTTATCTTGTATAATTTCCTTCCTCGTTTTCTTGCTTTTACTTTAATAATCATCGTAGGCGCTTTTGGTGTTGCTCTTGCTTTTTTAAAAGTGGGGGGGATTCCTTTTTACCAAGTTCTTTTGGAACAATTAACTTTTCTTTTTGGGCCAAAACGCTTCTCTTGGGGTAGAGGAAGGGGAGGAAAAGCAGCTGGTTTTAAAAGGATCGAATTGAAAAAAGAAGAAAAAATTCCAATGAAATTAAAAAAAGAAAGTAAACTAAAAGAAACGGTAATTAAAATCGAAACTAAAAAATAAATGCCAGAAGCGTCGACCCAACAATTTTTAGAGATTGAGGATATAAGAGAAGGGGTTTTAATTTTGAAAGATAAATCCTTAAGGGGAATTTTGGCAGTCTCCTCTTTGAACTTTGCTCTTAAATCCGAAGAGGAACAAAATGCAATCATTTATCAATTCCAAAATTTTTTGAATTCTTTGGATTTTCCGATCCAAATTTATATTCAGTCAAGGAAACTCAACCTCACTGGCTACATTGAAAAACTAAAAGAGTTAGAAAAAGAACAAAAGAACGAGTTGTTAAGAATTCAAACAAGGGAATACATTCAGTTTATTGAAGGTCTGTTGGCTGAAAGTTCGATTATGTCAAAGAATTTTTATGTCATCGTTCCCTTCTATCCTTTTTTAGCGCCTGGGATTAAAGGAAAAAAAGAAAAATCTTTTACTTTAAGCGATGTGGAGTTTGAAAGAGCAAAAACTCAGCTTTGGCAAAGGATGGAATTTGTCGCTCATGGTTTGAGGAGTTGCGGTCTTTTTTGTGCTCCTCTAAATACTCTCGAACTCATTGAGCTTTTTTGGTCAATTTACCATCCAAAAGAAGCGGAGGTCGGTTATTATCCAGAAATTCCCCCAGAACTAATAAAATGAAAATTCCTTTTTTTGCTAAAAAACCAAAAAAGGAAATAGAAATACCAGAAAAAATATTCGAGACACCTGAAATTACAGTAAAGGATATAATCGCTCCTTCTTCAATTCTTTTGGAACCTGGTTTTTTGATAATCGGTGAAAGGTATTTAAAATCTTTTTTCGTTTTTTCCTACCCAAGGTATTTAGCCACTGCCTGTCTTTCTCCAGTCATCAACCTTGATGTTCCAATGGACATTTCAATTCATATCAACCCTTATTCGAGCGAAATTGTTTTAAAGCAAATTAGAAAAAAGATAACTGAAGTTTTAGCGGAAATTCAAGAGAGGGAAGAGAAAGGATTGATTAGAGATCCTCAATTAGAAACTGCTTATCGGGATTTAGAGGAACTTCAAGAAAAGTTAATTACTGCCCAAGAAAAGTTTTTCAAAGTAGGTATTTACCTTTCAGTCTATGCCAATTCTGAGAAAGAGCTAAAAGAAATTGAAACAGTGCTCAGATCTATTTTTGAATCAAAATTGATTTATATTAAACCAACTACTTTTCGCCAAAAACAGGGCCACATCACAACTGCGCCTTATGGCCTAGACCAGATTCAATCTTTAACGCCCTTGAACACTACAACTCTCTCAACTTGTTTTCCCTTTCTTTCGCTCGATCTTAGTTCAAATGATGGAATTTTGTATGGAATTAACAGACACAACAATTCTTTAATTTTATTCGATAGGTTCTCTTTAGAAAACGCAAACGAAGTTGTTTTTGGAAAATCGGGTTCTGGAAAATCTTATTATGTAAAATTGGAAATTTTAAGGTCTTTGATGCAAGGAATAGATGTAATAGTCATTGATCCTGAAAATGAATATAAAATGTTAGCCGATGCAGTGGGCGGCTCTTTCATAAACATTTCTTTAGCCTCCCCTAATCATATCAACCCATTTGATTTACCAACTCCAAGGGAAGATGAAAAACCAGAGGATGTTTTGAGGTCCAATGTGATAAACTTGGTGGGTTTAATGCGAATAATGCTTGGTGGCATGACACCGGAAGAGGATGCAATAATGGACAGAGCAATAACTGAAACCTATGCGGCAAAAGACATTACTCCAAATACCAATCCCTTGCTTTGGAAAGAAAGAATTCCAATAATGGAAGATTTGGAGAAAGTTTTGGAAGGAATGGAAGGGGCAGAATCTTTAGTTAGAAGAATAAGAAAATTTACAAAGGGAACTTTTGCCCAATTCTTCAATCAAAGAACGAACATCACAATGGATAAACCCTTAGTAGTTTTTGGAATAAGGGATATGGAAGATGAATTAAGACCGATCGCAACTTTCATTATCATGAGATACATTTGGAATAAAGTAAGGTCTGAATTGAAAAAGAGGATTTTGGTAATTGATGAGGCCTGGTGGATTATGAAAGAAGAAGATGGAGCTTCGTTTTTGTATGGAATTTGCAAAAGAGGAAGAAAGTATTGGCTAGGCACAACCACTATTACCCAAGATGTTGGAGATTTTATGAAATCAATGTATGGGCAACCAATTATCACCAACTCTTCAATCGCAGTTTTATTCAAGCAATCTCCCGCAACGATTGATTTAGTTCAAAAGGCCTTTAATTTAACTAATGAAGAAAAATATCTTCTTTTGGAAACTGAGGTTGGAGAGGGAATATTCTTTGCAGGACAAAAACATGTCTTAATGAAGGTGGTTGCTTCTTACACTGAAGACCAAATTGTCACTTCCTCCCCAGAACAAATCTTGAAGATTAAAATGGAAAAGGGTATAAAATAAAAATGGAAAAGGGTATAAAAAAATTAGTTTTGATTTTTTTGGTTTTCTCTTTTTATTGGTTTTTTAATGAAGTTTGGGCGGGGCCAATATCAGACAATGATACAGTTCCCAACAATGCAGTTTCCCCAGATTTCTTGGGAGATCTTGCTGATCTTTTGAGAACAATTGCCATTGTTGGGGCTACGGTAATGATTGTTATTGGTGGTTTTCAATGGATGACTTCGCTGGGAGACTCTGGAAAAGTAGGAGCTGCCAAAGAAAAAATCTATTCAGCAATTTTTGGACTTTTGATTGTTGCTTTAGCTGAAATAATTGCTGGTTTGTTAAGGTAAAATCTTTAAGGATAAGGCTTAATTACTACTCTTCTCTTTGGTTCTTTTCCAATACTTTCTGTAGTAACATCTGCTCTTGAAGCCAATTCCAAATGAATTATTTTTCTCTCAAATGCTGACATTGGTTCCAAAATTTTTTCTTTTTTCGTTAAAGAAACTTCATCAGCAACTGACCTTGCTAGTTCTCTCAAGTGTCTAATTTTTCTTTCTTTGTAACCCCCGATGTCCAGGTCTATCAAAATTTCTCCCCCCATTTTCTTTTTCAAAATTGCGCTCAAGAGTCTCTGAATTTGAGAAAGAGTGTTTCCTTTTTCCCCAACCAATTCCTGAGAATCTTTGGTTTGAATATCTATCTTAAAAACCTTGTCTTTCTCTGAAATTTTAATTTCAACCAAAAAACCTAATTTTGAA
>CAZGXQ010000061.1:0-10335 GCA_964530195.1 uncultured Candidatus Saccharibacteria bacterium | reverse complement strand
TCTTCCTCCATATTTTTGAAAGAACGAAGAAGGTTTTTTTTGTTCTGCCATAATTAATTTATTTTTTAAAATTGACCTTTTTTATTCCAAGACTTATTTTTTCTCCATCAATTTCAATTTCTTTTTCAAGGTCAAACTTTTTTTCCTCCCCTTTCTCTTTAAATTCTACTAAATTTGCCAAATCAGAAATGAATTTTTGATTTTTAATCAATATGTTGGCTAATTCTCCCTCTGCTTTAAATTCTACCACAACTTTATCTTTCCTCTCAAAACCCATTTCCTTCCTTGCAGCTTGAATGTGTCGAATTACCTCCCTTACTATTCCTTCCTCTTTTAATTGAGGGGTAATTTCTTTGTCTAATTCAAATTTTTTACCAAAAACAATTTCCTTTACATTTACTTCTTCTTTAATCAATTCTAATAACTCTTTCTCTTTTTTTAGCTCTTTATTTGGAATTTCCAATTTTTGTAAAGGCTGTCTTACTTTAATTTTTGCTTTTGATCTTTCTGCCAAAGCTTTTTTCACAATTTCTCTTACAATTTCCATTTTATTTTCCAAATTATTATTAATTAATTCCTTTTCCGTTTTGGGCCAGTTTTGGAGATGAATTGAACTTACTTTTCCTTTTTCCTCATCTATTCTTTGCCAGATATATTCAGCAAAAAATGGACAGAAGGGCGCAATAAGTTTTGTTACTGTAGAGATTACATATCCTAAAACCTTGGTAGATTCTTTCAATTCAATTTTATTTTTTGGCCTTTGGAAAATAACTCTTTTTCTCCTAATATACCAAAGCGACAAATCTTCAATTACAAAGTTTTCTATGCTTCTGGCAGCATGAGTAATTTCATATTTTTCTAAATCTTTTGTGACTTTTAAAATGAGATTTTGAAGTTTTGAAACAATCCATTTGTCCAGTTGATTTTTTGGTCTCTTGATCTTAAAATCTCTTACATTGGCTTTATAAGTTTGAAAGAAAACAAAGCAATTCCAAAAAGTGAGAATAAATTTTCTAAAAGTTTCTTTTATGTCTTTTTCTGAAAAAAGTTTTGGATCACCTGGATGATTGATGGTAAAAAAATACCAACGAATACTATCTGCTCCATATTTTTTTATCATTTCCCAGGGATCCACAACATTTCCTTTTGATTTTGACATTTTCTCTCCTTTCTCATCTAAAACATGACCCAAAGAAATAACATTTTTGTAAGGAGGACCAAAGCCCATTAAAGTTGAAATTGCCAAAAGAGTATAAAACCAACCCCTTGTTTGGTCTATTCCCTCTGCAATATAATCTGCTGGAAACAATTTTGGCGGTTTCAATTTTAGAATTTGGAATTTGGAATTTGGAATTTCAGAAAAAGGCCAATGACCCTGAGCAAAAGGCATTGCTCCAGAATCAAACCAACAATCAATTACTTCAGAAACTCTTTTCATTTTTGCTTGACACTTTGGACAGAAAAACTCTACTTCATCCACATAAGGTCTATGGAAATCTAATTCTCCTTCTTTGTTATAGGGCAACTTTCTAAAAATAATTTCTCTTATTTCTCCAGTTTTTATTTTCTTTTTTTCTGCCCCAAAGAATTCTTCAATCTTCCAGCCCTCCATTGCTCCTTCAAGCATTGTTAAAGGTCTTTGGTGGCTAATGATTAAAATCGTTTTTTGAGTATATTTTTTCTCTAAACTCTCAATAAAATTGATCATTCTCTTTTTCACATCGTTGTAGTTTTCACCTCCTTTTGGTCTTTTCTTGAATCTCTCTTCAAAAGTCTTCCAAAAAGCAAAAACCTCTTCCAAAGGCTTATTTTCTAACTCTCCTCCTTTAATTTCTCTTAATCTTTTATCAAATTTTGGTTTTATATTTAAATATTTTCCAACAATTTCTGCACTTTCTTTGCATCTCTCTAAATCAGAACTAAAAATTAAATCTATTTTTTCTTTTTTTAATTTTTCAGCTGCCCTTTTTATCTCTTCTTTTCCTTTTTCTGTTAAATGAAAATTTTTAGAATTTGAAATCTCAGAAACAAGTAAATTTTTTAAATTACTTTCTGATTCCCCGTGTCGCAAAATTAAATAACGATTAGTTGAAAACTTTTGCTCTTTTAGCTCCTTTAAAGAACCAATTGCTACTTTAAAATGACAATTTCGGCATTCCCAAATGGGAAGAGGCGTTCCCCAATATCTTTCTCTTGAGAGCGCCCAATCTTTAATTTCTCTTAACCATTCTCCAAATCTTCCTTCTTTTAAATGAGCGGGAATCCAATTTATTTTTTCGTTGTTCTTAATCAAATCTTTCTTTACTGCTGTCATTTTTATAAACCAGCTTTTCTTTGCGTAATACAAAAGAGGAGCTTTGCATCTCCAACAAAACGGATAATCGTGCTCATACAGTTCTTCTTTAAACAAAAGTCCTCTTTCTTTTAAATCTTGAATGATTAAAGGATCGGCATCTTTCACAAAAAGACCCGCGAATTTTTTCACCTCTAACTTGAATTTTCCCTCCTCATTTACATTCAAAATTACCGGAAACTCTTTGTCGTCAGTTGCAAGTTGTGAGTTGTAAGCTCTAATCAACTCCATATCTTCTTCACCAAAGGCAGGGGCAATGTGAACTAATCCTGTACCTTCTTTCAAAGAAACAAAATCAGCAGGCAAAACTTCCCAAATTCTTTCTTTTTTTAAATCTGGCTGATAAAAATCAAACGGAGGTTGATATTTTAGACCAACTAAATCTTTTCCTAAAAACTCCTTTTCAATTTCTCCTTCAGATAAGACTTCAGAAAACTTCTCTTTTACTATCAAGATTTTTTCATTTCTGATGTTCACCTTTACATAAATAAAGTTTGGATTAACAGCCACTGCAACATTGGCAGGAAGAGTCCAGGGCGTAGTTGTCCAAACCAAGAGAGAAGTATTTTTGAATTCTGGGCTTAAAATCTTAAATCTTACATAAATTGATGGCTCTTTTATTTTTTTATAACCCTGGGCAACTTCGTGAGAAGATAAAATTGTTTGACAGCGAGGACAGTATGGAGAAACTCTAAAATCTTGATATAAAAGTCCTTTTTCCCAAATTTTCTTCAGTAAAAACCAAACAGACTCTATATAATCTGGTTCACAAGTTATATAGGGATTTTTCAAATCTAACCAAAATCCAATTCTTTCAGTTAAATTTTCCCATTCTTTTTTGTATTGAAAAACTGATTTTTTGCACAAGGCATTAAATTTTTCAATTCCATATTTCTCGATGTCTTTTTTGTTTTTAAAACCTAGCTTCTTTTCGATTTCAAGTTCTACCGGAAGACCATGAGTGTCCCAACCTGCTTTTCTCAAAACCCTGAAACCTTTCATTGTCTTGTAGCGACAAATGATATCCTTAAAAACTCTACTCAAAACATGGTGAATTCCTGGTTTGGCATTTGCAGTTGGGGGTCCTTCATAGAAAACAAAATCTTTTACCTTTTTTCTTTTCTCAATCGAACTCTCAAAAATTCTGTTTTTTTTCCAGAATTTCAGTATTTTTTCTTCTAATTTTGGAAGGGAAAATTCCATACTTTTTAAAATAATCTTTATTTGCTCAAAAGTAAAGTTTTACATTTTCTCTGGTGCAGAAATTCCCATTAAATTTAAAACTTCCCTTAAAACAATTTTTGTTGCCAAAACTAAAGCTAATCTTGATCGGGTTAAATCTTCATTTTCTCCAATAATTCTGCATTCTTCATAAAACTGATGAAATGCATTCGCGACTTCTCGTGCATAGTTTGGAATTCTTTGCAACTCATAATCTCTCAGACACTTTTGAATTATATCTGGAAATCGGATTATTTGCTTTATCAGCTCTATTTCTTTTGGATGAGAAAGCAAATCCCAATTTATTCTCTTTAATTTATATTTTCTTGCTTTTTTTAAAACACTGCAAATTCTTGCATGCGCATATTGCACATAAAATAGTGGGTTTCTTTGGGATTTTTCTTTTGCTAATTCAATATCAAACTCTAGAGGAGTTGAAAGAGAACGAGTAAGGTAGAAAAAACGAGAAGCATCAAGACCAATTTCCTCAATTAACTCTTCCAAAAAAATTACTTTTCCCTTTCTTTTTGAGAGTTTTTCTCCTCCTTTTAGGGTAACAATTTGAGAAATTAAAATTTCGAAATCTCCTTTAAATTTTAAAATTTTCATTACAGCTTTCATTCTTTTAACATGACCTTGATGGTCTGCTCCCCAAATATTAATGATTTTTTTAAACCCTCGCTCAATTTTATCTTTGTGATAAGCAATATCAGAAAGAAAATAAGTTGGGGAGCCGTCTTTTCTGATTAAAACTTCATCTTTTGTCAATCCAAATTGAGAAAGTCTTAACCATTTCGCGCCTTCTTTTTCATAAACCAAGCCACTTTTTTGTAATTGATTAAAAATTTGATCTACTTTTCCCTGATCAAAAAGCTTTTGTTCTGAAACAAATCTATTAAATTTAATTTTTAGTTTTTCTTTAATAAATTTCTGAATATCTCTCTGGATCTCCTTTGCCAAAAGAAATCCAACTTCTTCTTCATTAAGGTTTTTCAACTTCTCTTTTAAATTTTCAATTTTTTCTTTTAAATATTCATTAAGATATGCTTTACCTTTTCCCAAAGCTGTTTTCCCCAACTCTCTGATTTGAGTATTATGTTTTGCATCATTAATAAAATACTCCCTTTGAACTTCATATCCTGCTTTTTCTAAAATTTTAGCTAAACAATCTCCAAAAAAAGCCCCTCTACCATTTCCAATATGCAAAGGACCTGTTGGATTAGCTGAAATAAATTCAACTAAAACTTTTTCTTTTTTCTTTTTAAACTCCCAGGGGTTTTTGGCTTTAAATAAAATTTCTTTGAGACTATTTTTTAAAATTTTTTCTGAAATAAAGAAATTGATAAAACCTGGACCTTCAATTTTTATTTCTTTGAATAAACCACTTTTTTGGTCCAAAATCTCTAATTCTTTTTTTATTTCTTGGGCTAATTGAATTGGATTTTTATTAAAAAATTTTGCAAAAACTAAAGCGACATTTGAACTATAATCACCGTAATTTCTTTCTCGAGGAACCTCGATCTCTATTTCCTCAAACTTAAAGCAAGTCCCCTTTCTTTCTTGAATTTTTTTCAAGCATTTAAAAAGTAAATTTTTAATTTTTTTCTCAAGCATTTTCTAATTTTTATTTTAACTCAACTTGTCCTAAAATAAAATATAATGAAAATTTTAGCTGAAAACAAAAAGGCTTTTTTTGATTTTGAAATCTTAGAAAAATTTGAAGCTGGAATTGTTTTGCTAGGGCAAGAAGTAAAATCTATAAAAACAGGAAAAATAAATTTAGCTGGAAGTTATGTGATTGTAAAAAATAACGAAATTTTCTGGGTTGGGGCAAATATTCCTCCTTATCAACCAAGAAATATTGGTGCAAATTACAATCCTCAAAGAGACAGAAAACTTCTCTTAAAGAAAAAAGAAATCAAGTATTTAATTGGAAAGGCAAAGGAAAAGGGCTTGACTTTAATCCCCTTAAAAGTGTATACTAAAAAGGGTATCATAAAATTGGAATTTGGGGTTGGAAAAAGAAGAAAAAAGAAAAGCAAAAAAGAAAAAATAAAAGAAAGAGAGATTCAGAGAGAAATGGAAAGAGAAATAAAAGAAATGTTAAAATAAATTGTGGGGATGAAATTGGAATCGATGGCAGAGGTAATTTTAAAAGGGCAGGCCGAGCTCCTCGAAGCTCGTTAAAATTTCGAGGAAACAAAAAATGCCAACTTAATGGCAGCTCCTGCATTGGTTTAATTTACCAATGCCGCCAAGATCAGTAATCCCTGCTAGCTGATCTTTGGTGTCATAATCTGCAGGGAACAGCTCTTTAAAATAAGGGGAAGAATCTAGTCTGGGGATTCTCCCCTATCTCACCTCCTTTCAATCCAGACTAAGCCTGTGAAAAAACCCTTTTAAAAACCTCTGCCAGACGCGAGTTCGAGTCTCGCCATCTCCACAAATTTAAAAATTTTCTCAAATTAAAAATTGTCAGAGAAAATATTAGTTAACAATCAAATAAGGGCAGAAAGGGTAAGGGTAATTGATGAAGAGGGAAAAAATCTAGGTATTTTTTCTTTGGAAGAAGCCTTAAAAATCGCAAAAGAAAAAAACTTAGATTTGGTTCAGGTAACTGACAAAGCAGATCCTCCAGTATGTAAGTTGATAGATTACGGAAAGTATCTTTATTGGCTACAAAAAAAGAAAAAGGGGCAACAAAAAGAAAGTAAGGTAAAAATAGTCAGATTGAGTTTTAATATTTCATCCCATGATTTAGAAACAAAAGCAAATCAAGTAGAAAAATTCCTGACCCAGGGAAATAAAGTAAAAATAGAAATGTTGCTCAGGGGAAGGGAAAAGGGATTAGAAAACTTTGCTAAAGAAAAAATGTTAAAATTCATAGAGATTTTAAAAGGAAAAATGCCAATAAAGATAGAGGGGGAGTTGAAAAAAGAACCAAAAGGTTTTACTATTATAATCATTAAAGAGAAAAAATGAGTAAAGCGAAAACCAGAAAGTCAATTCTAAAAAGGTTTAAAATCACCAAAACCGGAAAAATATTAAGAAGAGTAACTGGACAAAATCACTATCGGGCAAAAAAATCTGGAAAAAAAATCAGAGAAAGCAAAAAATGGGTTCCGGTTTCAAAAGGGGAAGCAAAAATAATTAAAAAATTTCTTTATTATCCAAAATAATGGTTAGAGTAAAAAGAGGAAAAATTGCTAGAAAGAGAAGAAAAAGGCTGTTAAAACTTGCCAAAGGTTTTAAGTGGTCAAGAAAAACAAAATATAGATTGGCAAAAGAAGCTTTACTTCATGCTTTCACCCATGCTTATAGATCAAGGAAGGAAAAAAAGAGGTTGGCAAGAAAACAGTGGCAAGCCCAAATTAATGCAGCCTGTCGCGCTCAAGGTATAACTTATTCAAAATTTATTCATGCCCTAAAAGAGAAAAAAATTGAGTTAAATAGAAAAATCTTAGCTCAATTAGCAAATGAAAAACCAGAAATTTTTCAAAAAATCTTGGAAATGGTAAAAAGTTAAATTTCTATAGTCCTAATAATTTTTGAAGCTCTCTTGCAGCAGCCTCTAAAGCAGCTAACCAATCAGAAAGTTCGCGCAAAGAAAGAAGAGAAATAGTTTTAGTTAAGGCGTTATTATTTTCATTTGACTCTCTTACTCTCTGTTCCCAATCAATTATTGCTGTAATGCTGGCTGATTGTCCAGGTGCCAATCCTATTAAGCTTGGTGTATATCCCCCAGTGGTTTTGCATTCTCCAGGTTGAGGAACCTTAAATCTATATAACACATTGCCCCCATATTCTTGTCCAGTTTGATTGTTTCTCAATTTAATCAAAAAGTCAGATGAACTCCAACCAGAACCAATATTACAATATTTCACATAAATATAAGGTGATTGATAGTAGATATCACTCACTATCAAATCTGGCAAAGTAGGGGTTGGAGTAGTTACAGGAGTGAAAATAACGCTTACTGTTTTGTTTGAATTCATTGTAACTATGCATTCTTTGAAACTAGGATTTGAATCGCACCCATACCAAGACGATTGAGAAATAATTGCATAACCTGGAGCTGGAGTAGCAATTAAAGTAACTTTTGTCCCTGGAGCAAAGTTAAAAGAACAAGTGGAACCGCAATTAATTCCAGATGGCAAAGAAGTAATTGTACCCCCTGTTGTTGGAGTTTTATTTACAGTGAGTGTGTAAGAAAGTCTATCAAATGTTGCATACACTTTCTTTTCTTTATCAATCGTCAAAGTACAGCTTGTAGATGTTCCGCTACAATCTCCTGACCATCCTTTAAAAACATAACCTGGGGCGGGAGTAGCAAAGAGAGTAACAACAGTTCCTTGAGCAAAATCATAAGAGGTAAGACGACAAAGAGTATCGCAAATTATTCCGTAAGGTTGACTCCTTACAGTTCCTCCTCCGCTTACATTTTTGTAAACCCAGAGTGTATATTTTTGGATTTTGGCAAAATTAGCTTTCACTTCTTTATTTGAAGTCATCCTCACTATACATTTATCTTGAGAAACATAATCACAGCCTGACCATGAAACAAAGGTGTAATCATAATTTGGAATGGCAGAAAGGGTTACTTCGGAATCTTTTGGATATTGGGCAGAACAAAACGGTGGACATTTAATTGCACTATCATAAATTTTTCCTCCTTCACTTGGCTGTGGGTACACTGAAAGAGTATAAAATGGAGTAGAAACTGACATTAAATTACCCCAAAGCGGAAGGGGACCAATCATATTTGGCGGAGTTGGATTAATAAAAGCAATACCAACAATCCCCAATCTTACTCTCGTTCCAACTGCAGAAGACGAAACATCGCTAGTAATAGTCAAGGTCTTATTCATTCCGTCTGCAATTTTAATTGGAGTTATATTTACACTACTCCACCAATATCCTTCTGGGTGCGAATTGGTAAGCGAAGAAACTCTACCAAGCAGTGTTTGTCCATCATAAACGCTTATATTAGCAAAATTTTGGGGCGCATTTTCTGAATCAGAACCAATTGATATCTGGGAAACTGTAATGTCACCTCCTGAGGCTGAAAGAGTTACTTTCAAGAATGGAATATTGTTGCCAGGAGAAATTATTGAAGAGGCGGGAGTATCAGGGGCTAAAGCAATTGTTAGAGTTGGAACTTTTTCAAAATACGCTCTTATTCCTTTATCATAATTCAAAGTAATGTTGCATCTTTGATTTTCATCTACAAAATCACAACCAACCCATTTAACAAAAGAATATCCTTGAGCTGGACTAGCGGTCAAAACAACTTTTGTTCCTGCTGGAAAACGAGAAGAACAAATAGAACCGCAATCAATTCCTTTTGGTAAAGAAACCACTGTTCCGCCTTCTGCGGGATCTTTCCAAACGCTAAGTAAGAAAGCGCGAGGAACAATAGAGAAATTGCCATCGCTGTCATCATAAACTGTATCACTTATTTTTGCTCTTATTTTGAATAGATCTCCTTTAACAGTTGAAGGAATTTGCCAGTAATAATAGCCAGTGTTTTTAACAGTTCCAATAGTCAATACTTTTGTTCCTCCCTCTAACAACTCCAAAGTGATATTTTCTGGAGAACCATAATGTGTAGTCTCCCAGTAAATGCTCATATAAGAACCCTGAGTGAAAGTCTCTCCTCCATTTGGATATCGCACCCTAATGGAAACTGCTGGTTGAACAATGCTAAATGGCGCGTCGCTTTCATCAAAAGTAAGAATTTCACCTGTACGGGGTAATTGAACAATTTCAACTCTAATTTTGTAATCATTGCGGGGTTGAATATCTAAAGGAATTCTCCAGTACATTATTCCAGTTGCATTTTGAGAAGAACCAATAAACTTTGAAGATGCCCCTCCATTCCAAACGAGATAGACATCAGCCATCCAGCTCTTTGGGAGGTTTGCCATTGACCACTTAATTGTATAGGTTTTTCCAGCTTCCCACTCTTCGCCTCCATTGGGAGAAATCACATTAACAGAAGTAGTTGGCGCAACAATGCTGAAATAATTGTCGCTGTAATCGATAATACATTGATAGCTATCAGCTGAAGCAACAGCAATTTTTGCTTTGTTGGTCGGTCTTTCGTTAGCTGGAATGTTCCAAACAAATGTGGAGAGATTAGCGGGAATATTAGAAGCAATTAGTTTACAACAAGGTTCACAGCAGCATGAGCCGGGCGGGCAAATACAACGTATTTCACCTTCATCATATGAAGCCACTAAATAAATATTCACTTTATTTATTCCAGTTGATCTCCATGATATAGTGTTTGATGTACCTGCAACCCATCTTTCTCCTCCGTTCGGAGAAATGACAGTAATGAAAGGAGTGGGGGTTGACGTAACAATGCTAAATGGACCATCGCTTGCATCTTTTGGCACAAGTTTTTCTGAGTCCCAAATTTTAATGTAGTAATCATCAGCTGGGGGAATATCTGTTGGAATTGCCCATAAATATCTTCCCTCTGTTTCTGTTAAGGGATGATAAATACCGGTTGGAACCCTTCTTGCAATATAAGTTTGAGTTGCGCCTCTTTCTAACACAATATCTACATACTTCACCCCAGCAGCTCTCCATCGTATCTCATACCTTTTTCCAACTTCCCATCTTTCTCCTCCATTTGGCGAAATAAGGGTAAGTGTCTTTTCATAAATGGTGAAATTAAGAGTATTGCTTACTCCATTATCATTTACTACTCGAATTTGATATGTACCAGGTCCCATCATGCCTACAAATGGTGA
>CAZGXQ010000060.1:0-5837 GCA_964530195.1 uncultured Candidatus Saccharibacteria bacterium | reverse complement strand
CGTTGTTTCCCTCTTCACAAAAAAAGAAAAAGTAAACAAAAGTATATTTTTGTTAGCTCCTTTTTCCCTAAAGATTCTGCTCATCTCCAAGGGAGAGTTTTTAAGTGCAGAGAATGGTTATTGGGGGTGGAATTTTAGTTTCGCCCCCCTTTTATTATAATTTAAAAAAATGCTTGCAAATTTTGGAAAATTGCTTATTTTGTTTGGTTTTTTGTTAATAGTTTTTGGAATAATTTTGATCTTTGGTTCAAAAATTTCATATTTGGGAAAATTGCCAGGAGATATTTATATTAAAAGAGAAAACTTCACTTTTTATTTTCCAATAACTACTTGTTTGATTTTAAGTTTTTTACTTTCTTTGATTTTTTATTTTCTCTCAAGATTTTTTAAATGAAAAAGCCCGGGAGGGAAAGGAGGAGAGAAAGATGAGGAAGGGGTGGTTAAAAACCTCCCGGGCATTATTTTAGGGAAGGGCAACCAGTTTCCCCCCGGAAAAAAGAAACTGGGATTTTGGGAGCTCACGCAAGTTTTTCCGGTTAAAGGAGCTTTTATTGCTCCTTTGCCCTTCCCCATTTTGGTGCCCCAGGGGGCAAGGAGGTGCCATGCAGGCTTTTACAAAAAGTCCTTGCTTAAAAGAGGAACTCCCTGGGGCATCTTTTTATCAAAGGGCCAAATTCTAATTTAATTTTATTTGAAAAAACTAAACTCTGTCAATAAAATTAAAAAAATATGGAAATTAAAGTTGGAACTTGTGGGTTTGGCGAAGGAAAAAATAAATATTTCAAACATTTTAAAGTTGTTGAAATTCAAGAAACTTTTTATCAACCAGGAAATTTTTCAAAATATGAAAAATGGAGAAAAGAGGCGCCAGATGATTTTGAATTTGTAATTAAAGCTTGGCAACTAATTACACATAAGCCATCTTCGCCAACCTACAAAAGATTAAAAATTAAAATCTCAAACAAAGAAAATTATGGATTTTTTAAAAACACAAAAGAAGTTTTTGAAGCCTGGGAGACAATCGACAAAATTTGTCAAATTTTAAAAACAAAACTTATTTTATTTCAAACTCCAGCTTCTTTTGAGCCAACAAAAGAAAACAAAGAAAATCTAAAAAATTTTTTCAAAAAAATTGAAAGAAAAAACTACATTTTTATTTGGGAGCCAAGGGGAAAATGGAAAATAAAAGAAATTAAAGAAATTTGCAAAAAACTAAATTTAGTTCATTGCGTCGATCCTTTTAAAGAAAAACCAATCTTTGGCGAAATTAATTACTTTCGGTTACATGGGATGCCAAATTACAATTTAAGATACAAATATACAAACGAGGACTTTAAAGAACTTTTAAGATTTTGCGACAAAAAAATAAACTATGTAATGTTCAATAACATTTCAATGGTAGATGATGCCAAAAAATTTCAAACCTTCCTTAACTCTAAAAACATTTAGACATTCGTAGAATTATTGCCATGGCAGAAATTTTACGAAAAATTTGTTAAAATGAATATACAAAGAGTCAAGGGGAAATAAAAATGGGAATTAAAAAATATAAATATTATTTTTATAAGCCAAAGTCAGAAATTGTAAAAGATATTCTTATTTGGTTAGCAATTGCCGGAGGGGTTTATATTGCCGCTAGTTCCCCTTATTTTGTTAGGAATCTTTTGAAAAGCTTCAAAAAATGGAGAAAGTATCCTAAAAAGAAAATCGTTGATACTTTTTATAATTTAAAAAGGCAAGGTTTGATTGAGATCCATCAAAGGGGAGGCCAAATTTATATCAACTTGACAAAAGAAGGAAAGAAAAAAGCAGGAAGGTTTCAAATTGACGCCTTAAAAATAAAGAAGCCAAAAAAATGGGATGGAAAGTGGAGACTAGTAATTTTTGATATTTCTCAATTAAAAAAGATCCACCGAGAGGCATTTCGTGGAAAATTAAAAGAGCTTGGCTTTTATCCTTTGCAAAAAAGCGTTTGGATTCATCCCTTTGATTGCCAAGCAGAAATTGAACTTTTAAGAGAATTTTTTGGTTTAACGGAAAGAGAGATTAGATTAATAATTGCGGAAAAAATTGGAAAAGATC
Source organism: uncultured Candidatus Saccharibacteria bacterium (assembly GCA_964530195.1). GTDB lineage: Bacteria > Patescibacteriota > Minisyncoccia > Minisyncoccales > GBS-2 > CAZGXQ01. The sequence continues at coordinate 3,755 of CAZGXQ010000060.1, read as the reverse complement.
AAGAAATTAAGGAATTTTTCAAAGTTTCGTAAAATTATTGCCATGGCAAAGATTTTACGAATAGATTTGTTTTGTTTGGCTAAGGTATTTTGGCCCATTTAAAAAATGGTAAAAAAGCAATTTTAAAGAGTGACAAAAAAACAATTTAAAAAAATGGTAAAAAATATTTTCATTACTGGGATTCCAGGTTGTGGGAAAACTACTTTGATAAAAGAGATTTTAAATAAATTAAAAATTGAAGCTGGAGGATTTTTTACACAAGAAATTAGAGAAAGGGGTGAAAGAAAGGGTTTTAAAATTATAACTTTAGATGGAAAAGAAGGAATTTTAGCTCACCAAAATATTAACTCAAAATTTAGAGTTTCAAAATATGGAGTTAACTTAAAAGATTTAGAAGAAATTGCGGTTCCTTCAATTTTGAAAGCGATTGATGAAGGAAAAATTGTGGTGATTGATGAAATTGGAAAAGCAGAGCTTTTTTCTGAAAAATTTAAAGAAGCAGTTTTTAAAGCTTTGAATTCAAAAAATAAAGTTTTGGGAACAATAAAAATTTCAAAAGATTTCTTTACAGAGAAAATTAGAAAAAGAGAGGATACAAAAATTTTTTATTTAAAAAGAGAAGAAAAAGACAAAATAAAGGAAGAAATTTTAAAAATTTTGAGCTAAAATTAAATTATGGACTTTAAAGACTTTGCCAAAAAAGAAACAAAAGAAGTTTTTGAGATTTTGGGCTCAAAGGAAGAGGGGCTTTGCGAAGAGGAAGTAAAAAGAAGGTTAAAAATTTTTGGGACAAACGAAATTCCAGAAAAGAAAGGAAAAACAATTGAAATTCTTTTGAGGCAAATTAAATCTCCATTTTTTTATCTTTTAATTTTTGCCTCAATTTTAGCTTTTTTTATTGGGGAAAAAATCGACTCTTTTTTAATTTTTATTTTTGCTTTTTTGAACTTAATTTTGGGTTTTTCTCAAGAATTTAAAGCTCAGAGTGCGCTTTCAAAACTAAAGCTTTATTTTCCTCCAGATGTAAATGTAAAAAGAGAAGGGAAAGAAAAAATTATAGATAAAAAGTTTTTAGTTAAAGGAGACATTGTTTTACTTGAAGCTGGAGATATAGTGCCTGCTGATTTAAGAATTATTGAAGCTAAAAATTTGCTTGTTGATGAATCAATTTTAACTGGAGAATCAGAACCTACAGCTAAAATTTCAGAAAAAATTGACAAAGTAGAAAGTATTTTTGATGCAAAAAACATTTTGTTTTCTGGAACCTCAATAATTTCTGGAAAGGCAAAGGGAATAGTTATTTTTACTGGAAAAGAGAGTCAAATTGGAAAGATTGGAAAGCTAATGGAAGAAACTGAAAAACCAAGTTTGTATCAAAAAGAAGTTAAAGATTTTTCGAGAGTAATTTTAAGGTTTGTAATTTTCACTGTAGTTTTTATCTTTTTTGCCCATTTGATTGTCAAAAAAGAGCAGAATCCGATCGACTTTTTGATTTTTTCTTTGGCATTGCTTGTGGGTCTTGTGCCAGAAGCTTTACCAGTAGTTGTTGCTGTTTCTCTTTCAAATGGAGCTTTAAAATTGGCAAAAAGAAATGTTTTGGTAAAAAGGCTTGAGGCAATCGAAGATTTGGGAAATGTGGAAGTTTTGTGCACTGACAAAACAGGAACGATTACTGAAAATAAATTAAAATTAACTGAAGTTTTTTCAAAAGAAGAAAAAAAATGTTTAGATTTTGCATTTTTTGCCTCTTCTTTAATGGAAAAGGATTTAGAAATAGCCCAAAATCCTTTTGATTTGGCAATTTATGAAAGGGTAAAAGAAAGAGCAAAAGAGTTAAAGAAAGGAAAAGTTTTATTTGAAATTCCCTTTTCGCCAAAAAGACTAAGAAATAGTGTTTTGGTGGAATTTCAGGGAAAAAAGCTTTTGATTTTAAGAGGAGCTCCTGAAAAAATTTTGGAACTCTCAAGTGTAGAAAATAAAGAAGAAATATTAAAAATTTCAAAGGAAAAAGGAAGAGAAGGAAAAAGAGTTTTGGCTTTGGCTTTCAAAGAAATTGAAAAGGAAAAGTTTTCAGAAGAAGATGAGGAAAATTTAAATTTTTTGGGGATTTTGTGTTTTGAAGATCCTTTGAAAAAAGGCGCTAAAAAAACCTTGAATTTAGCAAGGAAATTAGGAGTTCAAATTAAAATCATAACTGGAGATGCTCCAGAAGTTGCATTTCACATTGCAAAAGAAATTGGATTAATTGAAAGCGAAAAAGAAGTTATTTTGGGAAAAGAGCTTGAAAGCCTTTCAGAAGAAGAATTTGATAAAGCTTGTCAAAAATACTCTGTGTTTGCCCGAATTTTGCCAGAGATGAAGTTAAAAATTATTAAATCTTTGCAAAAAAATTATGAAGTAGGTTTTATTGGAGAAGGAATAAATGATGCCCCAGCACTAAAGGTTGCCAATGTTGCAATTGCTGTTAAAGGAGCAGCAGAAATTTCAAAAGAAGCTGCAGATATTATTTTGTTAAAAGAGGATTTGGCAACAATCATTGAAGGAATAAAAAGGGGAAGAAACATTTTCTCAAATATTCAAAAATACCTAAAAGCTACTTTAGCTTCAAACTTTGGGAATATGTATTCAATGGCTGGAATTTCTTTAATTTTTCCATTTTTGCCAATGCTTCCAACCCAAATTCTGCTTTTGAATCTTTTGACTGATTTACCTTTGGTAGCGGTAGCTACAGATACTTTAGATGTTGAAGAACTAAGAAGGCCAAAATTTCAAAAATTTTCTCAAATTTTTCCTTTAATTTTCTTTTTAGCTTTGGTTTCTTCTCTGTTTGACTTTATCTTTTTTGGAATTTTTTATCGCCAAGGCGAAGCTTCAATTCAGACTCACTGGTTTTTACTTTCGGTTTTAACTGAACTTTTTATTATCCTTTCTGTTAGGACAAGAAAGTTTTTCCTTTTAGCAAAACCTCCAAGTTTAGTTTTGGTCTTTCTTTCAATTTTTGTCTTTTTGATTTCTTTTTCTCTTCCATTTACCTCTTTGGGGCAAAACTATTTTAAATTCATTTTGCCTTCTCTTTCTTCAATTTTAATTTTAATTTCTCTTTCTTTGGCTTATCTTTTGGTTAATGAAATTGTCAAATTCTTTTATTTTCAACATCAAAACTCAAACAAATTAAAATAAATGGCAAAAATTTTTGTTGGAACTTCAGGTTATATTTACTCTCATTGGGAAAATGGGGTTTTTTATCCAATCTCTTGGCCAAAATCAAAAAAATTGGAATATTACTGCCAGCATTTTAACACAGTTGAGCTAAACAATACCTTTTACCGACTTCCCGGAGAAAAGACATTTGAAAGTTGGTACAAAAGAGCGCCCAAAAATTTCATCTTTGCTTTAAAAGTTTGGAGGTTTATTACCCATATTAAAAAATTAAGAGATTGCCAGGATCTTTGGAAAATTTTTTTGAAAAGGGCGCTGATTTTGAAAGAAAAATTGGGTCCTCTTTTGTTCCAATTTCCTCCTTTTTTGAAAGCAGATGCTAAAAAATTGGAAGATTTTGGAAAAATGATTTTGAAAGAATCTCCAAAGGGATTAAGGTTTGCTTTTGAATTTAGAAATGAAAGTTGGTGCGACGAAAAAATCTATCAAATCTTAAAAAAATTTAATTTTGCCTGGGTTGTTGTCGACTCTCCTTCTTGGCCAAAAGTTTATCAAGTTACTGCAGATTTTGTTTATGTGAGAATGCACGGCTCAAA
>CAZGXQ010000059.1:0-15043 GCA_964530195.1 uncultured Candidatus Saccharibacteria bacterium | reverse complement strand
GAATCTGTAGGAGCAATTCCCCAAAAATTAAATATCTTACAATTTCTTTGTTTTGCTTTTTTAATGGCTTCAAACAAGAGTAAATACGAAGTTGGAATTTTTGGATATTTTTTTGAAGAAGCTCCGTGATGATAAAAGGCTGAATTTTGCCAAAAAATAAAAATTCCTCCAGCAATGATTTCTCCTTTGTACTCTCCCAACAAAATTGAAATTTGATTTTCATCTTTGAAAGCTAAGAGCTCTTTTTGTAAATATTCTAAAGAAAATGGTACAAAATGTTGTCTTTCTTTTGTTTCTAAATAAACTTTATTAAAAAGCGAAACCCCTTCTAATGTATTTTCCTCTCTAATTGAGAGCAATTTTTCTTTTTGACCTTTTTTTATTAAATAACGAGTTGTTTTTCTCATTCCAGCTAAAATCTCCTCTTCACTTTTTTCAATATTTAATTCCCAAGTAATTTCTGGATGAATAAAAATTGGAGCATCCCGAAAATTTAAAATTGAAAAAATCTCTTGATTCTCTTTCGTATTTTTCCAAATTGGACCAATTCTAATAAAATCGCAACCTTCGCTTTTTGCAATTTTTTCTAATTCACCCTTTAGGCTTTCCAAAAATTTAAGTTTTTTTTCTTTGTCCTCAATTTTTAAATTGGGACCGTGAGGAACAAAAATAAATGTGCCCCTGCGAGCTTTAATTTTCACAACTAAAGCTACTCCCAATAAATTTTCGTTCTCAAAAATTCCAACTCTCCAAATTTTATTTCCCAAAGATTTTTGAAACTCGCCCCAATTCCAAGAATTCAAAAATGTTTTTTCTTTGCATTCTAAAAAAAAGTTTTCCCAAACTTCTTTATTTTTTATTTCTTCAACCCTCATTCTTGTTTAAAATTTCTTTGATTTTTTGACAAATCCTTTTTGCCTCTTTTTCTGAAACTTGAATATTTGTTGGTAAGTTTAAAATATTTTTAACAATTTTTTCTGCAACAGGACAAGAGCCGTATTTGTAACCCATTTTTTCTTGATCTGTGTCTGGGGGCACAATTGGCTTTCCTCGCCAGCCATCATTAAGGAAAATTCCATTTTTTGAAAGCTCCCTTAAAAGAAATTCTGTTTCAAAATTAAAAATTAAAGGGTATCTCATCCATACTCTTCCTTCTTGATTTTTTGGCAATACTAAATTCAAATCTCTTAATTCTTTTTCGTAAATTTTAGCTATTTTTTCCCTATGCTTGTTAAATTTTTCTAATTTTTTAAACTGATTTTTAGCTAAAATAGCTAAAGCAAATGGCATTTTTTTGGGAAAATAGTTAGGATTTTCCCCTCTCTTTTCTTTTTTTGTTACTGCCTTTGAAAGAATTTTTAGCTTTTGGCAAATAAATAACAATCCTTTTCCTATACCAAAGAAATTGTAAAGAGGTTTAATTATTATTTCTACTAAAATTGGATAAAGAATTTGCTGCAAAATCCAAAAAGAAGATGGCTGATCTATCTTTTCCCAAAACTCTTTTAATTTTTGAGCTACTTTTTCATCATTGGTAATAACCATCCCCCCAAATACTGAGGAAATAATTTTATCTCTTCCAAAACTAAAAAATGCAACATTAGAAAATGTTCCAATTTTTTTCCCTTCAAAGGTAGCACCTAAAGAGTGAGCGCAATCTTCAATTAAAATTAAATTCTTTTCTTTACAAACTTTTAAGATTTCTTTTAAATTTGAAGGTAGACCAAAGGTGTGTTGAATTATTAATACCCTACTTTTTGAAGTAATTTTTCTTTTTAAATCTTCAACATTTAAATTTAAGGTTTCTTTTTCGCAATCTACAAAAACTGGTTTAAGTTTTGACCAAATAATTGGATTAATAAGAGCATTACAAGTGAACGCCTGAACTAAAACCTCATCACCCTCTTTTAAATTTAAAGCACTTAAAATAGCCATTAAGGCTGATCTCCCACTGTTGAAAGAAATAGCATGTTTTACTTTGAAGTAATTTTTAAATTCTTCTTCTAAAAAAGAGGCTTTCTCTTTCCATTTCCAAGGTTGGAAAAGAAGCTTTAAAGCTAAAATCACATCGTCTCTTTCGGTGTTTGGAGAAAGAGAAATGAATATTGGTTTTTCTTTAAACATTTTCTTTAAAAAATTCTATTACTTTATTTTCTATCCTTCCTTCAAACAAAACCACATCTCCTTCTTTGCAAAATTCTCTTAATTTTTGAATTATTTTTTTTGAATCTTCCAAAAAAATCACTTTTTCTTTGCCTCCCTTAAGCTCTTTAAAATAATCAAGAGTTGTAATTATGGCTAAATCGCAAATTTCTCTAATTTTTTCACCAATTCTCAAATGAATTTCTTTGGCAGCCTTTCCCAATTCAATTAAACAAGGCATCACAATTACTTTTTTATTTTCCCAAAGCCTCAAATATTCCAAATGAGACAGCACTGCACTTGGATTTGTGGAATAAGAAGCATCAATAATAAAAAAACCATATTTTGTAGAGATCAATTTTACCCCGCTTTGTTCTTGCTTTATTTCTCTTGAAGCCAAAGCAATTTCTTTTAAACTCATTTTGGAAACAATTTTTGCTGTACAAGCTGCCAACAAAAGATTAATGATATTTTGATGACCGATTAAATTCAACTCAAATTTTCCAAAATCTCCTTCTTTATCCAAAGCTAAAAATTGAATTCTTTCTTTTTCTATTAAAATATCTTTTGCCCAAAGATCAAATTGGGGATTGTTTAATCCAACGATTTTCTTTTCAATTTTTTCATTTTGATACAAATTCCGCAAAATTTCATTTTCTCCATTTAAGATTAAAACTCCGCTTTCTGGTAAACTTTCTGCTAATTCCTTTCCTCCTTCAGCTGAAATTAAATTTTCAATTGAGCCAAAAAGAGCCAAATGTTGTTCATTTACTCCAGTTATAATTCCAATTTTTGGTTTAACAATTTCTACCACTCTTTTTATTTCTCCTTTTTTGTATGCTCCAATTTCACAAACAAAAATTTGATGGTCTTTACTTAATTTTTCCAAAATACACTTTGAAATTGAAACTTCATTATTCTGATTTTTTTCCGTTTTTAAAACTTTAAATTTTTTTGCTAAAATTGTTGCCAAAAATTCCTTGGTTGAGGTTTTTCCATAAGATCCTACAGCTGCAATTACAATCAAATCTTTGAATTTTTCTCTTTTTTCTTTTGCTTTTTTAAACAAATGAATTTTCCAAAAAAATACAATTGGCTGAAAGGAAAGCAAAATCAAAGAAACAATTAAAGGGGTAAAAATATCAAAACCCAAAAGAAAAATTGGAAAATAGACCTTAGTGCTTAGAGTTAAAAAAGAAAAAATAAAGAAAAAAATTGAGGTTGCCAAAAACAAAAGAAGAATTTTTTTGGTAAAAACCGGAGTTTTTGCTCTCCTTAAAAGAAAATCAAGAGCCGATTTTAAAGCTTCAAAGAAATAAAGAAAAAATAAAAAAAATAAAGAAGGGAAAAGAAAAAAAAGGAAGAAAAGGAAAATTTTGAATAGAAAGAGGGGGTTTCGGAAAATTCTTTTTCCTTTTTCTGTTTGAAAATGAGCTAAAAATCTGTCAATTCTGTATTCTTTCAATTGCCAAAGATAGAGCCAAAATAAAATTGATTTTATTTGCCGAATCCACCAAAGAAAAAGTAGGGCTAAATTCTCAAAAATCATGCTTATCTTTTAAGAAATTGGGAAATTATTTGGGCTAACACTTCAGGATTTTCCAAATGAGGACTGTGAAAAGTTTTTGGTAAAATTTTTATTTCTGAATTTGGAATTTTTTCTCTAAAAATAAAAGCATGATCTAAAGGCAAAATATTGTCCTTTTCTCCCCAGACAATTAAAGTTTCAGCTTTTAAGAGGGGAAGATGTGGTAAAATATCTTCTTCAATAACCTTTTTCATTACCTCTTTCATTGTTTTATTCGCTTTAGCGTAATCTAAATTTCTTATAAAAAGATAAAATAAATTCTGAGCTTTATCTTTAAATCTTTGAAGAATTTTTGGTGAAAAAATAGCATTTCCTAACAAAGCTAAAGAAAAAATGATTTTTTCTTTAAAGTTTTTCTTTTGTTTTATTCCAGCAGAATTACAAAGAATTAATTTTTTTATTTTTTCTGGCCAAAAAGTTGAAAATTTGATTGCTATTCTCCCCCCAAAAGAATGTCCCAAGAGAAAAAATTTTTCAAGCTTTAACTTTTCTACAAATTCTTTAAGCCAATTAGCGTACTCTTTTAAACCCCAAATGCTTTTTGGGGGTTCGCTTTTTCCAAAACCAGGAAGATCAGGACAAACAATTTTAAAATCTTTTTTCAATTTTTCAATAACTTTTAACCATGAATTGGAAGAACCTCCCCATCCATGCAAAATCACTAATGGCTCTCCAGTCCCTTCAATTTTGTAATTAACTTTTATTTCATTGATTACTATTTCATTTTCTTCCATGATTTCTAATTTCCTTAAATGGAAGATATTTTTTTAAAATCTCTGGAATTTTTACTGAACCATCGGCTTGTTGATGATTTTCAATTATTGCCAAAATTGGTCTTTGAGAAAAAACTGTCCCATTAACAGTATGAACAAACTCTAATTTTCCGTCTTTCCTTTTATATCTAATGTTCAATCTTCTAGCTTGAAAGTCTGTACAGTTTGAGGTTGAATGAGTTTCACGATATCTATTTTGGGAAGGAAACCAGGCTTCAATATCATATTTTGCAGCTGCGGGTCTTCCCAAATCTCCAGTACAAATTTTCAAAACGCGATAAGGAATTTTTAGAAATTGCATCAATTTTTCTTCTAAAGCCAAAAAAAATTCATGTTCTTTTCTTGAGTCTTCAGGTTTACAAAAACTAAACATTTCCAATTTATCAAACTGATGAACACGGAAAATTCCTCTTGTATCTTTTCCCCAAGAACCAGCTTCTCTTCTAAAACAAGTTGAAAAAGCAAGATATCTTTTTGGAAGTTCTTTTTCTTCAAAAGTTTCGTTAGCATGCATTGTCAAAATTGATTGTTCGGATGTTCCAACTAAATATAAATTGTCTTTTGGCAAAAAATAGGCTTCATTGATATCTGCTGCTTCAAAATACCCTGTGCCTCTTGCCATTTCGGGTTTTAACATCACTGGAGGCAAAACAGGTATAAATCCTTCTTTAGTTAAAGTTTCCAAAGCAAGATAAATTAGTGCAAACTCAATCCAAACAGCTTCTCTTTTCAGATACCCAAACCTTGAACCTGCAACCTTTGAAGCTCTTTTAACATCAATTAAATCTAATTTTTCAGCAATTTCTAAGTAATCTTTTGGAGGGAAATCAAATTTTGGTTTTTCTCCCCATTCTTTCAAGACAACATTTTCTTTTTCATCTTTTCCTACTGGAACATCTTCAAGGGGCAAATTTGGCACTTGGAACATTAGTTCTTTAAATTCTTTTTCAATAACTTTTAAATCTTCTTTCAATTCTTCTTCTTTTTTATCCAATTTACGCATCTCAAAAACGCTTTTTTCTTTTTCGTTTGGATCCTTTATCTTTGCAATTTCTTTTGAGGCTTTATTTTTTTGAGCTCTAATTTTTTCAATTGTTTTTAAAATTTCCCTCCTTTTTAGATCAACTTCTAAAAGTCGATCAATATCAACCTCAATTCCCTTATCTTTGCAAGCTTTTTTTACCTTTTCTGGATTTTGACGAATGAATTTAATGTCTAACATTTTTTTCTTTTTTTATTTTAAAAACAAATATCAAAAAACCAAAAATTCCAAAAAGCAAAAAAACAAAACTTAAAGGCCAATAAATTTTTTTGCCAATAAAAAATGGCTTAAAATAGGATGGCCAAAATAAAAAAACATCGTCATGAGTTAGATTATCAAAAAAAATGTGAATTAACCAGGCAAAAAGAGAAGAAAAGTAAAGGTTTTGAAAAGAAAAACTTTGAGAAATTTTGAAACGCAATGAAATTTGATTTAATTTTTTTCTAAATGCCCACAAAATCAGAGCTAAAACCAAGCTTCCAAAAATCGCTCCCAAAATTGAATGAAAAAAACCATGATGAGCGCAGAAATAACATTTTTTTATTAAAACTAAAATTAGAGGTTCGAGATCCATTACAACACTTCCAAAAAGTATTGCCCATAAATTAAAAAACTTTAGAGTTAATCCTCCAAAAAATAATCCAAATCCCAAATGAAGAGGGGTCAGAGGCATATTTCACTCGGTTTTTCGCATCAAAGGAAAGAGAATCACTTCGCGAAGAGAATAAGAATCAGTCAAAAGAGCAACTAATCTATCAATTCCCATTCCAAAACCAGCAGCTGGTGGCATTCCATATTCTAGGGCTTCCAAAAAATCTTCATCTAATCTATGAACCTCCTCTAATCCAGTCTTGAAAAGTTTTTCTTGCTCTAAAAAGCGCTTTCTTTGTTCTATTGGATCGTTAAGTTCGGAAAAAGCATTGACCAATTCTATTTGAGCTACAATAAGTTGAAAATTAGCCAATTTTTTTGGATTTTTTTCTAATGGTTTTGCTAGGGCTTGAAATCCAACAGGAAAATGAATCACAAAAGTTGGATTCCAGATTTTTGGTCTGATTATTTTTTTGAAAATCTCGTCTGCAATTTCAAATTTTGGAAGATCTTCAGTTACATTCAAACCAAGTTTTTTTGCCATTTCAAACAAAAATTTTTGATTCACACTTTCATAATCAACACCAATTTCTCGTCTTAACAAAACATCAAACTCAACTCTTGACCAGGGAGGTCTAAAATCAATTTCTTTTCCTTGATAAGAAATTTTTGTACGTTTAAAGATCTTTTTTACTAAGCCAGAAAGCATTTTTTCTGTAAATTTCATTAGTTCTTTATAATCAGAAAATGCCCAATAAAATTCGAGCATTGTAAAATCTGGATTGTGAAATCTGTCAATTCCTTCGTTTCTAAAACATTTTCCAATTTCAAAAACCTTTTCAAAACCCCCAATCAAAAGTCTTTTTAAATAAAGTTCTGGAGAAATCCTTAAATAAAGATCAATATCTAAAGCATTATGATGGGTTTTAAATGGTTTTGCTCTCGCTCCTCCATAAAGTAATTGTAAAATTGGAGTCTCCACCTCTAAAAATCCTTCTTTTTCCAAAAATTTTCTGATTTCTGAAATTATTTTAGAGCGTAAAATGAATTTTTCTTTTACTTTTGGATTGAAAATTAAATCAAGATATCTTTTCCTAAATCGTTCTTCAACATCTTGTAAGCCGTGCCATTTTTCTGGAAGAGGCAATAAAGATTTTGCTAAAATTTTAAAATTTAAAACTTCAATCGTTTTTTCGCCAGTTTTGGTTTTGAACAAATAACCTTTAACTTCTAAAAAGTCACCGATATCAAAGTTTTCTAGAAAAAATTGATATGCCTTTTCCCCAACTTGATCTTGTCTTAATGCTGCTTGGATTTTTCCGCTTTGGTCTTCAATATTGAAAAAAGTAAGTTTTCCATGAACTCTCAATGCTCTTATCCTACCCACAAGATAAATTTCTTCTTTTTTCCTTGCCAATTTTGAAAAATTCTCTAAAGCCTCTCCAATTGAGTGAGTTCTTTTTGATTTTATAGGATAAGGAGAAAATCCTTTACTTTGAATTCTTTTTAACTTCTCTAGTCTTTTAGCTTTTATTTCTTCAAGTGTTTTCATTTTTTAATTTTAAAACATTTTCTTGAAAAATTAAAGACCTTGACTAAAATACCATTCTAAAATTTCTTTCGCTACTGGTACAACAATTAATTGATTTTCTACTTCTCTCGCCTTCACACCTTCAATCATAATGGTTAAAACAATTCTTGGATCTTCATAAGGTGCAAAAACCGTAATCCAACTATTGTAAATTTTCTCTCCTCCTTGCCATACTTCAGCAGTTCCAGTTTTTGCTGCACAAGAAACTGGCAAGGAATTTAAAAGTAAAGCTGTAGCGTGGGGGGAATTTATTCCAGTTACAGTTTGTCGCATTCCTTCTTTGACAATTTCTAAAGTTTTCTTATCAACAAAATTCTCTCTAATTATTTTTGGTGGAAACTCTTTTAAAGTTTCTGGGGGACTTTTTGAAGAGTCAACAATTTTTTTTATTATTTTTGGTTCAAATAATTTTCCTCCATTTGCAATTGCTGAAAAAGCATTAGCTACCTGAAGAGGAGTGGCTAAAACAAAACCTTGACCAATAGAAAGATTTAAAGTATCCCCATCTCTCCAAGGCTCTTTTAGTTCTCTCATTTTCCATTCTGGGTCTGGAACTAATCCCTCTTTTTCTCCAAAAAGATCAATATTAGTTTTTTCTCCAAAACCAAAAAGCTTTAAATATTTTTTTATTTTTTCAACCCCTAATCCCTTTTGATCTCCTAAGCCTGCACCAATTGTATAAAAGTAAACATTGCAAGATTCAGCAATTGCTTTTTTTAAATCAGTAAAACCATGAGTCTTCCAATCTTTTTTAATAGTGGGCAAAGAGGGGTTCCAAGGATTGGGAATAACAATTTCTCCTTGACAATTTATTTTTTTTAAAGGGTCAATTATCTTTTCTTCTATTGCAGCGATTGCAACGATTGGTTTTATTATAGAACCTATTAAATATTGCCCTGAGATAGCCCGATTAAAAAGAGGTTGGTTTTTGTCTTGAAATAATTTTGAAATTTTTTCTGAATCATTTGAGAAGAAAATATTATTGTCAAAAGTCGGCAAAGAAACGAGAGCTAAAATTTCTCCAGTTTTAGGATCTAAAGCGACAGCTGCTGCTCCTTTTCCTTTCACTTCTTCAAGCCTTCTCTGAAGCAATTCTTTTATTTTTCGTTGAAGTGAAGCATCTATTGAAAGGACAACACTTTTTCCATTTTGGGGAAATGAAACAATTTCTTTTGAAATTATTCTTTGTAAAGCGTCCCTTTCTATTTTCATTTTACCAGGTATTTTCCTTAAAATTTTCTCATAAAACCCCTCAACTCCATCTTTGCCTGTATAGTCTAAATTTGAATAAAAATCGGGCTCTTCTTGAAGTTCTTTAGCCGAAACTTTTCCTAAATAACCAAGAATATGAGCAAAAGTTTCGCCCTCTGGATATTCCCTAATTGAGGTTTGGAGTATTTCAAATCCTGGAAATTCTTCAATTTTAGTCTCCAAAAGGATTAAAGTTGGTAAGTCCAAAGAATTTAAAATCACAACTGGCGATTCTTCTTTTTCAATTTTTTCTTTAATTTCTCTTTTTTCAATCTTCAAAATTTGGCTGATTTTTTCTAAAATTTTTTCTCTTTCTTTAAGATTAACTGGAAGAAATTCTTTTTTACAAACTAAACTAAAAACTTCACGATTAAAGACTAATTGATTTAAATTTCGATCATAAATTACTCCTCTTTGGGCACTAGTTTTGTGAAAAATATATCGATTTGATTGAGCTTGTTTTTTAAAATCTTCACTCTCTAAAATTTGAAGTTGAAAGCTTCTAAAAAACAAAACAAAAAGAGTCAAAAGCGAAAGAAAAAAAATAAAGTTAAGGGAACGTGAAATTGGAACTTCAAATCTCTTTTCTGAAATGCCCAACTCCTCTTCTCTTTTTTTTGCCAAACTATCTAATAAAACTTCGTGAGGCTCAATTTCAAATTGAAATTTATCTTTTTGTTTGTCAAAGAAATTGAACATATTTCTTCAAAAAATTTTTAACAAAAAAACAAGTTAACACAAAAAGCAAAATATAAAATCCGAAAAATTTTTCAGAAAAAATATCAGCAAAAAAACCATTTAAGAAACCAAAGAAAAAACTAAGCTTTTCGGTCTTTTTCTCAAAGAAAGAAAATAAAAAAATTAAGCCCCAGTTTAAATTAAAAAAATAGTTTAGAATTTTTTGAGAAAGACCGAAAATGAAATGGGGAAAAAGGCTAGTTTGAAGAATTGTTAAAAAATAAAACAACAGTCCAAAAAGAAAAATTTTTTTCACCATTTTTTAATGATAAAAAGATACTCTAAATCTGTAATATTTAAAAAATTAATAACTTCTGCCTCTTGGAAACCCTCAAGATCAGATTTTTTAACATTTTCAATCTTTCCTACTAAAAGTCCTTCAGGAAAAATTCCACTTTGCCCTGAAGTCACAACTATATCTCCAGGCTCAATTTTTTCTTTTAAAGGAAGGTATTCAATTGATATTTTTTGGTTTCCTTTCCCTTTTGCCTTTGCCAAAATTCCTTTGTTTTCAATTTTTACATCAAAGATGCTTTCTGGATGAGTAATTAGTTGAACCTTTGAGAAATTTCTATATACTTTAATAATTTTCCCCAAAACTGATTTATTTTCTGAAATTACCGGTAAATCTTCTGAAATTCCATCTTTTGCTCCCTTGTCAATTAAAATAATCTCTTGAGAAATATCTTTTCCAACAATTTTTGCAAATTCCAAATTAAATTCTTTTTCCAAGCCTACGTTTAAAGCTTTTCTCAATATTTCGTTTTCTTTGGCTTGATTTTTTAAAGAAAGATTTTCAAAAATTAATTTTTCATTCTCTTTTTTCAATTTTAAATTTTCTTCCTTTAGTTTAGCTGAAAAAATTAATCCTTCAAAAAAATTTGAGATTTTTTGACCCAGAAACCAAAGTTTTTCCTGAAAAGGAAAAGAAGCCAAATACATTAAGTTTTTGAGAGAATTTTGGAAATTCAAAGAAAAGAAAAGGATCAAAAAAAACAGAATAGAAAGAAAAATTTTAGTTATTTTTTTTACCTTTATCATTGAAGTTGTCTTCAAGTTTTATTTAAATTAAAAAAAGCCAATTGTCAAAAACGCTTTGGTGGCGGCTACCTACTTTTGCGAGAAAACTCGCTATCATCGGCCTTGGGGGATTTCACTTCTGTGTTCGGAATGGGAACAGGTGGGTCACCCCCAGTATAGCCGCCACCAAAACGGACAATTGGCTCTTTTACAAACTCTTGTCTGGGGGCAAGACTTGTTCAACCGATTAGGACTCCTCGGCTCAATCCCTTACGGGACTTACACCTGGAGCCTATCAACCTCGTAATCTCCGAGGGGTTTAATGACGAGCCCTAATCTTGGGGTGGGCTTCGGGCTTAGATGCTTTCAGCCCTTATCCCTTCCCAACATGGCTACCCAGCTGTGCCCTTGGCAGGACAACTGGCACACCAGAGGTTGGTTCCCCGAGGTCCTCTCGTACTGTCGGGGACTCCCCTCAAGGCTCGAACGCTCGCGGCAGATAGAGACCGACCTGTCTCACGACGGTCTGAACCCAACTCACGGGTCTCTTTAATGGGCGAACAGCCCAACCCTTGGGAGCTTCTCCACCCCCAGGATGAGACGAGCCGACATCGCTTCCCCATTTCTGGGTAAGGACTATGCCTTCATCCCGCACCAAAAATTTTAGTGCGGGAGGCCACCTCTTTTGCCTGCCAGCCTTTTGGCAGGCCTCTCAGAGAAATTCTCTGAGAAGTCTCTACGGGATCTAACCTGGCAACTTGTAAGACATTGAAGGATGCAAATAAGATTTAATAATTTCTAAAAATTTTTTTGTTGACTCTTTTAAAATTCTAATTCGATAATACTTTTTGTCTTTATTCATTCTTGCTTTGATCCCCATTAATCTCAGAGCGTGCAGTAATCTTCTTTGACTTTTCCAGTCGAATTGTTGAGAATTCAAATAAATACTTCCTTTACTTTTGCTTCCATCATCCATAAACCAGACAGCTAAAGAAAGTGCATCTAAAGCAAAACCTTTCGGAACCACCTTTTTCCCTTCTTTGTAGAATTGTTGATAAATTTCGTCAATTTCTGGATGTTCTCTCGTTTGAAATCTTATCACTTCCCTTTTCTCATCTATCTTTCTTATCTTTGGCGGAGTTTTACAAATATTCTTCAAAATCAAATATTTCCATTCACAATATTCTTTAGCTTTAATCGAATGTTGAACTTCCAAGAAAGCAAACCTCCTTCCCTCAATCTTCCTTAAATGTCCATCTCCTAACACTGATCCTACAATTACTGATCGTTGTTGCCAGGTTAAATTTCCCACGGCGTTGTTCATTAAGAGAGTATATCAAAATTTTCTCTCTTAATGAAGTTTCGCCGTTTTGGGTGGCGATTTTTTCCAGAGATTACTCTCTGGAGCACCCCGAACTTGAGGTGCCGAACAGGGCCGTCAATGTGGACTTTCGGGCCCTACTAGCCTGTTATCCCCAGGGTAACTTTTGGCCGGTGATCTCCCTCCTTTCTACGAAGGGAGGTCGGTTCACTAGGGCCGGGTTTCCCCTCTGCTCGAGGTGTCCCTCTCGCAGTCAGGCCGGCTTATGCCCTTGCACTTTCGGGGCGATTTCCATCCGCCCTAAGCCGACCTTGTGCACGCCCCCGTTACCTTTTAGGGGGCAGATGCCCCATCTAAACTGCCCAGGTGGCACTGTTTCTACCCAAACCCGGTTTTTACCCTAGATTTGGGATAGATTAGAATTTCGGCCTCCGATGGTGGGTGTTCCATTGGCGGCTCCACTAGCCCCGGAGAGCTAGCTTCATAGCCTCCCCACTACGCTATGCACCGGGAACCAAAATTCAATGCCACCCTGCAGTAAAGCTCCTGGGGTCTTTTCGTCTAGCCGCGAGTCGAGGGCATCTTCACCCTCCATGTATTTTCACCGGGCGCCTCGCTGAGACAGTTCCCCAGTGGTTAAGCCTTTCATGCGGGTCGGAACTTCAAATAGACTATTCCTTTAGCGAAGTGGCAATTCTTTGAAGAAATTTTTTTCTTTTCTCACTCTCTGTCATTTTCTCGACTAATTCAACGATTTTCAACAAACCTTTTCGTTCCAAATGTTCTCTTCTTTCCATCATTCCCACTATTTCCTTTAAGATTTTGAAGTCCTTTTCTTTTTCCCCTTCTAAAGGAAATTTTTCAAAGTGGGGCAAAATCTTCTCTTTCAAATCATTAAGACTTCTCACTTCAAACTTATAAGTCTGGTCTTTCTTTGAAAAACGAATCGACCCGCATCCAAAATATTCCTTTAACTTGAATAAAACTGATCGATTCCTTTTATGCTGAGTCAAAGAAAAAGACGGTCTCACCTCAAAATCGACGTTTCCCAATTTTCTCGGCAAAATTCCTACATAAAAACTTCCTTCTCCTTCAGTCAATCCGGTAACATAATATGGATGTAACCTTTTCATTCTTTTATTTTACCACTTCGCTAGCTGGCGTGTTGTGGAAGTTGCCTCACTTTGGAGGTCGCTTCCACCTCGAGAAAAATCTCGAAGTCGTTACGGGTCCCCTAAAAATCAAAAGTTTTTAGGGTTCCCACGGAATTGGAAAAAGGCTTTTTAGCTGTCCCTTGTAGCAGCCACCTTTTTCCTCTTCCGTTATGAGCCAGCTTACGGGCAAGTCCGACCTCTTACCCGACAAGGGATTACGCTACCTTAGCAGGGTCAGAGTTACCCCGGACGTTCACCTGTGGCTTAAGCCGGTGAACCCCCAGAAAAAATCCAGGGATCCCCAGCCGTAACACACAGGTACTGGTCAGGCCTCAGCCCCTATACATCACCTTACGGTTTGAGCAGGGACCTGTGTTTTAGTTAAACAGTCCCCAGGGAAACTTTCGCTGCGGCCTGTAACTTGAAAGGAGTTTTCCTCCCCAAGTCCAGGCAACCCATCTCGCAGAGCTTACGGGTAGCTTTTTTGCCGAGTTCCTTAGCGAGGTCTAACCCGTTCCCCTTAGTGTCCTCCACCAGCCCACCTGTGTCGGTTTGCGGTACGGTTACCTAGGAGTTAACCCTACGGGCTTTTCTAGGAAGAGGATTCATCGAGAACCCCGGAAAAATCCGGCTGAGGGAAAGCCAATTATCCCTCCCGACTACTCCTCTTCGTCACCCTTCAGAACTCCTAGGTAGGGTGGGAATATTAACCCACTATCCATCAGCTACGCCTTTCGGCTTCGCCTTAGGACCGCCTAACCCGTGGTCGATCACCGTTGCCACGGAAACCTTGGGCTTTCGGGGGGGGAGGCTCTCACTCCCCTTGCGGTTACTCATGCCAACATTCTCACTTGCTACCGGTCCACCAGACCTCTCGGTCTGACTTCACCCCGGTAGCAACGCTCCCCTACCATAGTTAGAAATTAGCTATTAGGAATTAGGCTAATGTCTAAGAGGTTCGCAGAGCGAACTGACCTAATAGCTAAAATCTAACTATTCCCGTCTTCGGTACTGAGCTTTAGCCCCTATGAATCTTCGGCGCCCCGCACCATCGGATGGTGAGTTGTTACACACTCTTTAAAGGATGGCTACCTCTAAGCCAACCTCCCATCTGTCAATGGTTTGGGACTTCCTTTAGAGTGCACTTAGCTCAGATTTAGGGACCTTAGACGGGGATCTGGGCTGTTTCCCTCTCGAGCCTGGACCTTAGCGCCCAGGTTCTGACTCCAGGGATGTTACCTTGGGACATTCGGAGTTTGGTAGGAATACCTGGATTTCTCCACGATATTCCTTCCAGTGCTCTACCATCCCAAGGAAACTCCCCAGGCTAGCCCTAAAGCTATTTCGGGGAGAACCAGCTATTCCCGGGCTCGTTTAGCTTTTCACTTCTTGCCACAACTCGTCCCAGGGTTTTGCACAACCCACGGGTTCGGGCCTCCAGGAAGGTTTCCCTTCCCTTCACCCTGGTCATGGCAAGCTCGCCCGGCTTCGGGTCTCATACTTGGGGCTAACGGGCTATTCACCCTCGCTTTCACTACGCCTTCCCTCGCTTAGCGAGGTTAGACTCGCCCCAAGCATGAACTCGTTGGCTCCTGCTCCAATAGGTACGCCCTCCTTCCAAATATGGAAGGAGAACTTGCTGTCAGCAGGTGGTTTCAGGTTCTATTTCACCCCCCTCACCGGGGTACTTTTCACCTTTCCCTCACGGTACTGAGTGCACTATCGGTGTGCGGGAGATATTTAGCCTTGGGAGGTAGTCCTCCCTGCTTCCCTCAAGGTTATCTTGGCCTCGAGGTACTCGGGAAGTAGAACCAGCAAGTCCCTTCCCTTTC
>CAZGXQ010000058.1:0-6788 GCA_964530195.1 uncultured Candidatus Saccharibacteria bacterium | reverse complement strand
GGGAAAGTGAATTCCATAACCACCTCTTGGAAATTGAGAACCTGTTAATTTTCCTGAAATTGCCATCTCGCTTGCCATTCTCAAATCCTGGGCTAATTTGTTCCCTGCCCTTTGTAAAGCTAAAAGCTCATCTCCTCTTTTTAAATTAGGCAATGAAATGGCGGTAAAAATAAGGAGAATTGAAACTACCATTAAAAGCTCAACTAAAGTAAATCCTTTCATTTAAATTATGGGGGAGGAACTGGAGGAATGGGGAAATAAATTGGTGGGGATATTACGTTGATTGTTGAAGTAGCGGTGGCAGTTCTGTTGTTTGTATCTGTGATAGAAAGTGAAATTATCTTTCTACCTGGTCTGGCAAAAATAACTGAGGGGGTTGGTAAAGTAGAAGTAGCTGGTTGTCCGTCTTGGAAAGTCCAATATCTACTTGCAATTGTTGCTCCATCAGAAGGTGAAGAAGTGTCTCTTAGATAAAGAGTTTGATCAACCATTACTCTAAATCCTTCACAATTTCTCCAACTAGTGGGATCATTAGGATTTAGAGAACACTCAAAGTCAGCTGAAATATTTCTTAAAATGGTAAATGTTTTTGTGGCAGAGGATTCATAGCCTAAGCTATCTCTCACTTTTAAAATTACTGTCCAAGTACCCACTGGTGGGTCGGGAGTAAAATTGCAAATTCCATTACAGGTCAACTCTGGACCTGATCCTAGACCCAAAATATCCCATTCAGAAAAAACTATATTGTTGTCAGGATCAGTGGAGGCATTGTATAGAGTAAATAGCTCTCCTCTATAAGCTGTGCAAGTTTCTGGAGGACAAGTTGGGGTATTACAACAAATTCTTGCGGTTGGCGGTTGGTTTAAAGAGAAAGAAGTCATTACCTTATAAGTTGAAGTTGAACAAACCCCTCTGTCTCTACAATTAAACGAAATCCAACCAATGACAGCTTCTGAAAGAGAGTTTGGATCGCCACCCCAGGCAAAACCTCTGAACTCAACTGGAGAAACATCTGTATCGAGAGAGACCGCATAGGTCGATCCAGAAAGTTTTATCCAGCCATCCCAACCACCACTTGCGGGATTGGTTGAGCCTGAACAATTAGTAGGATCTGTTGCTCCAGCACAAGCTCT
This sequence comes from uncultured Candidatus Saccharibacteria bacterium, assembly GCA_964530195.1. Classification (GTDB taxonomy): domain Bacteria; phylum Patescibacteriota; class Minisyncoccia; order Minisyncoccales; family GBS-2; genus CAZGXQ01. The sequence continues at coordinate 5,655 of CAZGXQ010000058.1, read as the reverse complement.
TGCCCAACCACAGATTTTTCCTCTTTGACCACAAATTGTCCCATCAAGATCCACTCTGGCTGAAAAATTGGGAGATGTGGGATAAGGACCTGGGGGATCAAATCTAATCCAGCCAATATTTGAAGACCAAGCATAACCCACCAATTTTCCTCTTTTTGGAGTGGTGACGCTGGCACAAAGAGGGTCGGTATCGCTAGTACAAATATGAACTCCATAGTTTACTGTCCCACAAGTTGCAGGGTCTGCAGGATTAGTGCAGTTATTAAACTTAATCCAGCCAATGTTTGAAGACCACGCCCATCCCCAAACATTATGTTCTTGACCAGCAAAAACTGAAAAACAAAAACAGTTTAAAAAGATGACAAAACTAAATATTAAAATTTTGCTTTTTAAACTCATTTTTTTATTTTACCAAAATTTTATTCTTTCAAAAAACTCAACCTTTCAATTTTATTTTACCTCTTTTTTGTCAAAAAAGGCAATCCAGTCTCAACTTATATCTCAATGAAATCTTCTTTTATAAACCTTTGATACCAATTTTTGTATTCTTTTGGAGTAGCAAGGTGAATTTGAAATGGTGAAAAGGGATCGATGGCTGATTTAATTTTTGTTCTAATTTTTGATCTTTCTTTTTGATTTTCTGGCAAATTTTCAGAAATGATTAAAATGTCAATGTCGCTTTGGGGCGTCCATTTTCCTTGAACAATTGAACCAAAAACTAAAACCCTAACTTTCCCTAAAAGTTTTTTTGCTTCTTTTTTAATTTTTTTAGCCCAAAACTGATAATTTTCAAAATAATCTTTCTTTTCTTCCCAAACTTCTTTTAAAATTTGAGTTAAGGTTTTAGCCATTGAATTTCTTTTATTTTACCTAAATCCAAGTTTTTAGCCAAATTCTTTGCTGATACTCTTGAGGAGACAAAGGAAAACCATAACTTAGGGGAGCAAAATAGAAAAAAGAAAGAATTGTAAAAATCAAAATCAAAAAAAGAACTTTTTTCCAATCTTTTAGCCAGCTTATTAAATAAACCAGAGAAGAAATTGCAAAAATTAAAGCTGGAAGATAGTGATACAAAAAAGTAACTCTTTCAACATTTAAATAAGGTACCATATTTGTTAAATAGCCAAGTAAAATAAAAATGGCTCTTTTGTCCTTTTGAATTTTTGAGTGAAAAATAACTAAAATGAATAAAAAGAAAATGGCGAAACTTGAACTCCACCACAAAATTGGATTTCCTAAAAAATAAATTCTTTGATCTTCATTTACCCAATAAAAAATTGGTCTCAGAAGAAAGGGCCAGGTATAAAATTTTGAACTGTAGGGATGGGAAGCTTTCATTCCTTTAACATTTGTTTCGTAACTTACTTTGTTTAATTCAATAAATTTTTCGAAAACATTTTTTTGACCTGTTAAAAATTCTCTGCTCATGAAAACATCGCCAGGTCCTGATTTTGGCAAAAGTTTAAAATGAATGACAAAAGGAATAAAATAGGCAACGAAGAAACAAATACCAAGACCAAAAAAGGCTTTGATAAAAAGAATAAAAATTTCTTTTGTGGTTTTTCTAAAAAATTCTTTTAAAAAGTCAAAAGCAAAAACAATCCCGACAAATAAAGGAAAACTCAACGCTGTCCATTTTGTGGCTACTCCAAGACCAAAAGAGATTCCGCTCAATGTCAAATAAAAAAGATTGTAATTTTTTCTTCTTGAAACAAAAAAGAGTGTTAAACCCAAAAATCCAAAAAAGATCCAAAAAGTGTCAATTAAAATAAAGCGAGATTGAACTAAAAGAGAATTTTCAAAAATTGAAAACAAAGAGGCAAAAAAGGCTAAAATTTGAGAAAATCCAATTTCTCTCAAAAAGAAAAATAAAACTAAAGGAATTAGGGAGCCAAAAAGGGCTGGCATTATTCTTAAAGAAATGTAAGAACGATCAGTAAATTTTTCTCCAATGTTTTCAAAGGCAAATTTTGGCTGATATTTCCCCAAAAAACCTCCCAAAGCAATAAGCTGAGGACCCAAAGGCGGATGTCCAGTAAAAAAATATTCACCTCTGAAATATCCATTGACTGCTTTTCCATAATGGACTTCATCAAAAACAACCTCTGGGGGATGCGATAAAAATAAAAACCTGGTTCCAAAACTCAAGAAAAGCAAAATTAGAATAAAAAAAATTGGGCTTTTTGGCCTTTCTTTAGACTCTGTTTTTTCCAGAAAATTTGGAAAATTAATTCTTGGCAGTTTAATTTTTCTAAAAATTTTTTCAAAAATAAAAATCAGAGAATATAAAAAAGAAGCCAAGGTAATAAGGGCAACAAAAATTGCAATTTTATCATTTTTGGGAACCCAAACAAACAAAGGGTCATTGTTTAAATTTCCCTGCCAGGTCCGCCAATAAATGTAGTAATTATTGACGAAAACACAAAAGCTTAAAATTAAAAGCAATCTCCAAAGTTTTCTCTCCCAAATTAATAAAGTAGTAAGAAAAATTATTGCTGGAATTAAATAGCGCTCATGCATTCTTGTTCCAAACAAAAATGTTGCAAAATAGGCAAAAAAACCACCAAAATAAAGCCAAAATGGATCTTTTTTGTATTTTAAAATTAAAAAAATAGCTATTGCCTGGAAAATTAAAACTAAAGTTAATCCCCAGGTTTTGTAGCTCAAACCAAAGATTAAATTTTTATCAAAGTTTGTTTGGCCTGAAAAAAGCATCCAGAAATTAAAAGCATTGGCTGTGGCATAAGGATATTGTTGAAATCTTTGCAAATGATAAGAAAGGATGAAAGAAAGTTTATTTTTTGAAACAAAAGGGAGAAAAAGAAAAAAGGTAATTGAAAAAACAATCAAAAGTGAAAGAAAAATTTTTTTAACTGAAAAATCTTTCAAAAGCAAAATACCAACTAAAGGTGCTAAAAAAATTGTTTGAGGTTTAATAAAAAATGAAAGGGTAAAAATTGCTGCTCCAAAAAGAGGTTTTTTAATCTCGAAAAGATAGATACAAAAAAGTAAAAGAGTAGCTAAAAATGAATCAAATTGTCCCCAAACAGAAGAATTGAAAAATACAGCGGGATTGAAACAATAAGCAATTGCCAACAAGAATCCAAGCCTTTCTTTTTTTTGTTTTTTTGCAATTTGATAAATCAAAAATCCGCCCAAAATTTCTGCCAAAACTAACCAAAATTTAATTAAAAACTCGTGAATTTTTTGAGAAAAATCAAAAAAGGAGGCTATTTTGCCCGAAACCCACAAAAAATAAAGAGCTCCTGGAGGATAGGGATCTGTATCTTTCCAGACTTGATAAAAATCAGAAAAACCATTTTTTGCCAAATGTGAACTCCAAGCCAAAAATAACGGCATGTCAATAGGATGGCTTTTTGAAAAAGCAATGAGAAATTTTAATGAAATTAAAATAACCAAAAGAAAAATTATTTTACCCTTTTCCATATTTGAATTCCCCCTGCTTCATAAACCTTTTTGAGATTTTCGTTTTGATCAAAATTAATTGAGGCTTCAGGAAATTTATTTTTTTCTTCTGGGCCATAAAAAATATAATCTGCTCGATATTTTTTCATAATTTCTAAAACAAGCACATTATTTTTAGAATTTTGATATAAATTTTCAATATCTTCAAGTCTTTTAAAAACATTATCTTCACCAAGATAATACCCATGAGAATAAGGCCAATTAATATAAGACAAAACTCTAAGCCTTCCCCCTATTTGATCTATTGGAGAGTGAACGGTTGGCATTCCAATAAAAATTGATTTCTTTGGGGTAAAATCTCTAATCCAAAGCCCCGCTTTTAAATCCTCAAGGGAATAGGCACCGGTTTTGTTTAAAAAACTATGAGTCAGGGTTAAGAAAGAACTAAGGGTAGAAAAAAACAAAATAAAAGAGGTAATAATCATTAAAATTGCTTTATTTTTAATCACAATTGAAAGAAACCAAAAGCTTGAAATTGTTGCAAACAAAATTGCAAAGTAAAAAAATTTAAACATGTCTCCTTTGTAGATAGTAAAGGTAAAACAAAATGGGATAGAGAATAAAACTAAAGAAAGAAGAGAAATAAAGAATAAATCTTTTTGAAGTTTTTTTGTTTTAAGAGCTGCGAAAATCACATAAAAAAATGCAACAAAATTTAAAACAAAGGGTAGACCAAAATTTGCAAAAATAAATTTTAAATACCAACAAAAATCTTTTTCCTCTTCCCAGGGACCAAAAGAGAAATGCTCTCTTGCAGCCTTCAATAAAATGGTATTTTCGCCTTTAAAAAGAAGGGTGGGAAGTAAAAATAAAATCAAAAAGATAAAAAAAGACTTGAGATAAAACTTCCATTCCTTTTTTTCAAAATAAAAAATGGTTGCTAAAAGGAAAATGATTAAAGAGGAGGTAGCAGCAAAAAGTTGGAATTTAAAAAGTAAAGCTGAAACGAAAGCACTTAAAAAAATTATTTTTCCATTTTTTTTCTTTAAACCATAAAGGACTAAAAATAAAACTGAAACTATAGCTGGAAATCCAACCATCATTGCTCTGTTTTGCAAAAAATAATCAGCCACATTGGAAAGTTGAAACAATTTCTCATACTCAAGAGAGTAGCTATTATTGGAAAGGAGATAAATTGCCCTTTTGAGTAAGTTTATTTCTTCTCTTGTTTTAAAAAGATCCTGAAAGAATTTAATAAAGAGTGCACTGCTAAAAAAAGTGCTGGTAAAAGCTGAAGCTAAAGAAATGCTTTTTTTCTTTGTGAGATAGAAAACTAAACAATAGATAGATAGGGCAAAAATTGCTGGGAAAAATGGATTGTCATAAACTAAAATTCGAGGAAAAAATCTTGAAAACAAGGTTAAAAGAATTGCCGAATGAAAATCAGTGAAATAATAATAAGTTAAAGATCTTCCTGAATAATAAGGAGCTTGAGGAGGAAAATTTCCTTGAGAAATGCTTTGAATAATTGATAAATGTAGGGCAGTATCTTGCCAATTAGGTCCTGACATTACAATATATCCTTGATAGATTCTAAAAATGGCTGGATAAAGAGCGATGAAATAGACAAGAAAAACAAAAAGAGAAAGGAAAAGTCCAGCTCTATGTTCTTTTAACAAATTTAAGCTGATTTTTTTGTTTTTTGAAAGGTGAATTAAAAACCAAAGTAAAATTAAGAAAATAGAAAGTAAAATCGAAAACCTCGAAAAACCCAATATTAAACTTAAAAAATAAACTAAGTAGGTTGAAACCAAAATACTCAAAAGAAAATACAAAGGGAGTCGGTAAAGTTTTGGAATTTCTGGGAAAAAGTTTTCAACTATAAGATATCCTGGCAAAAAGAAAGTAAAGAAAAAACCTAATAATAAAAGAAAATGGTCTAACATTTTTTACCAATCAACAAAACCAAATTTATTTATTGAAATAACTCCCCAAAGATTAACCAAAATACTAACTATAATAAAAAATTTGTGATAAGATTTCAATTTTTTCATTTCCAAAAATGTAAGCAAAAACAAAAAAGGATAAAAGTCTGTGGCATAGCGATAGCCAAACTGAGTAAAACCCGTTCCCCCATGACTCATCACTAAAATTGCAATAGGCAAAATAGCTGACCAACAAGCTAAGGTAATTTTTTCTTTGAAATGCTTTAAAGTATAAAAAAGAGCG
>CAZGXQ010000057.1:0-5754 GCA_964530195.1 uncultured Candidatus Saccharibacteria bacterium | reverse complement strand
TGCCATTTTTTCGTAAAGCTTTGGAGAGCCTTCGGTTCCTCCTGTAACTTCAGTTAAAGCAATCTTTCCGCATCTGTTTTCTGGAGAACCAACAGTGATTTTCGGTCCTGCTCCAATTTTTGCTGCTTCTTTGTATTCTGGAATTTCTAAAAGTAAATCTAATAAATCTCCGAGCCTTTCTGGTTTTTTTCTTTCGATTAAATCTTTTAAAAATTTTGCAACTAAGTTATCGCAGGGGGTGTGAACATTCATTAAATTTATCTTTAAAAGTTTTGCTGCATCGACTGTTTTTTGATGAATTAATGCATGGACCCCTCTCGCAACTTCTTCGATTCTCTCTTTCATTAAACCTTCAGCAATGTTTATTGGGACTCCATAATAATTCAAAATATCGCATTGCAATTCCATAACATCTGCTAAATTCGCCAAACCCTTTCCCATTGGATGATGGGCAATTACTAAGTCAATATCTCCCAGTTCCTTTGCTAACAAAAGCTCTTCTACTTCAATATGGATTCCTGCTAAAACTTTTTTTATTTCTTTGTCCTCTGCGATGTTGTAAATTCGAGAATCCAAATAAGGATTTTCTAGTGCTTCCAGATCAAAAATTTCTTTCTCTTTTGGAGAAAGCCTTTCATATTTTTTTCTTTTTCTCTCTAAAATTTTCATTACTCCATCTTTTCCTCTAAAGTCTGCCTCAATTCCCATTTCAATTGCTAGTTTGAAAATTTCTCTTATTTTCATTTTGTTTCAAAAATTTTTGATAAAGTTCTTTTATCAACCTTTCTTGCTCTTTCAAATCTAAAACTTCCCTGCGAATTCTCGCTTTTTCCTTCCGAATAAACTTCCTGATGGATTTTGGCAATTTCAAATCCAAAGTCATGAAAATTAAAATCAAAATTTAAAAAATGTTCCCTCATTTCACTTTAAGAGGAAAGTAAACAATAAAATTTGATCCCTGCCCTTCAATGCTTTCAACTAAAACATCGCCTCCCATTTTTCTCGCAAGTTCTTTTGAAATCCAAAGTCCAAGACCTGTACCTGGAATTTCTGCTGTTTCCTTCTTTTTTTCTCTAAAGAATTTTTGAAACAGTTTTTGTTGAGCCTCTGCCGAAATTCCAATACCTGTATCCTTCACAAAAATATAATATCTTTTCTGAGAAAAATCAACTTTTGTCCCTATTTTAACATAACCTTGGAAAGTATATTTTATAGCATTGCTCACTAAATTAGAAATAATTTCTCTAAATCGAAGCGGATTGAGGTACAAATTCACTTCTTCTTTTGGTTTTTCAAAGTAAAGAGAAAGGTTTTTTTCTTTTGCTTTAGGTAAAAAATCAATTACGATTTGGTTGATTTCTTTTGCAGGATCAAACCACTGAGGTGTGAAATCAATTCTTCCTTGTTCAATCCTAGAAACCTCCAAAATATCCTCAACTAATAAAGATAAATTATTTGCTGAAATTTCAGCTCTTTCTAAGTATTCTTTTTCTTCTTCTGAAATTTTTCCTTGAAGCCTTTCTTTTATTTCCCAAAGATAGTTTTTGATATTTACAATTGGGCTTTCTAGTTCATGAGTTGCCATTCGTATGAATTCATCTTTGGCTTTATCAATTTGTTGCAATTTTTGAGCTAATTGAACATATCCAAACAAAGAGGTATGTTGAAAAATTAAAACCAAGGAGGCAACAATTCCACCCACAATTAACAAAAAAGCTTTAAACACAATATCTGAAATTACTTCATCAGTTTCCTTTAGAGAAAGGGCAAGAGAAACTAATCCTATTTTCTTTTCCCTCCCAATTGGGGTCACTACCTTCCATAGTCGTTCATTAGTTTCTGGATCAGAAAAAAGAGTTGCAATGCTTTGATTTTGAGACCAACTTAAAATTACTCCCGGATCTTGTAAAATCGCTCCCACTTCTTCTTTTTTTCCAGAGGCTAAAATTTTAAAATCTTCATTTTCTTTTTTTAAAATTCTGATTTGCTTTACCTTGGGATTCTCTTTTTGAATTTCAAAAATTTTCTCTTGCAAAATATCAGGTTCGAAAATAAAATCTTGAGAAAAAGTGGCGAGTGCTTGAGTTAAAAAGAGGGCTTCAGTTTGAAGTACTGAGTCAACGCTTTTTTGAAATTTTGAACTAATATAAAAAACAGAAAAATATAAAAAAAGCGGTAAAAACAAAATCAAAAAGAAAGAATACAAAATTCCAGGATAAGTTTTAATAAAGGAAAAAATCTCCCGAAAAAATTTCATTTTTCAATTTATTTTTTTAAGATCTCTTCCTTTGAATTGCTAAACCTATTACAAAAAAGCCAAATCCTAAAGAAAAGGTAATTAATCCTAAAACTAAAATTAAAAAGCTCTTCCTCAAAGCCTCAGAAGGTGGAGGAACTACTTTAGCTGCTGGAAATTCTGCAATTCTTAATACTTTTCCTTGGCTTTGAACAAAGGTAAAAGGTGCACTCTTTTCTTCAATTTCTCCTCTGTTATTTGTTAAAGCAACATAAACTGTATGGGTTCCGTCTGACAATTCTTTATCTAACACATATTCAAAATATCCATTTTCATTTACTTTAGCTAAGGCAATAATCGGCTTTGAAAAAATATAAATTGTCACAAAGCTATTGGGAATCCCTCGACCAGTAATTTTTAATTTTTTATTTACTATTTCTACTTTCTCAATTGCTACTCTTTCTCCTACCTTTCCTTTTTCTCTTGGATCTTGCCACAAAATTTTATCTGCTGGTCCTGGTTTTTTTGGATCAAATCCTAATTTATATTCAATTCCATCCAGATACCCATCGCCATCTGTATCGGGGTTTAGGAGGTTAGTTCCAAAAATTACCTCTTGCCAATCTGAAAGACCATCTTGATCAGAATCTTTAAAGGCTTCTGGATAAATTTCTTTTTTTTCTTTTGCAATTTCCTTAAATTTAATTTCGGTTTTCTCTAAAATCTCTTCGATTTTCTTTTGAATTTCGGCTTTGGCTATTTCTACTCTCTCTTGCTCTCCAGGAGAAAGGGTAGTTATTTTCTTTTCTATTGGCTCTAGAGTTTTTTCTATTATTTCTTTCTTTAAACCTTCTTTTTCTCTTTTAACTTCAGGAATTTTAGTTTCGGGGGTTATAATTTCTTTCTCCGTTTTTTCTTTTATTTCTTTTATCTTTGGCTCAATTTCTTCTTTTATTTTTTCTAAAACCTCCTCTTTCTCTTTCGGTATTTTTTCAATCATTCCTTCTGGAATTGTCTCGACTATTACCTTTTCAATTTCAGACTTTATTTCTTCAATAACTTTCTCCCCTCTTTTTTCAGTGTCTTCTAAACTATGCAATTTTGCGCCAACTTCTTCTTTTATTTTTTCCATTTCTTCTTTTTCTTCTTCTCTTTCTTCCTTTTTATTATCAATTTCAAATAAAAGTTCGGGGCTTTTATATTCTCCAAATGAACTAAAAATCTTTAGAAAAAGAAAATAATTTCCATTTGGAAATTGTTCTGAATTTAAATCGAACTCAAACACCCCATCTTCCTTGTGAGCTGTTCCAACATAGAATTCAGTTAATGAAGTGGGTTGTCTTAAATAAATTTCAACTCTATCAATCTCTAATCTTGGAAATTCTGGAATTTGAATTTTAATTTTTCTTTGACCAAAAACCTTCTCTCCATGAGATAACGAGATATGAGGAATGGGTAACTGAGAAAGGATATCGACCATTTCTCTTCTCTCATCACCTCTTTCCCATTCTTGAAAACTACCTGTTCCTGGTCGATTATCCATTCCTTGGCGATTTTCCATCATTCCAAAAACAAAAGAAAAAGCAGCAAAAACTAAAACAAAGAGAAAACAAAATAAATAAAATTTTCTCATTCTCCTTTAATTACTGCTAAAGGTATTAATTTTACGACCTTTTTTGACAAACCAGTCTTGTGAACAACTTCAACAACTTCGTCAACATTTTTGTAAGCTTGAGGAGCTTCTTCAGCAATTCCTTTTAATGAATAACATTTAACAATAATTCCTTTTTTCTCCAATTGATTAACAATTTCTCTTCCAGAAAGGCTTCTAATTGCTGCATGCCTTGACATAGTGCGACCTGCACCGTGACAATTTGCTACTATTATTGGCATAAATAAATCAGTCAAAACCACGTAATTATGATTGTCTTGAACGGTGATGTTGAAAACTTCTTCTATCTTTCTCTCTTTGACTTTTTTCACTCTTTGCATCCTAAACGGAGCATTAACTATTTTCCTTATTCTTTCCAATATTTGGAAATATCTCTCTCTTTTAATTTTAAACCTTCGGGCTATTTCTTGCTTCTCTTTTAGAAGGAATTTTTCAAGAATCTCTTTAGAAATTAGATTATTTCTTTTATATTTTTGCAAAAATGGCCATGCTAAATTTGGAATCCCATTGAATAATTGTCTTACGCTGAATAACTTTGTACCATACTTCCTTAAGTGAGCTGAAGCCTTTACCCTTTTGGTATACTTTGTAATTTCTTCAATTTTTTCTGAAATTTGAATAATAAAACAATTTCCTCTTTGTTTCGATACATAAGGTAAAATGCCTAATTTTAAACAGGCTAAAACGATAGCTGCAGTTTCTTTTTCCTTCCCATTGAAAATATTGATGACCTTGTGAATCGGATTCCAAGTACCGTCACCATCTATCACTCCAGCCAAAAAATTCAAAGTTGCTTCTTGAGGAAGAGTTAAAACCCAAGAAATTAAATTTTCCTTAATCGAAGCAATCTCCAAAATTGGATGCGCCTGAGTGCATACAAAATCAGTAGCTACTCCTTTCACTACTCTTCCCCTAATTCTTTCTTGACTTATCTTTGCTTTATATTCCCTTAAAGGAGTATTGAAGACATTCTGGAAACATGTTTGAACGTAATTTATAAATTCCATCTTTTCAGGGTCTTTGCGTTGAGTGAAAGTTATTTTTCTACCCAGATAAGGATATGGATCTTCTCCTTTACCCAAATATACAGAACCATCAGTAATAATTGCCCCTACGAGATAAGCTAATTGAGGATCAACCAGCTGATAATAGGGAGCCGGTAAGTTATCTAAAAGTAAAACCATTTGCTCATCTTTTATAATTTTCTCTATTTCTTTCTCAATAAGCCCTGCCTCAGAAAGAGTAATAAACTTGTGATTAGGTGTCAGTTTTAAAATGTTTAACCTGGATCTTCCTGTCTGAGAAACTGAAATTTCGATCGTTGGAGCTTTCCTTTTCATTATTCTCACGATGGGCTTCCACTCAATTTGATAAGTTTCCCTATTGAGCGAGGGAACCAAAAATTTTTCATTGTTTTCCAAAATTTTTTTATAAATTTCAACAAAGGTGAAAATGCCCTTATCTGTAAGAATTTTTGTATCTCCTGTAAAACAAGTAGAATAGAATGCCTCTTCTCCTTCTTTTGTTCCAACTAAAACATATGAAGCAGTTCCCATAGATCCTGGAATGATTACAGGTTGTCCAACCTGCCTGTACTTTTCTGGAATGTCAGGATGTCCTGGAGGAAAAGCCCTTGTTGCTCCTTTCCTGTGAACTGCAACTTCTTTTTCTTTACCATCAATGTTGTATTTTTCAATTTTAATAATATTGTGGGCAACATCATAAAGCAAACTTAATTTTCCTCCTCGGTCTCCCAAAACATTTTTCCAAGCTTTTCTCACAAAATGAGTAATCATTTGTCTGTTAGCCCAGGCATAGTTTGCAGCAGCTCCAGAAGCAGCCAAAG
>CAZGXQ010000056.1:0-29671 GCA_964530195.1 uncultured Candidatus Saccharibacteria bacterium | reverse complement strand
ATCCATTTTCTTGAAACCAAAGATTGAGGCAATAATGTTTGTAGGAAAGCTTTCAATTGCAATGTTTAAATCTCTTACATTCGCATTGTAAAATCTCCTGGCATACATTATTTTATCTTCTGTATCTCTTAATTCTCTTTGTAATTCAAGAAAATTTTGTGAAGCTTTCAAATCAGGATAATTTTCAGCTACTGCAAAAAGAGTTTTTAATGTAGAAGCTAAAAAGTTTTCGGCTTCAGCAATTTTTCTGACATCTCCTTCTTTTTCAGCTGAAATTGCTCTCGCTCTTGCTTCTGTTACTTTTTCAAAAACTTCTCTCTCATGAGCAGCATAACCCTTGACCGTCTCTACTAAATTTGGGATCAAATCATATCTTCTCTTTAACTGAACATCAATGTCTGCCCAAGCTTCCTTTGCTCTATTTTTCAAAGTGACTAATCGATTATAACTTCCAGCAACCCAAATTCCCAATACAATTAAAATTATTAATAAAATTACAGCTAACATTTTTTAATCATTTTTCTATTTTGACCTTTTTAAAATAACCTTTTTCTATTTTAACAAAAAAACCGGCCACAAGGAAAGCCGGGCAAGATTTAATTTTTTAGCCATTTTTTAGTATTCCTCTGGAATTGAGGACGTTTCTTTCTCTTTTTTCTCTGGCTTTTCAGCTACTACAGCTTCAGTTGTCAAAAGCATTGAAGCAGCAGAAGCAGCATTTTCTAAGGTCGTTCTAACAACTTTTGTTGGATCAATCACTCCAGCTTCCATTAAATCTTCGAATTTCAAGGTTTGGGCATTAAAACCAAAGCTTCCTTTTTCTTCTTTTACTTTATTTGCAACCACTGACGCATCCATTCCACAATTTTCGGCAATTTGACGAATTGGCTTTTCTAGGGCTTTCTTTAAAATCAAAACCCCAGTTTTTTCATCTCCTTCTAATTGATTGGCTAATTCTTCCAAGGCGGGAATTGATCTCAAAAACGCTACCCCACCCCCTGGTAAAATTCCTTCTTCAATCGCTGCTCTCGTAGCATTTAAAGCATTTTCAGTTTTCTTTTGTCTTGCTTTTTGCTCCACTTCAGTTGCTGCCCCAACTTTAATTACTGCTACTCCTCCTGCTAACTTTGCTAATCTTTCTTGCAATTTTTCTCTATCAAACTCAGACTCAGTTCTCTTTAATTCTTCTTTAATCTGTTTTATTCTTGCCTCAATATCTTCTTTTTTCCCTTTTCCTTCAATAATTGTCGTTTTTTCTTTTTCTGCCACAACTTTTCTTGCTCTTCCCAATTGACTCAATTGAATATTCTCTAATTTTAATCCCAATTCTTCAGAAATCACTTGAGCTCCAGTAACCACTGCAATATCTTGAAGCATTTCCTTTTTTCTCTCACCAAAACCTGGAGCTTTTACTGCTAATCCATTAAATACCCCTCTTAACTTATTCACAACTAAAGTTGCTAAAGCATCTCCTTCAACTTCTTCGGCGATAATTACTAACTCTTTCTTTCCAGTTTGAATTACTTTTTCCATCACTGGCAAAATTTCATTTAAAGAGGAAATTTTTCTATCAGTTACTAAAATATAGGGATCTTCTAAAACAGCTTCCATTCTTTCAGGATCAGTAATCATATAGGGAGAAATATAGCCTCGATCAAATTGCAACCCTTTAACAATTTCTTTTTCTAATCCAAACTTTTTTGATTCTTCAACTGTTATTACTCCATCTTTTCCAACTTCAGAAAAAATTTCAGCTATCATCTTTCCAACTTCTGGATCTAGGGAAGAAATTGTAGCAACCTGAGCAATCTCTTCTTTTTTAGTTACAGGTTTTGACATTTTTCTAAGATTTTCAACCACAACCTTAACTCCCTTTTCTATTCCTCTTTTTAAAGACAGGGGGTCTGCTCCAGCTGCAACATTTTTTAATCCCTCAGAAACTATCGCCTGGGTCAAAACTATTGCAGTAGTTGTCCCATCACCTGCTGTATCTGAAGTTTTTTCTGCAACTTCTTTTAAAATTTCAGCCCCCAAATTCTCAACTTTATCTTCTAATTCGACTTCTTTTGCAATCGAAACACCATCGTCAGAAATTTCTGGAGCTCCAAAACCCTTATCCAAAACAACCAATCTTGCTCTCGGTCCTAAAGTTACTTTTACAGCATTAGTTAATTTATTTATTCCGACCAACAATTTTTTTCTAGCTGTTTCATTAAATAAAATTTGTTTTGCCATAATTTTAGCTTTTTAGTTTGTAGCTTCTTAGCTTTTTAGCCTTAGGGTCTATTCCCTAATAAGCTAATCAGCTAATAAGCTATTCTATTATTGCCAAAATATCTTCTTCTTTAGCTATCAAGTATTCTTTATCATCGACCTTTATTTCATCTGGACCATATTTTTTAAAAAGAACTTTTTGTCCTGGCTTTACAGAAACTGGAATAATTTCGCCCTTCTCGTTTCTTTTCCCAGGACCAACTGCAATTACTTTTCCTTGCTCGGGTCTTTCTTTCTCTGCAGTTTCAGGAAGCAAAATCCCAGATTTTGTTTTCTCTTCCTCTTTTATTGGCTCAATCAAAATATAATCTGCAAGAGGTTTAATTTTCATAGATTAAGCTTACTGTTTAGCAAATTCGACCTTTGAGTGCTAACTCTCTATTATTAATATTATTATACCTTCTTCAAAAGTCAAGATTTAGCTTTGTAGATTTGTCTTAAAAACTTTCCTGTATAGCTTTTTTCACATTGAATAATTTTTTCTGGAGGCCCCTCACAAACAATTTCTCCCCCCCTTTCTCCTCCTTCTGGTCCCAAATCTATTATCCAATCTGCGTTTTTTATCACATCTAAATTATGTTCCACTACCAAAACAGTATTTCCTCTATTAACTAATTCCCTTAAAACAAAAAGAAGCTTTTTAATGTCGTCTGGGTGAAGTCCGGTTGTTGGTTCATCTAAAATGCAAAGAGTGTTACCTGTTGCCTTCTTTGATAATTCTGCTGCCAACTTTACTCTTTGAGCTTCACCTCCTGACAAAGAAGGGGCAGGTTGACCCAATTCAATATAACCCAAACCCACATCATAAAGAGTTTTTAATTTTTGATAAAGAGGAGGAATGTTTTTGAAAAATTCTAAGGCTTCTTCAACTGACATTTCTAAAATTTCGGCGATATTTTTTCCTTTATACTTTATCTCTAAAGTTTCTTTATTAAATCTTTTTCCTTTACATTCTGGACAAACAATATAAACATCTGGCAAAAAATACATCTCAATTTTAATTTGACCTTGACCTTGGCAAACTTCACACCTTCCTCCTTTAACATTAAAGGAAAACCTTCCTGGGCTATAACCTCTAATTTTTGCTTCTCTTGTTTGAGAAAACAACTGGCGAACAAAAGAAAAAGCTCCGACATAAGTTGCAGGATTTGATCTTGGGGTTCTTCCAATTGGTGATTGATCAACAATTACTACTTTATTCAATTTCTCAATACCCAAAATCACATCGTGGTCTCCTACTTCTTCTTTTGCGCGATAGAATTTTTTCATTAAGGCTTTAGCTAAAATGTCATTAACCAAGGAAGACTTTCCAGAACCTGAAACCCCAGTAACACAAACAAATTTTCTCAAGGGAATTTTAACATCAATATTTTTTAAATTGTGCTCTCTGGCTCCTTTAATTATTAAAAATTCTTCTTTTTCTGGGGGTCTGCTCTTTGGGATTTCAACTTTTTTCTTTCCAGATAAAAATTCTCCAGTTAGGGTCTTTGATTTCAAAAGTGCTTTTGGAGTTCCCTCAAATACAATTTTTCCTCCATGTTTTCCTGCCCCAGGACCAATATCAATAACCCAATCTGCACTCAAAATTGTTTGAGGGTCGTGTTCTACTACCAAAACTGTATTTTTTAAATCTCTTAATTTTTTTAATGTCTGAATTAATCTTTTTTGATCTCTTGCATGAAGTCCAACAGAAGGTTCATCTAAAATATATAATACCCCGCTCAATCCAGAACCAATTTGAGTTGCCAATCTCACTCTTTGTTCTTCGCCTCCTGATAAAGTATCGGCCCTTCGGGACAAAGTTAAATAATCTAATCCAACATCTATTAAAAATGAAAGTCTATTTAAAATTTCTTTTAAAATTGGTTGAACAATTTTTTGTTTTTCTTTAGGAATTTTCTTTTCTTCTAAAACTTTCTCAAAAAAAATTTTCAATTTTGAAATTTCCATTTCAACAATCTCATCAATTGATTTTCCAAGAAATTTCACCGACAAAGCTTCTTTTTTCAATCTTTTTCCCTTGCAAACTTCACACTTTTTCTCAACCATATATTGCTCCAATTCTTCTCTTGTGTATTCTGAATCAGTTTCTTTGTATCTTCTCTCTAACCAAGGAATTACTCCTTCAAAGATTCCATCTCCATATAAAATTAAATCCAATTCCTCCTTTTCTAATTCTTTAACTGGTTTGTAAAGATCAATTCTATTTCTCTCTGCCATTCTTTCTAACATATACCAAAAGAATCTTTGTCTTCCGACTTTGTGTGAGGCCCTTGCCCAAGGGAAAATTGCGCCTTCTGCAATAGATAATTCTTTGTTTGGAATTACCAAATCTGGATCAAAAACTAATTTTTCTCCGAGCCCTTGGCAAGAAGGACAAGCACCATAAGGAGAGTTAAAAGAAAAAAGTCTTGGTTCAATTTCTGGCAAAGAAAAACCACAAATTGGACAAGAAAATAACTCAGAAAAAATCAAATCTTGAGCTTTCTTTGTTTCTTTTGCGTTTACAATAACAATGCCTTTTCCAATTTTTAAAGCTTGCTCTAGAGAATCAACCAATCTCATTTTGTCAATTTCAGGTTCAATTACTAACCTATCAACTACAACCTCAATATCATGCTTTTTGTAACGAGCTAAAGTTTTTTGCAAAGCTTCCTCAATATGATACAAAATCCCATCAATTCTTACCCTTTGAAATCCCATTCTTTGAATTTCTTCTAAGGTTCCCCGATATTCCCCTTTTCTTCCCCTAACTACTGGACCCAAAATCAAAATTTCTGTATTTTCTTTTAGTTTTAAAACCTGATCTACAATCTGATCTATTGTTTGTCTTGAAATTTCTCTGTTACAATTTGGACAAAAAGGAGTACCAGCTCTTGCAAAGAGTAATCTTAAATAATCATAAATTTCAGTTATTGTTCCAACAGTTGATCTTGGATTTTTTCCTGCTTTTCTTTGATCAATAGAAATTGCTGGAGAAATTCCTTCAATCTTATCAACATCGGGTTTATCCATTACTCCAAGAAATTGCCTGGCATAAGCAGATAATGACTCAACATATCTTCTTTGTCCTTCCGCATATAAAGTATCAAATGCTAAAGAGGATTTCCCAGAACCTGAAACCCCAGAAATTACTACAAGTTTGTTTTTTGGAATATCAACATTTATATTCTTTAAATTGTGAACTCTAGCCCCCCTAACCTTGATAAAATCTTCAGCCATATATAATTTTTATTATATCTCTTTTTTTAGAAGTTAAAAAGAGTGTGGTAAAATTAAATGATGGAAAATTTTAAGTTTGTTTCAAAAGAAGATTTAAATAAAATTCCAAAAGAACCTGGAGTTTATTGTTTATCAAATGAAAAAGAAATTTTTTATATTGGAAAGGCTGCAAATTTAAGAGAGAGAGTAAAAAATCATTTTCAACAGCCTTCTTATAAAGACTATTTGTTTTTGGATAAAGTTGAAAAAATTGGCTACATAAAAACAGGTTCTGAAATTGAGGCTTTAATTTTAGAAGCAAATTTAATAAAAAAATATCAGCCAAAATTCAATGTAATTTGGAGAGATGATAAAAACTATTTTTTTGTTGGAATAACAAAAGAGGATTTCCCAAGAATTTTCATTACCCACCAACCCCAAAAACTCATCAATTCATCAACTCATCAACTTACCACTTTTGTTGGTCCTTTTGTTGATGGTAAAGCTTTAAAACAAACTTTAAAAATTTTAAGAAAAATTTTTCCTTTTAGATCTTGCAAAAAATTACCGAAAAGACCTTGTCTTTTTTATCATTTAGGATATTGCTTGGGACCCTGTCTTTTAAAATCAAAATTTTTTGAAGAAATAAAAGATCAAAGCCAAATTAAAAAAATTTCCCAAAAAAACGCTCAAATGATAATGAAAATTTTAAAAGAAGGGAAAAAATCGGTTTTGAAAGAACTAAAAAAAGAAATGAAAAAAGAGGCAAAATTAGAAAATTTTGAAGAAGCAAAGAGATTAAGGGACCAAGTTTTTGCCCTAGAAAAAACACTTTCTCACTCAAAAATTTTTGAAGAAATCTTAATTGAAAGCCCTGAATGGGAAGAGATCGAAAGGAAATTAAAAGAAATTTTAAATTTTGAACGAAAAATTGAAAGAATTGAGGCTTTTGATGTTTCAAATATAGGAGGAAAATTTGCTACAGGGTCAATGATTACATTTTTAAAAGGAATTCCTGAAAAGAATCTTTATCGTCGTTTTAAAATTAAATTTGAAAAAAAACCAAATGATATTGGAATGCTAAAAGAAATCTTAAAAAGGAGATTTTCTCATCTTGAGTGGGGACTTCCTGATTTAATTTTAATTGATGGAGGAAAAGCTCAGTTGAATGCTGCAATAAAAGCAAAAATTCCTGAATTTAAAGGAAAAATAATTGCTTTGTCAAAAAAAGAAAACAAACTATTTTTAGAGGATAAAAAAGAACCACTTTTCCTTAAAAATTTACCAAAGGAGGTTTCAAGCCTAATTTTAAAAATAAATAAAGAATCTCATCGGTTTGCAATTTCTTATCACCAGAATTTGAGAAAGAAGGCGTTATTTGATATCAAAAAATAAATGAAAAAGTTTTTTTTAAGAATTTTAGCTGGAGTTTTAACTATCTTTTTAGCTTCAAAACTTATTCCTGGAGTAAAATTGGAGATTTTGCCAAATTCAAATTTTTTTGGAATTGAAATTAAAGAATACTGGCAAATTTTATTTTTGGTTGGAGTAATCTTTGGTTTAATTAATGCAATTTTAAAACCAATTTTAGATCTTATTACTTTTCCGCTTAAAATCTTGACTTTTGGATTATTTAGTGTAATCTTAAATATGTTAATGCTTTTTTTATTAGACCTTTTATTTGAAGAGCTCGATATTATTGGAATTTCCCCTTTATTCTTTAGCGCTTTAATTTCTTTGATGATTAATTTTGTTTTAAAATTAATTCTATGAAAAATTATCTTTCTTTTGCTCAAATTTTAGTCTCAATTTTACTTATTGTTGCGATTTTACTTCAAAAAAGAGGTTCAGCTTTGGGCTCTGCATTTGGAGGGGGTGGTTTTACTTATTTTGCTCGCCGGGGAATTGAAAGAACACTCTTTATTGCAACTTGTATCCTTGCATTTCTTTTTGTACTTTTCTCTCTCTTAAATTTGGTTTTATGAATTTTAAGTTTCCAAAAAGATATCAGTGGCTCCAATTCTTTAAGGTTTTAAGCCAAAAAGAAAAAATTTTATTTTTTTTATTTCTTTTTACTTTTCTTTCTTCTGGAATTTTTCTTTCTATAAATTTTTATCTCAAGAACACAAAAATTGTTCCTGCCAAGGGTGGCATTTTTGTGGAAGGAATAGTAGGGTATCCTGCTCTAATTAATCCATTGTTTGCCTCTCTTTCCGAAGTAGACATGGCTTTAACCGAATTAATTTTTTCTGGACTTTTAAAATACAATTTAAATGGGAAGCTTGAGCTTGATTTAGCTAAAGAATATCAAGTTTTAGAAAACGGAAAGGTTTTCGAATTTAAATTGAAAGAAAATCTTTTTTGGCAAGACGGAAAACCGTTAACTGCTGATGATGTAGTTTTTACTATCGAAGTAATTAAAAACCCTCAGGTTGCAAGCCCCTTAAGACCTGCCTGGTTAGGAGTTGAGGTGGAAAAGGTTTCAAATGAAATTGTGAGGTTTAAACTAAAGGAAAGCTCTAATATTTTTTTGGAAAATTGTACTTTAAAAATAATCCCAAAACACATTTTTGAAAATATTCCGCCCCAAAATCTAAAACTTGCCACCAATTTAAATCTAAATCCTGTAGGTTCTGGTCCTTACAAACTTGCTGGGATATCCCAAGATAAAGAAGGTAAAATAGTCTCGATCGATTTAATCGAAAATCCTTTTTATCATGGTAAAAAACCTTTTATTCCCACAATATCTTTTCATTTTTTTGAAAAACCAGAAAATTTAATTGTCGCCTTTAATCAAGGGGAAATAAATGCCTTTTCTTTTCCCCCTACTCAAAACTTCAATCCTCCCTTAAATTCTAGGTTTGTCTATTTTCGTTTTCCAAGATATTTTGCGGTTTTTTTAAATTCAAAAAATTCAGAAGTTTTAGCTGAAAAAAAGGTAAGAGAGGCTTTAAATTATGGCACAGACAAAGATGAAATAATCCAGAGGGTTCTTTTTGGACGAGGAGAAAAAATAGAATTACCCCTTTTTAGTGAACTCTACAATTTGAAATCGCCAGAAAATTTACCAAAATTTGATCCTGAAAAGGCAAAAGAGCTTTTGAAAGAAGCGGGATTTCTTTTAGACGAAAATGGGAAGATGGTAAAAATTGTCAAAAAAGAACCTGTTTTTCAGTTCAAGAGCGATTTAAAAGTGGGTTCTCAAGGAAAGGAAGTAGAGGAATTACAAAGGTGTTTGGCAAAAGATCCTGAAATTTATCCTGAACCTGAAATTACTGGTTATTTTGGTCAAAAAACAAAAGAGGCAGTAATTAGGTTTCAAGAAAAATATCGTCAAGAGATTTTGGAACCTATTGGATTAAAAAAGGGGACAGGAGAGGTAAAGGAAAAAACAAGAGAAAAACTAAACCAGATTTGCTTTGAAAAAATTGAAAAAAAGATACCCTTAAAATTTACTCTAGTTACCGGGGAAGAAGAAATTTTGAAAAAAACAGCTCAAGTTTTAAAAGAACAGTGGGAAAAAATTGGTTTTGAGATAGAAATTAAAACATATGACTTGGCAACTCTAGAGAGAGAAATTTTAAGAAAAAAAGATTATGATGCGTTATTATTTGGAATTTTGCTTAAATTTTCGCCTGATCCCTTTCCCTTTTGGCATTCCTCCCAAAGAGGAGAATTGGGACTAAACTTGGCAAACTATAGTAATCGGGAGGTTGATAAACTCTTGGAAGAAACCAGAAAAATTTTTTCAGAAGATGAAAGAAAAGAAAAGTTAGAAAAATTTCAAGAAATTTTAATTTCTGACTTCCCAGCAATTTTCCTTTTTAATCCTTATTATAACTATGTTATCTCTTTTAATATTCAAGGGCTTCCACAAAATAATATCTTTTTGGCTGATTCTTCAAAAAGGTTTTTAAATATTCAAGATTGGTATCTCAAAACAAAAAGAGTTTTAAAGTAAAGCTTGAAAATTAAGTCATTTTTGATAAAATCTTTTTAAATGAAAAAAGAAGTCATAAAAAAAGCAATTGTTCCTGCTGCGGGCTGGGGCACAAGATTTTTACCTCAAACAAAAGCTATTCCAAAAGAAATGCTTCCTGTGGTAGATAAACCTGTTATTCAGTATGTAATAGAAGAAATAGTAGGGTCTGGAATAAAAAATATAATCATTGTCACTGGCGCTCACAAAAGAGCAATTGAAGATCACTTCGATAGATCTTTAGAACTAGAAAGATTTTTAGAAAAAAATCAAAAAATTAAAGAGTTAAATGAAATTAAAAAAATTGCAAATTTAGCTAATTTTGTCTATATTCGCCAAAAAGGAGAAGTTTATGGAAATGCAATTCCAATTTTAAGCGCTAAGCATTTAATAGAAAATGAGTATTTCGCAGTTTTGTGGGGAGATGAATTTATTAAAGCTAATCCCCCAAGACTCTATCAAATGCTTGAAGTTTTTAAGAAATATAAAGGAATAGTAATTTCAGCTGTAGAAATTGAAACAAAAGACCATCTTTCAAGATATGGAATAGCTGAAATTGAAAAATTGGAAAAAAATATTTTCAAAATAAAAAAAATAGTTGAGAAACCCTTACCACATGAAGCCCCTTCAAATTTGGCTACGCATGGAGCTTATATTTTACCTCCAGAAATTTTTGAAGTAATTGAGAATTTAAAACCAGGAAGAGGTGGAGAAATTTGGTTAGTAGACGCAATAAATCAATTGATTAGCGAAGGGTTTCCAGCTTATGCTTGCCGAATAAAAAATGGAAAATATTATGATACTGGAAATAAGTTAGAATATTTAAAAACAGTTGTTGAATTTGCCCTTTCTCATCCTGAATTGTCAAAAGAATTCAAAAAGTTCTTGAAAGGAATCAAAAAAATTAAGCGGACGTGACGGAATTGGGAGACGTTTTGGCCTCAGAAGCCAAAGGGGATTTCCCCGTGTGGGTTCAAATCCCACCGTCCGCACAATGGAAAACTCAAAACCATAAACCACACAAGGTTTATGGCCCTGAACTCTATGTAGTTTAGGGCTCAAAATTTTAAAGTTATGAAAAAAAAGGAGTATTTGAAAATTATTCCCCTAGGGGGATTGGGAGAGGTAGGAAGAAATATGATGCTCTTTGAATGGAAAGGGCAAATTTTAATAATTGATATGGGTTTAAGAATGCCAGAAGAAGATATGCCAGGAGTAGATTACATTATCCCCAATATTGCCTATTTAAAAGGAAAAGAAAAAAACATTTTAGGAATTGTTTTTACCCACGGACATTACGATCATATTGGAGCAATTCCTTATCTAATTGATAAAATCTGGAGACCGGATCTTGAAATTTTTGCCTCTCCTCTAACAAGAGGAATAATTTTAAAAAGACAAGAAGACTTTCCCCACTTACCAAAACTTTCAATTCAAGAAGTAAAAGATCAAGATAAAATAACTCTTGGTCCTTTTAAGATTGAATTTTTTAGGCAAAATCACAACATTCCTGATAATTTAGGGCTTTTCATTCAAACTCCTGTGGGAAATATTGTCCATACCTCAGATTTCAAATTTGATAAAAACCCAGTTTATGATCTTCCCACAGATTTTCAAAGGTTAAGAGAAATTGGAAAAAGAAAGATTTTGCTTTTAATGTCTGACTCAACTGATGCTGAAGAAGAAGGACATTCTCTTTCTGAAAAAACAATTGAAAGAAATCTGGAGGAAATTTTTAAAACAGCTAAAGGAAGAATTATTGCTGCAACCTTTGCTTCGCTAATAAATAGAATTCAACAACTTATTGTTTTATCTGAAAAATATAATCGAAAAGTAGCAATTGAGGGTTACTCAATGAAAACAAATGTTGAAATTGCAAAAGCTTTAGGATACTTAAAAGTAAAAAAGGGAACAATAGTGAAAGGAAAAGAAATTTTAGATTATCCCGACGAAAACCAAACAATTCTTTGCACTGGAGCTCAAGGAGAACCAGAAGCTGTGTTAATGAGAATTGCAAACAAAGAACATCCTTATTTGAGATTAAAAAAGGGAGATACAGTAATTTTCTCTTCTTCTGTAATTCCTGGAAATGAAAGAACAGTTCAAATAATGAAAGATGAAATCTTAAGACAAGGGGCAAAAGTTTATCATTATCAAATGATGGATATTCATGCTGGAGGGCATGCAAAGAAAGAAGAATTAAAAAAAATGATAAGAATAATGAAGCCAAAGTTTTTCATGCCAATTCATGGTCAATACTCAATGTTAATTTCGCATGCAGAATTGGCAAAAGAGTGTGGAATAAAAGAAAAAAATGTAATTGTTGTAGAAAATGGTCAAGTAGTTAATTTAAATCAAAGGGAAATCTTCATTGACAAAGAAAAGGTCCCAGCAAATTATGTGATGGTTGATGGCTTAGGAATTGGAGATGTTGGAGAAGTGGTTTTAAGGGATAGACAAGTTTTGGCAAGGGATGGAATATTTGTTATTATTGCTGTTGTGGACCGTCAAACTGGTCAAGTTAAAACCTCTCCAGATATTATTTCTCGAGGTTTTATCTATTTAAGAGAATCAAAGGATCTTTTAAGAGAAACGAGAAAAAGAGTAATTCAAATTGTGAATCGAGCTGCAGGATCGGGAGGAGCGGTAAATTGGATATATGTTAAAAATGAAATTAGAAATAAAATTGGCGAATTTTTCTTCCAAAAAACAAAAAGAAGACCAATGATTTTACCTGTAGTAATTGAAGTATGAGGGTGTTTAGTGGAATTCAACCTACAGGAAAATTACATCTGGGAAATTATTTTGGAGCTATTTCTCAATTCATTGAGCTTCAAAAAGAAAATGAATGCATTTTTTCAATTGTTGATCTTCATGCAATAACTGTTCCCTATTCTCCAAAAGACCTTCAAAAGAATGTTTTAGAAACCGCAATCTCATTTTTAGCCTTAGGAATTAACCCTGAAAAATCAATTATTTTTATCCAGTCTCAAATTAAAGAACATACGGAATTGGCTTGGCTTTTGGGAACTTTGGCTCCAATTGGAGATCTTTTAAGAATGAGTCAATATAAAGAAAAGCAAAAACAATATCAAGGACAAGCTGGAGCAGGACTTTTGAATTATCCAATTTTACAAGCAGCTGATATTTTGTTGTATAAGGCAGAATTGGTTCCAGTTGGGGAAGATCAAAAACAGCATATTGAGTTTGCTAGAGAATTAGCCAGAAGGTTTAATAAAAAATTTGGTTTAACCTTTCCTGAACCAAAAATTAAAATTCCAAAATTTGGAGCAAAAATTATGGATCTAAAAGATCCTACAAAGAAAATGTCAAAAACAAGACCCGAAGGTTGTCTTTTTATTTTTGATAATGAAAAAGAAATAAAGAAAAAAATAATGTCGGCTGTAACCGATACCCAAAAAGTTATAAAGTATGATCCAAAAAGAAAACCAGGAATTTCAAATCTTTTAGTAATCTATTCTCTTTTCTCAAAAGAACCAATAGAAAAAATTCAAGAAAAATTTAAAGAGGGAAGTTATGAAAAATTCAAAAAAAGTTTAGTAGAAATTGTAATTAAATCTTTAAAACCCCTTTGGGATAAAAGGGAGAATCTCTTAAAAAGGGAGGTTTTTGTCAAAGAAATTTTAGAAAGGGGGAAGCAAAAAGCTCAAACTATTGCCCAATCTACAATCAAAGAAGTCAAAGCAAAAATGGGATTAATTTAAATTTTATGGGGTTTTCTGTCGGAATTGTCGGTTTGCCAAATGTCGGCAAATCAACATTATTCAAAGCCCTAACAAAAAAGCAAGTCAATATTGCTCCCTATCCATTTACAACTATAAATCCGAATATAGGAATTGTTGAGGTTCCTGATGAAAGGTTAGAAAAAATTTCAAAAATAGTAAATCCTGAAAAGATAACCAAAACAACAATTGAGTTTGTAGATATTGCGGGTTTAGTAAAGGGGGCTCACAAAGGAGAAGGCTTGGGAAATCAATTCTTAGCTGAAATTAGAACCTGTGATGCGGTTTTAATAGTATTGAGAGGGTTTGAAAAAGAGGGAGTAGAAAATGTTTTGGGAAAATTGAACCCTCAAGAAGAGTGGGAAATTTTAAAAACCGAACTTTTAATGAAAGATTTGGAAACTCTTGAAAATGCTATCTCAAATTTAGAAAAGAAAGCAAAAACTAAAGAAAGAGTATTAATAAAAAAATATTCTTTGTTAAATAAAATAAGGGAGGAAGTTGCCAAAGGAAAACTTATTTTAGAAATTGAACTTTCAGGAGAAGAAAAAGAAATGATAAAAGAATTTCAATTTTTAACCCAAAAACCAATGATTTTTGTGGTAAATGGGGAAAAAAAGTTTAATTTGGATTTCCCCTATCTTTTACTGAATTTAAAAGATGAAGAAGAAATCTCTGAGCTTTCAGAAGAAGAAAAAAAGGAACTCGGAATTTCTTCGAGACTTGATCAATTAATTCTAAAATGCTACAATATTCTTGATTTAATTACATTTTACACAATTGCAAAGGGAAAAGAAGTTAGAGCGTGGACGATAAAAAAAGGAACAAGTGCCATTGATGCAGCGGGAAAGGTACATAGTGACTTTAAAGAAAGGTTTATTTGTGCTGAGGTAATTGGGTGGGAAAAATTAATAGAAGCAGGATCTTTGACCTTAGCAAAACAAAAAGGATTAGTTCAAACTGTTGGAAGAGATTATATCTTAAAGGATGGTGATATTATCGAATTTAAAATTTAACAAACATGAGAAATTACGAATTAGCATTTCTTTTATCCCCTGAAATTGAAGAAAAAAAACTAAAAGAACATCACCAAAAAATAAACACCTTAATTGAAAAGGCAGGTGGTGTTTTAATTTCTTCTCTTTCTCCAGTAAAGAAAACCCTCTTTTATCCGATCAAGAAAAAAACAGAGGCTTTTTTGGGTAGTTCTGAATTTCAAATTGAACCTAAGGCCTTAGAAAGTTTAAAAAAAGAACTAGAAAAAGAAGCTGAGATTTTAAGATTTTTGATTGTTGCAAAAAAGCCATTGAAAAAGGTTGAGGTTATCAAAAAACCAAAAGAAAAAATAAGAAAAAAGGTAAAAATAGAAGAAATTGATCAGAAATTAAAAGAAATTTTGGGAGAAGATCAAAATTATGAACCTAAATAAAGTTTTTTTAATTGGAAGATTAACTCAAGATCCCCAAGTAAAAATAACCCCTTCAGGACATCAAATTTGTATTTTTGGTTTAGCTACTAATAGATTTGTTAAAGATCCAACCACTGGGGAATTGAAAGAAAAAACCGAATATCATAATATTGTTTTGTGGCGAAGATTAGCCGAAATCGCTGCTCAATATTTAAAAAAAGGGGCTTTAGTTTTCATTGAGGGAAGACTTCAAACAAGGACTTGGCAAGATAGTAATGGAAATTCCCACTCACGAACTGAAATTGTGGCAGAAAGAATTCAATTAGGACCAAGAGGAATGGGAAAGGAGGTTTCAAAAGAAGAAAAGATTCCTAGCGAAGAAATAGAAGAAGAAATTCCAGTAATTGAAGAGGACGAAGAAATAAAAATAGAAGATATTCCATTTTAAACTACCATGCCTTGTTATTTTTGTCAGCGAAATATTCAAGAGATAGATTTTAAAGAAGTGGGGCTTTTAAAAAGGTTTATGTCGAGTTTAGGGAAAATAAAACCCAAGAAAAAAACTGGGGTTTGTGCTTTTCATCAAAGAAAACTTGCAAAGGCAATAAAAAGGGCTCGTTATCTTGGGCTTTTACCATTTACCCAAAAATAAATTAAGTTTTTAAAGAAAAATAAGAAAGTAGTTTTTCTCTTATTTTCTCTCCAATCTCTGGGTTTTCTTTTAAAAATTGTTTTGCGCCTTCTAATCCTTGACCCAATTTTTTATTTTCAAATTCAAACCAACTTCCTGATTTTTTTATTAAACCTGCTTTGAGTGCGGTATTGATTAAATCCGCTTCTTTTGAGATTCCTTCGTTGTAATAGATATCAAACTCTGCGACTTTAAATGGAGGAGCTACTTTATTTTTTACAATTTTTGCTTTAATTCTGCTTCCAATTATTTCATCTCCTCTTTTGATTTGAGCTATTCTTTTTAATTCAATCCTGACTGAGGCATAAAATTTTAAAGCCAAACCACCAGGAGTTGTCTCTGGATTCCCTACAAGTTGTCCAATTTTCATTCTTGTCTGATTCAAAAAAATAAGAACTGTCTTTGTTTTTGAAATCAACCCTGAAAGCTTTCTTAAAGCTTGACTCATCATCCTTGCCTGAAGCCCAATTTGAAATTCTCCCATCTCGCCTTCAATTTCTGCTTGAGGAGCCAAAGCTGCGACCGAGTCAACCACAACTGCATCTACTTCTCCTGACCTTATTAAAGTTTCAACAATTTGTAAAGCTTGCTCTCCAGAATCAGGTTGAGAAATTAATAATTCTTCTACATTAACTCCGATTTTTCTTGCGTAATCTGGATCTAAGGCATGTTCTGCATCAATGAAAGCGCCAACTCCTCCCATTCTTTGAGCCTCTGCCAAAATATGCAAGGCTAGAGTTGTCTTTCCTGAGCTTTCTGGTCCGTAAATTTCAATTACCCTTCCCCTAGGAACACCTCCAACTCCTAAAGCCAAATCTAAAGAAAAGCTTCCAGTTGAAATAACATCAACGCTCACTGGTTGAGCTTCTTTAAGTTTCATTATTGCCCCTTCTCCGAACCTTTGTTTTATCTCCTCTAAGGCTTCTTTTAAACTTTTTTTCTCTTTATTTTTTTTCATTTTTTATTATTTTATTTTGACCTTTTAAAGATTTCAAATTTGCTTCCATTCTTCTTCCGGAGGAGGAATTAGAACTTTTCTTGGTTTTGCTCCTTCTGCAGGTCCAACTATTCCTCTTTCCTCTAATAAATCCAAAAGTCTTGCTGCTCTTGCATATCCTATCCTTAATCTTCTTTGTAAAAGTGAAGCAGAAGCTTTTTGAGCTTCAATAACAACTTTTTTAGCTTCTTCGTAAAGAGGGTCATCTTCCAAAAAACCTACTTCTTCGCTTAAAGTAATTTCTAAATCTTGAGCTAAAGAATTTTCTGAAATTTCAACTCTTTCTGTCTTTAGTTTTTCATTTTCTTTGGAGATAAAATCAACTACCCTTTTTACTTCCTTTTCTGAAACATAAGGAGATTGAATTCTTTTTGGTTTTGGATTTTCGGCTGAAAGAAAAAGTAGATCTCCAGAGCCTAAAAGTTTTTCTGCTCCTGCAGTGTCCAAAATAGTTCGAGAATCAAATTGAGAAGCTACCTGGAAAGCGATTCTTGAAGTAATATTGGCTTTAATCAAACCTGTTAAAACTTCAACTGATGGTCTCTGGGTAGCAACTACCAAATGAATTCCTACTGCTCTTGCCATTTGAGCAATTCTCACAATTCCAGCTTCAATTTCTTTTCCTCGAGCTGCCATCAAATCTGCCAACTCATCTATAATCAAAACAATATAAGGTAAAGGTTCGTGTGTTTTTGTTTTTTGCACCGTTTCATTAAAACTCAAAATGTCCCTAGCTTTCACTTCAGAGAGCAAATCAAATCTTCTTTCCATTTCTCCGAGCAACCACTGAAGAGTTAAAACTACTTTTTTGGGATCAAAAATAACTGAAGTCAAAAGATGGGGTAAATCATTATAAACTGGAAACTCTACCCTTTTTGGATCAACCAAAATGAATTTTAGGGTTTGGGGAGAATTTCTGAAAACTAAAGACAAAATTAAATCGTTTAAAAAAATTGTTTTTCCTGTGCCAGTGGCTCCAGCAACTAATAAGTGAGGCATTTTAGCTAAATTAGCAAAAACTGGATTTCCCGACACATCTCTTCCTAAAGGAAAAGTTAAGGGAAAGGGTGAAGTTTGAAATTTCTCATGAGAAAGCAATTCTCTAAGTCTCACCATTAAACGAACTTTATTTGGAACTTCAATTCCAACTAAAGATTTTCCTGGAATTGGAGCTTCAATTCTAATTGGATGTGAAGCTAAAGCTAGAGCTAAATCATTTGAAAGAGAGGTAATTCTAGAAAGTTTTATACCCTCTGCGGGTTTTAGAGTATATTGGGTAACAGTTGGACCAATATTAACCTCTCCCATTTCAACTGGAATTCCAAAATGTTCCAGGGTTTTTTTGATGATCAATGAATTTTGAACAATATCTCCTGGCAAAGCTTGACCCTTTTCCGATTCTAACAAATCCAATGGTGGAACTTTGTAATCTTTTGGAATTTTAAAAACAGATACTGGGGATTTTTCTAATCTTTTTGGTTCTTCTTTCTTTTCCTTCAAAACAGCTGGAGGCTCAATTTTCTTTACCTCAAATTTTGGAGGAAAAAATATTCTTTTAATTAAAGAAGGTTTTTGCTCAACTTTTTCCTTTTGAGGTAATCTTAAAAGGGACCAAAAAATAAAAAGCGAAAAAAGAAAAATTAGCCAAAAGATAATTTGGGTTAAAATCGAACCAAAAATTTTTGTCAAAAGAGTCAATAAAAAACCAAAAAATCCCCCTCCCTCCCTTCCTTTTAAAATGCCAAAAATCCCAGAAAGAAAAAAAATTGAAAGAAATGCTGCTAAAGATACTCCAAAATAAAATTTTTCATAAGGAGAAAAAAAGAAAACCAAAGAGGTTAAAAACAAAATGAAAGGCAAAAAATAGGTTGCTTTACCAATTAGTTTGAGAGAAAAAGAAAATAAAATTTTTCCAACAATGCCCGCTTTTTTGAAAATTCCCAGAAAAAAAATTAAAGAAAGAGAAAGAAAAAATAAACCCCAAAAATATCTTTTAAGCCCTTCTGGCAAAAAAAACTTTGAGTTTTTCTTTCTTTTGTTCTTCATATTTTAATTTTATCATTCTGGTTCAGGTCCTCTAAATCCAGTCCCAACCGGAATTAATCTTCCCAAAATCACATTTTCTTTTAATCCTCTTAATCTATCTTCCCTTCCTTCAAGCGCTGCTCTGATCAAAACTCTTGAGGTTTCTTGGAAAGAAGCGGCTGACAAGAAAGAATATGTGGTTAAGGCAACTTTTGAAATTCCAAGCAAGAGCAAAGTTCCTTTTGCTGGTTTTTTCTTTTCTTTTTTGAGTAGACGATTTATTCTTATGAACACCTCCTTTTCGACAACTTCTCCTGGAACAAAATCACTATCTCCAGGATCTTTAATTTTTACCCTAGAAAACATTTGTCTTAAAATAATTTCAAAGTGTTTGTCGTGGATATTTGCCCCTTGACTGCAATAAATTTTTTGCAACTCCTTTATCATATATCTCCAAACCTCTTCTTTTTTCTTTCTCAATTTTAAGAATTTTTTAAGATCTAAATCTCCATCAGAAAGCGCTTGTCCTTTTTCAATTTTGTCACCTTCTTTCACTAAAATTTCTTTGTGAATTGGAATTTGATATTCATGTATTTTTCCATCTTTTGCTTTAACTTTCACTAATCCTCTTTTGACTTCGATAACTTTTCCCTCAACTTCAGAAATTACAGCTTCGTTTGCTGGAGTTCTAACTTCAAAAATTTCTTGAACTCTCGGTAAACCAGTAGTAATATCTCCTGCTCCAAAAACGCCTCCTGTATGGAAGGTTCTCATTGTTAATTGAGTGCCAGGTTCTCCAATAGCTTGGGCTGCTACAATTCCTACTGCTTCTCCTAATTTTATTGGTTTATTATTTCCCAAATCCCACCCATAGCATCTTCTACATACCCCAGAAATACTCTTGCAGGTTAAGGGGGAACGGACTCTTACTTTTTTAACTCCTGCCTTTATTATTTCTCTTCCTTTTTCCCAATCAATTATTTCTCCCTCCTTAATAATTACTTTTTTAGTTTTTGGGTCTCTAACCGTTTCTAAAATTTCCCTTCCCACAATTTTGAAAATGAAATCTTGACCAATTTCATCTGCATCTTCTCTGAAAATCTCAAGACCCTTTTTATCTTTGCAATCTTCTGTGGTGATAATTACTCCATGAGCCACATCAACTAATCTTCTGGTTAAATATCCTGCAGAAGATGTTCTCAATGCAGTATCGGCTGTTCCCTTTCTTGCTCCATGAGTGGAAATGAAATATTCCAAAACTTTAAATCCTTCTTTGTAACAAGATTTTACTGGCAACTCAATAATTTCACCTGCAGGATTAATTACCAAACCCTTCATTCCGCACATCTGAACAGGTTGAGCCCAAGAACCTCTAGCTCCCGCATCTACCATTTGGTAAATTGGATTTTTGGGAGTTAAAGTTTTTGGAACTAATTTTTCAATTTCAGATTTTGTTCTACTCCAAATTTCAATTGCTTTTGACTTTTTCTCTTTAAGAGATAAAAATCCTTTTTCAAAATTTTCTTCAATTTTTTCAATTTCTTTTTCGGCTTTTTCTAAAATTTCTTTTTTCTCTTTTGGAACTATCAAATCATCCATTCCAAAAGTTAAACCCGAAAGAGTTGAATACTCAAAACCAAGTTCCTTTATTTTATCTAAGGTTTCGGCAACCACTTCCCTTTCATACTTTTCAATAATTTCAGCCACTATTCTTTCTAAATCCTTTATCTTAATTTGTTGATTTTGAAATGGAAAATCTGGTGGTAAAGCATCGTTGAATAAAATTCTTCCAACTGATGTTTCAATCAAATCCTTTCCCTTTGGATCTTTGACTTTTATTTTAGCTCTCAAATCAACATCTCCAAATTCGGCTGCTAAAATTGCCTCAAAGGCTTCACTAAAAATTTTCCCCTCTCCTTTTGCGCCCTCTACAAGAGTAGTTAACCAATAGCAGCCAAAGACAATATCTTGATAAAGAGTAACAATTGGAGTTCCGGTTGCAGGTTTTAAAAGATTCAAAGAAGAAAGCATTCTTTCTTTTGCTTCTTTTTGAGCTGCCTGAGAAAGGGGTACAAAAACTGCCATTTGATCACCATCAAAATCAGCATTGTAGGCTTTGCAAACCATTGGGTGAATTCTTATTGCGTTTCCCTCAATTAATATTGGGTAGAAAGCTTGAATTCCTAAGCGATGAAGAGTAGGAGCACGATTTAGCAAAACTACCCTGTCTTTGACTACTTCTTCCAAGGCTGCCCAAACATCATCTGTTTCTTCATCAATTAAATGATTGGCTCCTCTCACATTATAAGCTAACTCCTTTTCTAAAAGTTTCCTGATTACAAATGGTCTAAAGAGTTCCAGAGCCATTCTTTTTGGCAAGCCTGCTTGATCAAATTTTAACTCAGGCCCCACAACAATTACAGATCTTCCCGAATAATCAACTCTTTTTCCTAAAAGATTTTGTCTAAATCTGCCTTGCTTTCCTTTAAGCATATCCGCGACAGATTTCAAAAGTCTTCTTCCTCCAGTAGTTGCCTTTGTTGTCACTCCTTTTCTCATTTCATTATCTAACAAAGAATCTACTGCCTCTTGAAGCATTCTTTTTTCATTTCTGATAATTACTTCAGGGGCTCCAATCTCAATTAGGTATTTTAAGCGATTATTTCGATTAATTACTCTTCTATATAAATCATTAAGATCTGAAGAAGCATATCTACCTCCATCTAATTGAACTACTGGTCTTAATTCAGGAGGCAAAACTGGCAAAACATTCAAAAACATCCATTCAGGACGAATTCCCGCTTTTTTCATTGATCTAAACAACTTCAATCTTCTTAAAATTTTTTTCCTTTCTTGGGGCGCTTTTTCTTTCAATTCCTTTTCCAATTTCTCAATTTCTTTATCCAAATTCATTTTTTCAAAAATTTTTCTTAAAGTTTCAGCTCCAGTACCGGCTTTAAAACAATGTCCGTATTTTAGCGAAAAATCACGATATTCTAATTCGCTCAAAACCTTTCCTGGTTGAATTGATAAGACTTCGTTTATTCTTTTTTGTTTTGCTTCCTTTAACTCCCTCAATTTTTCTTTAGCATCTTTTTCGTTTTTTAAGCTTTTCTCTTTAGCCCTATATTCCTTTTCTATTTCTTCCAAAATCTCTTTCTTTGCCTTTTCATCAACTTCAGTAATAATATAAGCTCCGTAATAAATTACTCTTTCAACTTGAGGCATTGGCAAATCTAAAATCATTCCTATTCTTGAAGGAACTCCTCTTAAAAACCAAATATGAGATACAGGAGTTGCCAATTTAATATGACCCATTCTTTCTCTCCTTACAGAAGAGGTTGTTACTTCAACTCCGCACCTATCACAAATTACTCCTTTATATCTCACTCCTTTATATTTTCCGCAATAACATTGATAATCTTTTTCTGGTCCAAAGATTCTTTCGCAAAAGAGCCCATCTTTTTCTGCTCTTTGGGTTCGATAATTTATCGTCTCTGGCTTTGTAACTTCTCCATGTGACCAACTTAAAATTTCTTCTGGGGAAGCTAATTTTATTCTTATTGCAATAATATCCTCAACTTTCATGGTTTTTGTTTTTCTTCTTTTGTTTTAGGTTTTTCTTTGATTTCAACAGCTAAACCCAAAGCTTTAAGTTCATTTACTAATAAAGAAAATGAGGCAGGAACATTTGGTTCTTTTGGATCCTCTCCTTTCAAAATTGCTTGATAAGCAGCGCTTCTTCCTAAAACATCATCTGATTTAATAGTTAGCATTTCTTGAAGATTGTGAGCTGCTCCATATCCTTCCAATGCCCAAACCTCCATTTCTCCAAATCTTTGACCACCAAACTGAGCCCTTCCTCCCAAAGGTTGTTGAGTAATTAAAGAATAAGGTCCAATTGATCTTGCGTGAATTTTATCCTCTACCATATGGATTAATTTCATCATATAAATATAACCCACAGTCACTTTTTCTGGGAATGGAAGTCCGGTCCTTCCATCATAAAGAGTAACCTTTCCTGTTTCTTCAAATCCCGCTTTCTTTAATTCTTCTTTTATTTCGTCTTCTGTGGCACCAGACAAAGCAGGAGAAATAGCATGATATCCCAATTTTTTTGCAGCCAAACCCAAGTGAGTTTCTAAAATTTGTCCCAAATTCATTCTTGAAACAACGCTCATTGGATTCAAAACAATATCTACTGGAGTTCCATCTTCTAAAAATGGCATATCTTCTTCTGGTAAAACTTTGGAGATTACGCTTTTGTTGCCATGCCTTCCAGCTAATTTATCTCCTGCCTGAATTTTCCTTAAGTCTGCTATCTCAACCTCAACTCTTTTTATTACTCCAGGATCTAATTTATGACCTAACTCCCGAGAAAAAACTTTAATATCAACCACCTTACCCCTTCTTCCATGTTCTAATCTCAAAGAAGTATCTTTTACCTCTTTAGCTTTCTCTCCAAAAATTGCTCTTAACAATCTCTCTTCTGGAGAAAGTTCTGCTTCTCCTTTTGGAGAAATTTTTCCAACCAAGATATCGTTTGGAAAAACCTCAGCTCCAATTCTTATTATCCCTTCTTCATCTAAATCTTTTAATTTAATTTCGGCTACATTTGGCACATCATTTGTAGTAATTTCAGGTCCTAATTTTGTATTTCTTACATCACAGGTAAAATTTTCAATATAAATTGAGGTAAAAATATCTTCTTTTACCAACCTCTCTGAAATTACACAAGCATCTTCAAAGTTGGCTCCTCGCCAAGGTAAAAAAGCAACTAAAATGTTTTTACCCAAAGCTAAACATCCATTAGAAATTGAAGCTCCCTCTGCTAAAATATCTCCTTTTTTTACTTTTTGACCCTTTTTAACAACCGGTCTTTGATGAAAACAGGTATATTGATTTGTCCTTTGAAAAGTCCTCAAATAATAAACTCTTAGTTTTCCTTCTTTTGGTTTAATGACTATATGCTGGGCATCCACTTCTTTAACAATTCCATCAACATCAGAAATTAGAAGCTGACCAGAATTTCGAGCCACAACTTCTTCTACCCCAGTCATTACCAATGGAGGCTCTGGATTCAAAAGGGGCACAGCTTGCCTTTGCATATTAGACCCCATTTGGGCTCTGTTTGCATCATCATTTTGTAAAAACGGAATTAAAGAGGTGGCAATTGAAATTGATTGCTCTGGTGAAACATCTACAAAATCAATTTCTTCCCTCTTTGCTACTCCTGGCTCTCCTCTAATTCTTGCCTCAACCTCCTTTTCTAAAATTTTTCCTTCATCATCCACCAAAATTCTCCCTGAGGCAATAATATATCTTTCTTCTTCATAAGCTGTAAGATATTGAATTTTTGAGGTTACACGATTTTTTTCTACTTTAAAGTAGGGGGTGACTATAAATCCATAAGGGTTTACTTTAGCATAACCTGCCAAATAAGTGATTAATCCAATGTTTTGACCTTCTGGAGTTTGAATTGGGCACAATCTTCCATAATGGGAAGGTTGGACATCTCTTACTTCAAAACCAGCTCTTTCTTTTGTTAATCCACCAGGACCTGATGCAGTTAACCTTCTTTTGTGTTCTAACTCAGAAAGAGGGTTTTCATTATCCATAAATTGAGCTAGCTGGCTTGAAGAGAAAAATTCTTGGATTACAGTCATTACTGGTCTTGGATTAATAAGCTGAATAGGAGTAATGCTTGCTGTATCTAAAGTTGACATTCTATCTCTAACAATTCTTGCCATTCTCGTTAACCCAACCCTTAATCTATTCACTAACAATTCATTTAATGGTCTCACCCTTCTATTTCCCAAATGATCAATTTCGTCTGGTTTTGCATTTGGATCATTATTTAATCTGATTATTTCTTTTATAACAGCGATTATATCTTCAACCCTCAAAACTCTATCTTCCTTTTTAATCTCAATATCTTCTGAATAATTTTTTGGTTTTAATTCGGGAATTCTTTGCCACATTCTCCACCTCCCCACTTTTGAGAGATCATATCTTTCAAAATTGAAAAACATATTTTCTAAAAGCTCCTTTCCGCTTTCTGGAGAAGCAATATCTCCTGGTTTTAGTTTCTGATATATCTCAATTAAAGCTTCATTTTGATTTTTAGTTGGGTCTCTTTTTATTGTTTCCTCAATATAATCTTTCTCTCCCTTGTTCACTTGTTCAAAAAGTTTTTTAATCTCTGAATCATCTGAAATTCCCAAAGCCCTAAGAAAAGTAGTTACTGGAAATTTTCTTTTGCGATCAATTTTCACTGTCAAAACTCCATTAAATTCTGTGTCAAACTCTAACCAAGAACCTCGATTTGGAATTATTTTTGCCCCAAAAAAGTTCATCTCCCCAATTCTCTCTGCGGTAAAGAAAACGCCTGGTGACCTAATGAGTTGAGAAATAACCACTCTTTCAACTCCATTAATAATGAAAGTGGCTCTTTCTGTCATTATCGGAAAATTAGCCAAAAAGACTTCTTGTTCTTTTACTTCTTTTGTTTTGAGATTTACTAAACGAACTCTGACTCTTAACGGAGCTTCAAATGTATCATTATTCCTTTTTGCTTCAAAATCTGATTTGTAATTTGGGGTACCGAGATTATAATCTAAAAACCAAAGTTCCCATTCTTTTTTTGCATAATCTCTAATTGGAGAAATCTCTTCAAAAAGCTCTTTTAAATCTCTTTCCCAAAAATTTTTCCAGCTTTCTTTTTGTAAACTCAACAAATCTGGCAAAGGTAAGGTAATTTTAGCTTTACTAAAATCTTTTTTTACAATTTTCATAATTTTAAATTGAAAAAATCACCTATCAAAATGGTGTTTTAAGCTGGTTTTTAGTTTTTCTTTGGAATTGAAATCAAAATTTTATCCCTTACAATTTTAATCTTTTTCAAACAAAAGTCAAGTCTATTCACCTTTCTCTGATACAAACTCAGTTTCTAACTTTGTTTCTATTTCTTTAATTTTTTCTTTTAAAAATGAATTTTCGGGATTAAATTTCTCAATTTCTTTCAACTCATTCAATGCCAGATCTAATTTTCCTTCTTTTTCATAAACTAAAGCCAGAATATATCTTGCGTTGGAATAATTTGGAAACAAAGCTATGGCTTTATTCAAATTTTCTTTTGCCTTTTCTAAATCATTTTTTAAGTAATAAACTCTTCCCAAATGAAACAATCCCTCAGCAAAAAATGGATTTTTTTGTAAAAGACCCTCTAATTCAGAAATTGCCAAATCTAAATTCTTTTCGAGTTCTAAAGTTAATGCTTTTTGTAAGGCAGCTTGAACAAAGTTTGGTTCAATTTCTAGTGCCTTCTCAAAACTCTTTTTTGCCTCTTCAAAATTTCCAATAGATAGCTGCAATTTTCCAATTTCCAAATAAAATCCTGGGTTTTTTGGCTCCAAACTTAGTGCTTCTTCAAAGGTCTTTTTGCTCAATTCTACGAGTGCTAAATCTCGGTAAATTGAAGCTAAATTTTCCTTATATAAAATGTTTTTTGGCGAAACCCTCTCTGCCTCTTTTGCAAAATTTATTGCTAAAGTCCCAAGTTGCAAAAGAGTGTTTTGGTCTGGATTTTCTTTTTGAAGTTCTCTTAAATATCTTTGCAGAAATACTTGAGATAAAATCATTTTATAATATGGATTGAAAGAATTCAAGTTTTTAGCTTTATCGAAAAATGCAGTTTTCTTTTCTAAATCTGGTTCAAGAAATCCTTTTTTATAATTGTAATCTGCCAAATAAAAACTTATACCATAAACCAAGCAAATTATCAAACCAAAAACCAAAACTACTGTTCCTATTTCAAATAAAAGCGCAAAAACCGGAAATTCTTTCAAGTTAAACCTTTTAATTTTAAATAACATTAAATTTGCAGCTAATCCAAGAGCCAACCAAAACAAAAATCCCAAAAGAAAGTTTTGGTAAAAGAAAAATTGAACTAAAACTAAAGATAAAAGAAAAGGTTTCACAAAAAGAAGCCTTGGCTCTAATTTTCTTAAAAAGGCTAAAATTAAAACGAAAATCAAAATCAGAGAAAAAATTAAAGCACCCAAAAATCCAAAATTTGATAAAACTTCAGAAAAATTGTTGCCAGAAGTAGTAGTTCTAAATTGCCAAAAATTTTGGGATTTAAAAAGAGAAAAGTTTTCCAAAAAAGTAGCGGGTCCTGAGCCAAAAAGCGCATTTTTAAAAGATGAAATTGTACTCTTTAAGGCGACTTTAAATGATTCGTTGTGAGGCAAAATATTTTCTCTTGGAAGGAATAAAAGAAAATTTTGGGCTCTTGGAAACAGATTAAAAATTATCAGTTGGACATTAAGGAAAGAAAGGGAAAGGCTCAGAATAATGATTGAAATTGGAATCAAAAAAAGGTGAATTTTTTCCCCAAAAACCTTTTCAAAAGCTAAAACAAAAGAGAAAAAGATCAAGGACAAAACCAAAATGTACCAGGCAGGATTAAAATCAAAAATTAAAAGCAAAATAAAATTCAAAACCAAAAGCAAAATTAAAAACAATTTTTCTAACTTTTTTAATCCTTCTCCTAAAAGGAGATAACTAAAAGCTAGAGTAAAAATTATTGCCAAAAATATTGATTGAGAGTGAATAGAAGAGGAGGCGGGGCTAAAGATAAAATACTTTCCAATTGAGGGAATTTTTTGCCAAATCCCAAATAAAGAAAAATATGTCCACAAAATTATAAAGAAAGAAGAAAAAAGAATAATTTTAAAAATCTTTGAAACCTCAATTTCTCCTTCTCCTCTAATTTTCAAGTTATTTCTAATTAAAAAATAAAATCCAAAAAAGCTAAGAAAAGCTAAAAGTCCATCATTAAATCTTAAATAAGAACCAAAAAACGAACTCACTCTATCTCTTGAAAAGGCAAAGGACAATAAAATTAAAATTAAAAAAGCGAAAATTAAGAAGTCAAAAATATTGTAACGAATTGAGATTTCCTTTTTTTCAATGATTTGACCTAAAATCCAGAGAAAAATTCCAAACCAGCTTAAAAAGAAAAGAAAATAAAGTTTGTTAAATTCTATAGCCTCAAAAGAGAGGGGAAGCCAAAAAAGAGGAAAAAGAAAAATTATGAAATAAATGAGGTATTTAAGGATTTTCATGTTTTTTATTTTAATTTTTTTTCAAAAATTTGTCAACTATCTTTCAACTTCTTCCCACTTTATTAATTTAAACTCTTGAGAAAAATTTGGAGTAAAGGTGGGAGGTAAATAAAGCAAATAAGGATCAATTGAGGTTTCCCTTTTTAAATATCCAGAAACTACTTGACTTCCAGAAACCCATTGGGTTCCAACTCTTCCTTTTGAAATAATTGACCCTACAATTTCCAATTTTTCTCTAATATTTCCTGGATAATGATTTCTTGAAAATCTTCCTTTTTGAGCAATAAAAATGCCTCTCAATTCCATTTGGTTTGGGGAATTAGGTGAAATTAAAATATTTCTTTCTGAAATTAATGTCAAACCATCTGAACCATCTTTTAAAGTGTAATCAATGTTTCCTTGTAAAATTACATCAGTGTCTAAATTTGGATCTATTAAGTTAGCTGAAGCTAAGGTTACTTTTCCTTTAATTTTTCCTTCTGGCCAAATATTGTCTTCAACAAAAATTAAAGGACAGGATGAAGAAATAGAATAAGTGGTAAGTGTATATTCTTGAGAGATTGTAAAATAGTCATAATGCCAGCCCTCTTCTAAAGAATAACCATAAGTTGGTGAAAGCTTTGTAATAATTCTTACTTCAACTGTTCCATTATCTTTAAAAATTAAATGATAGCCCTTTCCTTGAGAATTAATATTTTTTGAAGGTTGGAGATAAATTCCAAAAGATTTTGCAGCGTTTTTAATTTGAGCTAAATCAACAGTTACTCCAGCAAAGTCAAAAGAAGAATAAGGAAAAAGAAAAAGTTGAGGATTTGAATTTTTAGTAGTGGTAAAAACTCCTGGGCAATAGCATTGATTATTTTTTATTTTACAACCCGCTGAAGTTGGGCAAGAAGAACATCCAAAAGAATCAGTACAAACCCATTCTGAAAGAGCAGAAGAAACTGTTGATTGATTTTCTCCATCCATTCTAATTCCGCCGTTTGAATGATAAGGACCTTTAATCTCATGGTCTGCTCCAATCCAAACATTTGAGTCTAAAATATAAGAATACTTTGCCACCGATTCTCTGCCATAAAAAACCGAAATTTTTCTTTTTAAATTCGGATACTTATAAGTCCAACCAGTAGAGATAATCTTTCTTGAGGTTAAAGCTCCACAACTTATTGTTTCTTCGCTCAAAATTTGAAATTTCCCAATTGCATTTCCGAAAGCGTCTTGATATTCTTTTTCAGTTTGACAACTCTCTCTCACTTCATTATTTAAGCACCATTGATAATAATTCAATCCTGCCTCTGCAATTTCAAAAGCTTGTTGCCAGGCAATTTTTTGATTCACTGCTTTGAGTTGAGTCAAAATGAAACTTAAAAGCCCGGTTAATAAAATTAAAAAGAAAAAGCTAAAAATCAAAAAATAAAGTGTAATTGTTCCTTTTTTCATTTTAAATTTCTTAAATAAACAAAAGACTCTAACTGATATTCTGTTGGGGGTTTTTGAGGATCAACATTTACCACTAAAAATATTCTCATTACTTTTGTGTCCTTCAATCTTGCAGGATATTCTTCAATTTTATTTCCATCTTGATCATAATACTCAAAAATTGGAGGGGAATTTCTAACAAAAGAACTCAAAACAAAAATTTCTTCTCTATCTAAAGGATATCTTGGAGGAAAACCTGTTGCCTTTATTACTCCTTTTTTTAATTCTTGCCCTTGAATTTCTTGAGTAATTGTTAATTCAAATTTAACTTTAAAAGAAAACGGGCAGAAAGGATCAACTCTAGAACTTGCCTGAGCTAGAAAATTAAGCAAATTATCAGTGGCATCAGAAGTTACATCAAAAACTCCAGTTCCTTGCCAAATCCCTGGGCAATCTGTACATCTTGAGTTACAAATTGTGGCTATTTTTTTTCCATCCAAATAAATATCAATGTATTCATTTGAAGCTCCTAGATCTCCTTGAGCTGAGATTTTAACTTCAGCTTTTTTTAAGTTTCCACTCAAAAAATTTGAAAAAGAAACAGAACAAGAACCTCCTTTTTGTGAACTTTGGCATTCTTGAATATAAGTTCTTGTATCAACATCTCCTAAAAAATATCTTACCCTTTCTGTTTTTCCATCTCCATCAATATCAGAATAAAAAATAAATTCTTTGTCGCCTGCAAACTCAATAGGATATGATCCATCTTCTCCCTCTCTTGCCTCTCTTATTTCTCTAACCATTGT
>CAZGXQ010000055.1:0-6313 GCA_964530195.1 uncultured Candidatus Saccharibacteria bacterium | reverse complement strand
CTGTTGAATTAAAGTATTATATTTTCTCACGGTTCGATTATAAAATTCACGAGAATAAGCAATCCTTTCTTCTGTATCAACTAAAGTTCTCATTAGAGATTGAAAATTTTCTGAAGCTTTAAGCTCTGGATATTTTTCAATCACTGCAACAAGTGAAGAAATTTTTCTGGCAACGTTAAACGTTGCCAGTTTGTTTTTGCCTTTTTAAACTTGATTTTGGTTTAAAAATCCGAATTCACTCTGCTTTAATTTTGAATTTTATATATTACATATTCCATAATACCAAAAAATGGGAAAATAATTAAATTGCGTTTTTCTAAAAATTTTTAGTCTACTATTCCAAAACTTTAGAGAGGCATTGATTGAATAAGCTAACTTGAAAATTGTATTGATCAATTAAATTTTTTGTTTCCTCAACTAAGTTATTATATTTTAAAACCAATTCGTTGTATTGATTAATTTTTTGTGAGATTTCTTCTCTTTGCCATCTTTTAAATTTTTTAATTTCAGACTGTAAAACTAGCAGTTCTTTCTCAATTTCAGATAATTGTTTTTCGTTTTCTTCGATTTTATCTTTCAAAGAAAGATTGGGTTTAGGACAGAATGAAGATGGTAAACCAAAATGCTGAACCGCAATCCAAACTTCTTTTCCTTCAAAAATTCCTTTTTTTACCGCAACTCCAATTTCTTGATATTTTTCGTTCAAAATGTTTTCTCTGTGTCCTGGACTTTCCATCCAAGCTAAAACCAAATCTTCATCAGATGAAAAATTTCCCATTGCCAAATTTTCACCAATTAATAAAAAGTCATAACCAAATTTTTTTGCTAAATTTGAAACTCCTTCTCCAGATGGGGATTCGTGAGCAAAGTATTGATTTTCAAACATATCTTCAACTTTTGCCAGGGCAGTTTCATCTAAAAGTGGATTTTCTTTTAAAGGCGCTAAACCGTATTTTTCTCTTTGTTTGTTCGTCCATTCAATTATTCCTTTTTGAGTTAAAATTGCTTCTGGCTTTTCTTCTTTAATAACTTTTAGGGGTGGGGGAGCGATTTTTCTTTCTTGAATTATTTCTGGAAACTTTGTTATTTCTTCAACTTTCTTTGAAAAGTTTTGAATTTCAGGAATTTTTACATTTATTTTTGGCCAATAATAAAAAATAGAAATCCCAAGAAGGACTAGAGCTAAAAGAAAAAACAAAAATTTCCTCATAAAGAATTTATTGAAAGATTGATTTTTTTAGCTTATAAATTGCTCGATTGTGTCTGCTTTTTATTGTATTTACTGGTTCTTTTAAAATTTCAGAAATTTCTCTAAAATTTAAACCAAAATTATAATAAAGATCCAACACTTTTTGCATTTTAAACGGAAGTTTTTCTATTTCTCTTTTTATTTTTTCTGCCCAACTTTCTTTTTCTAACTCTTCAATGAAAGAGGGGGCAAAATCTGCTATAATCTCTAAGTTCTCTAAATTCAAAGCTAAATTTTTCTTTTTCTTTCTCAAAAAATCAAAACAGGTATTTTTTGCAATGGTAAAAAGCCAACTTTTAAAGTTTTTCTCTTTCTTAAATTTTTTTAAATTTCTCCACATCTTTAAGAAAGTTTCTTGAGTTAAGTCCTCGGCATCTTGTTGATTTTGAACAAATTTAAAAACATATCCATAAATTGGCTTTAAATATTTTTGAATTAAAAGCTCTAAAGCTTTTTCGTCACCTTTTAAAAATTGAGTGATAAGTTCTTGGTCGTTTATTTTCATTAATTTTGAATTTATTCTTTAGCAATTCTGATAAATTCCATTTCCTTAAATCTCAAAATTTTTGCAACAAGTGAAAATGGAATCTGCTGAATTAAAGTATTATATTTTCTCACAGTTCGGTTATAAAATTCACGAGAATAAGCAATCCTTTCTTCTGTATCAACTAAAGTTTTCATTAGAGATTGAAAATTTTCTGAAGCTTTAAGCTCTGGATAGTTTTCAATCACTGCAACGAGTGAAGAAATAATTGGTTCTTTTTCTCTCTTTAATTCACTTGAAAAAATTATTTTTTCTCTTGACTCTGCGAT
Source organism: uncultured Candidatus Saccharibacteria bacterium (assembly GCA_964530195.1). Taxonomy (GTDB): domain Bacteria; phylum Patescibacteriota; class Minisyncoccia; order Minisyncoccales; family GBS-2; genus CAZGXQ01. Next base: position 4,251 of record CAZGXQ010000055.1, on the reverse strand, counting down.
AATTTTTTGAATTTCGCTTTCGTGTTTCACATATCCTTTTATTATTTCCACAATAGCAGGAATTAGATCTGCTCTTCTTTTTAGTTCTCCATGAATATTGCTCAAAGCATTCAAAGCTCTATTTCTGAGGGCTACAATTCGATTATAAATTGTAAAACCAATACTTCCCAAAATAAATAGATTTCCAAACAAAAGCAAAATTAAAAGATGAATTGGTTTCAGTTTAATGGCGTAATTTATTGCTAATAAACTTATTGTAAATCCTGCAGCTGCGAAAAAATGGCTAAGATAAATCAAGTTTTCTCCTCGATAAAACTCTCTTACATATTGATCTCTACTCTTTTTACTTATTATTAAGGGCCATTTTTCGTCTTCGTGCAAAACCAAATTCCCATTCCTCCTTGAAACCATTCCACAAACAAAAACTTTTGTTCCTGGTCTCAATACAAACTCGCTTACTCGATATGAAGAAGGAGTTAAGAAAGAAAAAACGTCTCTCGATAAAGGATATGGTGCGTGTTTTAGAACAGCGTCGCAGTCTATTTCGCTATTTTTTGGATCTGGAATATTTCTTTTTATTGAAATTATGTATCCTGAAAAATCGTTATCTAAATTTGCAAGATCTACTTTTAATTTGCCTCTTTTATCTTTGATGTAAAAAGGGACAAAACTTGCTATGTTTTCTACAATTTTCCAACAACCACTTTGCCCTTGTCTTTCATATTTTTCTTTTATGCTGTGAAAATAAACGCAAGGGGTATTGGTGTAAGGAGATTTAAGGATTTTTCCATTTTCTGGCTCAATAATGCCTTCTCCCGCAAATGGAACACCCTCAACGGCTTCATCGGTTTCTAAAAGAGGAAGACTTTCTATATCGAAAATAATTTTTTCTACCTTTAGAAATTCGCTTGCAAAATAAATTCCTCCTACAGCAGTAATTATTCCACACACATAAACATAAAATCCTATCAGCGCTGCTCCTGTCTCAAACATAGTTGCATGGAATAAAATTAATGGAAGAACAAAAAAACAAATCAATCCTATAGAAACAATTGTGGAGAAAAGGGATATTCGCTTCATAAAAGTATTTTACCTCTTTAAGAAGGAATTTGGAAATCGTTCGTCTATTCAACAAAAAAGCCAGAGAATTTATCTCTGGCTTCCCAAGGAGCAAGTTTGGTTGAGGATGTCTTCGATAATTTTTACAGCAGGCAAAAATAAATGGTCCCAGCGCTTTCCAATTTTTTCCATCGCTCTTTCTTCTAAGTCCTTAACACGATTTCTGGAAATTTGGAGTTTTTGGGCTGTTGCGGTGAGGGTGAGATGTTTTTCCCATCTGTACTGGAGTATTTTCATTTCGCGTGGAGTAATTTCAGGGGTGGCTTGGGCAAGCCTGAGAATAACCCAACTCGGATTTCCAAACCATTCCAGCAGGTTATAAATGTTCTTCATATTTTTTATATACCCTAATTGGTAAAATTTGTCAAATGTGTAAACTTCTCTTTATTTTGGTGGCAAAAAATTATAAAATTAATAATCATGGAAAAGTTTTATGTAACAGAAAAAGATGTAGCTCAAATTTTAAAAATTCCAGGAAATGTCAAAGGAACAATCATTTTAACTAATCTTGAATATCTAAGAAAGAAGGGAGGAGAAAGCGCAATACAAAAATTAAAAGAAAGAATAAAAGAATTGGAAATTCCAATTGATTTGGACAATGTGAAACATGCAAGTATGTATCCAGAAGCAGTTTCTGTTTTAATAGTTCTTTTGATAAAAGAAATTTTAAATTTAGATGAAAGGGAAATTTTTGAAATGGGAAAGGCAGCAGTCAAGCTTTCTCCGATCACTAAAATTTTGACCAAGTTTTTTATTTCAATTGATGTGGTTTTAAAAAAAGCACCAGAATATTGGAAAGAGTATTTTGACTTTGGAGAGTTGGAGGTTACAGATTATAATATAGAAAAAAAATATGCAGTTGTAAGATTGAAGGGGTATAAATTTCATCCTCTATTGTGCATTTATCACGCAGGTTATTTCTATCAAATAGGAAAAATCGCTTCTGGCGCAACAAAAATAATAATTGAGGAAAGAAAGTGTGCATTTAGAGGGGACCCTTTTGATGAATTTTATTTTGCTTGGGAATAATGAAGGAAAAAGAAGGTGAAATAAAAAAGTACCAAGACGAACTAAATGAATTGATAGATTATATCAATGATTTTTTCAATTTTTTGCCAATTCCAGTTTGTGATCTTTCTTCTACTTTTTACATCATTCAAATTAATAAAGCTTTTGAAAAATTAACCGGTTTTGATGCCTTAGATATAACAGGAAGTAGCATTGAAGAGATTTTTTCCGAAAAAGAAAAAATAAAAAATATAATTTCCCTTCTTCAAAAAAATCATGAATTGCAAAATCAAGAGTTGATTTTAGTTAAAAAGAACGGTGAAGAAATAATAGTTAATACTTTCTGGGCAGCAAGAATAAAAAATGAAAAAGTTGCAGGATTCTTTTTAGCCTTTATAGATGTGACCCCGCTGAAAAAAATTCAACAAGAAATGGAAGAAAAAATAAGGCTTAGCACTCAAGATCTAAAAGAAAAAATTAAGGAATTAGAAGAGTTCCACAAGATAGCAATTGGAAGAGAATTGAAAATGATAGAACTTAAAGAAGAAATTAAAAAACTAAAAGAAGAGTTAGAAAGGTTAAAAAAGAAGACATAATTTAATTAAAACTGCTTCACGGGCTTTTTAATTTTTAATATTCTAATAATCTCTATGGGTCAGGAGTTTAACTCTTTGGAGAAAAATAAAAAAATTAAAACTTGAAGAAACGCTCTCAGGAGGTTGGTGCTTTTTTTATCTGAAGTATAGAGTTGAACTGTTGCTGAAGAGAAAGAATTTTTAAATTTTGGTTAGATAGTAAGTTTAAAAGACAAGAATTATTTAATTTGGTTTTTCACCTTTTCTGCCAAATTCCTACTTTTTAAAGCTTGAGCTATCTTTTCTAAACTTGCTTTTTTCAAATCTGAAATTGTTTTCAGTCCTGCATCAAAAAGTGCCCTTGCTCTTACTCTTCCAATCCCTTCCAAAGAAACTAAAGGAATTAATTCTTCTTTAATTCCATAATAAGCTCTGATTCTCAATTTTTTTAGCATCTTCTTTATTTCTTCATTGAAAGGAATAAGTTTTGAAATTTCTAAGATTGAATACAAAAGCCAATCTAAGATTTCAATCCTCGAATGTAATTCCCCGGGAGTAATTTTAAATTTTTCCATAATTTCACTTTCTGTTTTTTCTTCAATCCAAAAGCTCAACATCGTTGCTAACTTTGCCTCTCTCAAAAATTCTTCGTAATCTTCATCAAATTCATCTGGAATTTGAAAAAAGAAAAATTCCTCGTTTTCAAAAATCTTTTGTTCAATTAAAAGAGCGTCCTTTGTTGATAAAGTTGGGGAAGGTTTTAATTCCTCTGCTTTTGCTAAAAGGCAAAGTAAAGTAAACTCATTAGCTTTTTGACATTCTTTCAAATTTTCAATGAATAAATTAGCGCTCGCTGGATCCAAATAAAGCTGGGAAATTCTTTTTCCAACTTTTGTTGCTATCAATTTTCTGTCCACCACTTCTCCATTTTCGTTTATTTCTTCGGTTTTTATAAATTGCCAATCTTCAAGGGCAAAAATTACTTCATCGATTTTCTCTTTTAAAATTGAAATTTCCTTAAATTTTTTGCCAAAGAAAGTTTTTTTCAAAAAGTCCATCAATTGATTTTGACTTTTACAAAACCTATTCGAAATCAAAGATAAAATGTGCATCCTTAAAGCAGATTCTGTAGAGATTTTGCTTGAAATCTCCTCCAATTCTCCTTTAATATAATAACTTTCCAATTCCCTTTCATCTTTTTTACTCTTTGCCACCAAAATCCCCTCTCCCCACTTATCAAACTGAGGCCTTCCACTCCTTCCAAACATTTGTTCAACTTCCAAAACCGGCAAATAAACAGATCCTAATCCTGGATAGTATCTTTTCACATCTCTAACTACTGCCCGGAAATTTGGAAGATTGATGCCGTAGGAATTATGAATTACAAATCCATTAGCCCAAAAATTCTTAGTAGTTGTTAAATCGTAAACAATCGATTTTTTAACTTCTTTTATACGCTTAATTTGCTCAAAAGCTAAAGGAGAGTTTGCTATTTTTCTTAAAAAACAAAGCGTTCTTGAATTGGGTAATTTAGAAAAATTATTTAGAA
>CAZGXQ010000054.1:0-12681 GCA_964530195.1 uncultured Candidatus Saccharibacteria bacterium | reverse complement strand
AATGGGGTCGCCCCAAAAGATCCTTCTTTAGCAATTTCACCGCCAACACATATTAACCCCACTTTTGGATAAATTATTCCTTGATAGAATTTTCCAGCATCGTCCCAAAAATTAACATAACCTCCCATTTCAGAATGTGTTATTTCAAGCCCTTTTATTTTCTTTCCTTCAATATCAAACGAAAACATTTTCACTGTTAGCTTTCCCTCGACCCCACCTTTAATTTTATATTCTGCCCAGGCTCCTTCTTTAAAACCAATTCCTTTGATTGTCCGAAATGATTCTTCTGATTTTGAAAGAGGTGTTTCAATAGGTTTTGCAGTTTCTGTTGGAGGAACTTTCTCTCCTTTCTTTGCCGTGAAAAATATTGTTCCTAAAATTAAGCCTCCAGCTATCAATATTGCAATAAAAAGTAAATTTTTATTCATTACAATTTTATTAGCTTTTTATTCGACCTTTATTTAATTATACCAGGAAATTTTTCAGTCAAGATTTGATTTTTAGATTTAATAAATTTTTTAAATTTGATATAATTTAAACCAGTTTTGTCAACTCCGATTGGACAAAATGAAAAAAAGTGGTAGTTTTAATTATTTCTTTGCCGGTTGAAGCTAAATTGGAAATTTTTCCATTAAAGAAGGTTCTTGTTACAATTAATGAAAACCAGGTTGAATTTAGGGAGAGATACAATTTTACTCGAAACGAATGTACTACCAATTTCTCCTATCGTGGAAAAAGCGCAAATTACTGGTGAGGTTGCGATGAAAGTTAATAAGGAAAGAAATCAAAAAACTTTGGTGGAGATTTTAGTTAGCTAAAAGGTCGAATTTTTATTAATAAATAAATAAAATGGCAGAAACACCTCAAACACCTCAGACATCTCAACCAGAAGCCCAGAAAAAGAATACGGCAATGGCAATCGTTGCTTACATTTTGTTTTTCGTCCCTCTATTGACCGAGTCAAAAAACGACCCGTTTGTAAAATACCATGTTAAACAGGGTTTAGGACTTTTTATTTGTGGAGTAGCAGTTAGTGTTTTGAACGGAATTTTACCATGGTTTTTTAGATGGATAAGTAGTTTGCTAAGCCTTGGAGTTTTTATATTGTTTATTATTGGAGTGATTAATGCTTCAAAAGGAGAAGAAAAACCTCTTCCTTTAATTGGAAAATTTGCTGAACAATTGAAAATTTAATCGAAAAAGAAAACTTTAAAGCAAATTTAAGCAGGACAATATGATTTCCTTTGAAGACTTTCAAAAAATTGATTTAAGAGTTGCAAAAATAATTGAAGCAAAAAGAGTTGAGGGAAGTGAAAAGCTTTTGAAATTGATTGTAGATTTGGGAAACGAAAAAAGACAACTTGTTGCTGGAATTGCAAAATATTATAGACCCGAAGATTTAATCGGAAAAGAAATTGTAGTTGTTGCAAATTTGGAACCAAAAAAGATAATGGGAATTGAAAGCCAAGGAATGCTTTTGGCAGCAAATTTAAATGGCGAGCCAGTAATTTTGATTCCAGAAAAAGAAGTGCCCCCAGGAACGAAAGTTAAATAGAATCTAATTTTCAAAACTCAATTTCTTTTAAAAAGGGACCATCAACACAAGCTCTCAACCCTCTTTTTGTTGCACAAGAACCGCAAAGTCCAACTCCACATTTTGTCATAAAATCTAAGGAAAAATAAATTTTTTCTCTTTTTAAAAATTTTTTTCCAGCTTCAATTACCATTTCAACAAAACCTCTTGGTCCACAAGTTAAAATAAAATCAGGACTCTCTTTTTTAATAATTTCTTCAATTTCTTTTTGTTCAAAAAATTCTTTAGCATAAATTTTTCCAGAATACTTTTTAAATTTAGATTTTAAAAACTCAAGAAAACTTTTTTCTTTAGCAGAAATTATCACAGAGTTTTTGTAATTTTTGGCAAATAAAAACAAAGAAGCAATTCCTGTTCCTCCACCACAAAGTAAAATTTTTCCCCTAAGATTTAGTTTTTTTCCATAAGGTCCTCTCAAATAAATATTTTGACCCTCTCTAACTTTTGATAAATTTTTTGTAAAAAATCCAACTTTCCTAATTAAAAAAGCTAAAGGGGAATTTTCAAAAACTGAAAATGGCTTTTCACCAATTTCTGGCAACCACAAAAAGACAAATTGCCCGGGCAAAGCTTTAATTTTTCCTTCAAGCTCCAACAAAAATAGATCTTTTTCAAAAATTATTTTCTTTTTTACTTTGAATTTTTGATAATCTTCAACTTCTTTTTTTAAAAATTTTTCTGCAAAATTTGTACCAGTTTTTAGATCTTTTTCTAAAGCTTTGAAATATTTTTTTGTAGTTTCAAAATCCATTTTAAAGAGCGCAGAACCAATACCAAAAAAATTAGCTCCAGCTTTTTGATAAGAAATAACATCTTTTGCGCAAGATATTCCCCCACAAGCTATAATTGGGAAATCTCCCAATTTTCTTATTTCGCTAACTACTTTTAAACCAATTGGCAAAATTGCTTTTCCAGAAATTCCTCCAAACTTATTAGATAAAACAAAAAATCCATCTTTTAAATAAGTTCCAGGACCCAAAGTATTGATTGCCACAATTCCATCTGCTCCAGCTTTTAAAGAAACCTTTGCCATCTTTAAATAATCAATATTTGGGGAAATTTTTACTAAAATAGGTTTTCTTAAAGTTTTGACCTTTTTGACTATTTTTTTAACTAACTCAAGATCTTGACCTATAACTTGACCGTATTTTTGTGAGTGAGGACAGGATAAATTTAATTCAAAACCATCTGCAAACTGAGAAAGTTCTTTTGCAACTTCAAAAAATTCTTTTTCATTTTTTCCAAAAATTGAAATTAACAAAAATTTATTTTTTGGTAGTTTTATTTTTGAAATTTGTTTTTTGAACTCTAAAACTCCAGGATTTGCCAAACCAACAGCGTTTAAAAAAGAAAGTGGGGCAAAATTAACCAAAATTGGCTCTTTATTTCCCTCTCTTTTTTCAAGACCAATGCTTTTTGTCGTCAAAATACCAATTTCTGGGATTTCTTTGGCTACTCTTTCTAAAATAGAAACCTCAGTAGTTAAAATTCCGCTGGGAATAGTAAATCTTCCTGAAATTTCTTTTTGAAAAAATTTCATTTTAGAGTTTTTAATAAAGAATTTAGATTTTGTTTCATTTCCAATGTTGCCTCTCTTGCTGCCAAATAGAATTTCTTTTCGCCAAATCTCTTTTTGAAATTTTCATTTTCAAAAGCAAAAATTATTCCTCTTGAATTGTTAATTAAAGCTCCTCTTTTGTCTTTGTTGAAAGCAAAAATGAGATCTTTTAATTTTCCTCCTTGAGTTTGAAATCCAGGCACTAAAAAAATTGCTTTTGGTAACATCTTTCTCAAAATTTTCATTTCTTTTTTGAAAGTTGCGCCAACAACTGCACCTACAATTTGATAACCAAATTTTCCTTCGGTATTTTTTCCTAATTCTTTGACCATTTTTGCGACCAATTGATAAAGTTCTTTTCCGTTTTTTAGTTTTTGATTTTGAATTTCTCTTGATGAAGGATTTGAAGTTTTAACCAAGACAAAAATTCCTTTTTGATATTTTTTGGCATCTTCCAAAAAAGGCAAAATACTATCTCTTCCCAGATAGGGATTTAAAGTTATCGCATCGACATCAAAGCCCTTAGGATTCAAAAAAGAAAAAGAATAAGCTCTAGCTGTATGCTCCACATCACCTCTTTTGGCATCAACAATTATTATTTTCTTTTTTTCTTTCAAATAAAAGATTGTTTTCTCAAAAGCTTTAAGCCCCTCTAATTTATATTTTTCATAAAAGGCAATTTGAATTTTATAAGCAGGAACAAGGTCCAAAGTAAAATCAATAATTGCTTTGTTAAACCAAAAAATAGCTTGAGAAACCCTTTTCTTTTTTAAAAAATTTGGAAATCTTTCAAAATCAGAATCTAGTCCAACACAAGATGGATTTTGATATTTTTCAATTTCTTTTATTAATCTGTCAGCGAAATTTTCCATTAAATTTTTAGTTTTTCTACGCCAAATTTTTCAAATTCTTCAATTATTTTTTGAACAATTTCCTTTTTTGGTTTCAGTTTTTTTATAGCTAAGGGTAAAATTTCTGTTGCCTTTGACATTTCAAAAAATTCAACTTTCTTTTTTTTAAGAATTTCTTTTGGATTTTTGAAATCTAAAGTTTTTTCCATTCTATTTGTCAGAGAAATTACAGCCATTGGCTTTAAATTTACCATTTCTAATTTTTCAATAGCTTCAAAGATTGAACTTCCAGTTGTAGTAACATCTTCTAACAAAACTATTTTTCCTTTTGGCACCCCAAGAAAATATCTATCTTTTTCTGCTCCATGTTCTTTTGGTTTTGCTCTAAGCATTGGAAATACAAATTTTCCTTTCTTGAAATTTTTTGACTTTTTTGCAAATTTGTATTGAACCAAAATTCCAAGCTTTGTTGCTCCCTCTGGAATTCCCAAAAAGCAATCAACTTTTAAATTTAAATCTTTGACAAAATCTAAAACAAAATCTGAAAGTTTATCAGCTAACCAAGCATCTTCTAAAACATTCCGCCAATTAATATAAAAATGAGATTTTCTTTTTGATTTCAACAAAACTGGCTTTTCAAAAAATCCAATCACGTTATTTTCAATTATGAATTGATTGAATTTTTCTTGATTGAATCTTCTCATAAGAACTTGGCGATTTCGGGGGTTAAATCCAAAATTTCAAATTTTTTACTTTCAAAAGAATGAGGGATAGAATTTGAAAAGAAAATTTTATAAAAACCCTCTTTTTCTAATTTTTCTTTTGCATTTCCTGACAAAATGGAATGAGTGACAGCTAAAATTATTTTTCTTGCCCCTAATCTTTCAAGCTCTCTTTTTGCTTTAATTATTGTTTGGCCAGTATCTACCATATCATCAAACAAAATTACATTTTCTTTCTTTAATTTTCCTTTAAAAACTAAACCCGAGACAAAATTGGCTTTCTTTGCAGGATCTTCTCTCCTTTTTTCAAAAAAAGAAAACTCCAAATTTCCCAAAAGTTGAGAAAGCGCCTTGGCATCATTTAGAGCCCCTATATCTGGAGCTATTATTTGCCAATTTTTTTCTTTCTTGATCACTTTTTTCAATTCACTGGCAAAAATTGAATAAGGCTTAATATTTAAAACTTCTATTTTATAAAACCTTAAGATATTTTCTGAGTGAAGATGGCAAGTGATTATTTTTTCAATCCCACAAGCTTCATAAAGATTAGCTAAAAGTTGGGCTGAATTTGGCTCTTTCCTTTCTTTTTCAATTCTTTCTTGCCTTGAATAAGGCAAAATTGGAGAAATCAAAATTATTTTCTTTGCCTTTTCTTGGTTTAAAACTTTAGCAATCAAGAAAGTTTCAATTAAAATTTCATCTGGATTTTGAGTTAATGTTTGATAAATGTAAGCTATTTTTCCTCTAACATTTTCAAAAATTCTTACATACTTTTCTTTGCAGGCAAACTTTTTAATCAAAATTTTTCCAAATTTAATTTTGGCTCTTTTTGCTAAAATCTTTGCTGTTTTTGGATCTGAAGATCCAGCAAATAAAATTTTTTCCATTTTTATTTAAGTTAACAATTTAACTAAAATTGCCTTTTGAACATGAAGCCTGTTTTCTGCCTGATCAAAAATTATTGAATTTGGTCCATCCATCACTTCGTCTGTAATTTCTTGATTTCTGTGAGCAGGCAAACAATGCATTACTTTGACGCTTTCTTTTGCAAAAGATAAAAGTTCTTTATTGACCCGGTAATTTTTAAAAGCTTCTAATCTTTCTTTTACATCAGTTCTTCCCATACTTACCCAAGTATCAGTGTAAATTACATCAGCTCCCTTTACTGCTTCTTTTGGATCTTCCAAAATTTCAATTTTTACTTTATTTTTTTCAATATCTTCTTTTGCTAAATCCAAAATTTCTTTTCTTGTTTTATATTTTTCAGGACAAGCTACTCTAAAATTAACTCCCAATCTGGCACAAAGTAAAAGCAAAGAATTTGTTACATTGTTGTCTCCGTCTCCAACAAAAACTAAAGTGAGATTTTCTAGGGTTCCAAATTTTTCCCAAATGGTGAACAAATCAGTTAAAGCTTGGCAGGGATGAAATTTATCAGAAAGACCATTAATTACTGGAACAGTTGAATTTTTTGCTAACTCAACAATATCTTGATGATCAAAAACCCTTGCCATAATACAATCTACATATCTTGATAAAACCTTTGCAGTATCAGCTATTGTTTCTCCTCGAGAAAGTTGAAGTTCTTGTGAAGACAAATTTAAAGCATGTCCTCCAAGTTGAGTCATTGCTACTTCAAAACTTACTCTTGTTCTGGTTGATGGCTTTTGAAAAATCATTGCCAAGCTTTTTCCTTTTAATAACTCATGTGGAATCCCTCTTTTTTGTTTTTCTTTTAACTCTTTTGCCAAATGAAATATTTCCCAAATTTCTTCTTTTTTCAAATCAAGATCCATTGTGAGATGTTTTGGAGCCATATTTTTTAGATGGTTTTTATAATTTCTTCTCTTTCAAATTCTCTTTCGCAATATTCACACTTTAAGAGAAAATTTTCTTTTTCGACCTTTATAATTTGGAATTTTGATTTTGCTTCAGGGTCTAAATTGGTAATGCAAACCTTGTTTGGGCAAGAAAAAGAATTTGAACTTGTAATTTTTTCTGGCAATTCAACCTTTATTTTCTGAAACCTTCCTTCTTTTAAAACATTGAATGTCACTTGGGGAGAAATTACTCTAATTAGTCCATAAAGCTCTTCTGTTAAGAAAGCATTTTCTAAAATTAAAACATCCTTTATTTTCATTTTCTTTGAGGGCACATTCTCAATTAAATGAATAACGCTATTTTCTTTTAAAACCTTTGCAGAAATTAAACACTTTTTGATTTTGTCTCCTGTACCAACTGATAAATGATCCAAAACAACGCCATTTCTAATTGGTCTGAAGTATTTTTCTTCCTTTTTTCTTTGAGCCAAATATTTATCAATTTCCATATCTACCAAAATATTCTTTTTGATTTTTTGTGATAGCTCTTTTTTAACTTTTTCAACTCTTTTTTTATTTGCCCAAAGTAAAAGATACATTCTTGTTGGAATTCCATACCAAGCTTGTTTATCAATAATTACTCTTTTATCTAAACGAATTTCTGGTGAAATTTCGTCTACATAGGGCAGAGGATGCATTATTTTCACATCCTTTTTAAGGCTATCCAAAACCTCTTTTGTGATTTTGAATTTTCCTCTTACTCTTTCTAGTTCCAAAGGATCAGTAAATCTTTCCTCTTGAATTCTGGTTACATAAACTATGTCGCAATCTTTTAGATCATCTAAAGAATCGCTTTCTATATAGTTTAGATTTCTTTTGTATTTTTGAGGCAATCTTGTTTCTGGGCAGGAAACAAATTTAAATTTTACATTATCTTGTGGCGAAAAAGAGCTCAAAAGGGAATGAACTGTTCTGCTATATTTTAAATCTCCAACAAAACCAAAGGTAAAATCTCTTAATCTTCCAAGCTCTTTTAAGATTGTCAATCTATCCAAAAAAGTCTGAGTTGGATGTTGATTAGCTCCATCTCCAGCATTAATTACTGAAATTTTTTCAAAGCCAGATTTTTCTAAAATTTCAGCTGCAAAGCGAGCTGTTCCTTCTTCTTTTGTTCTTAAAATCAAAATATCTGTTCCTTGAACTGCCATCATTCTAACTGTATTAGCTAAACTTTCTTTTTTCATTAAAGAAGTTCCCTCTTTGCCAGAAATCGTTTTTGTTGGCCAATTCAAAATTCTTGCTGATTCTTCAAAAGAACCTAAAGTTCTAGTACTAGGTTCCAAAAACAAAAGAGTAACTTTTGGTTTCTTCTTTAATTTAGCTTCTGGAGGAGAAATTTTTCTTTTTGCATAATTTATCATTTTTGAAGCACCTTTTACGATTTCATCTATTTCTTTTTTTGTAAAATCTGAAATTGAAATTATGTGCCTCATTAATTTTTAAATTTTTAATTTGTGACCTTGTTGTTCAATTATTTTTTTGGGATTGAGATAAAGTTTTTCTTTTAATTGTTCTTTAGTTAAAACCCCTTCAAAAACTAATCCAAAAGAAAGCCACAAAAAAGCAAAATAATTTGAAATGCCAGTCTTTCTGGGTAAAGGAGCATAATCTGAAGCAATAACATCTATTGTTCCATCAGCCAATCCTTCTTTTATCGCCAAAACATCTTTTTTTGTGCCAAGGGGTGGATTTACCTTGGTTTCTAAATCATCTTTAGTAAAAGTAAAGTAGTGAGGACAAGTTTCACAGGTTATTTTTAAACCATCTTTTTTCGCATTCCTAATTAATTCTACAGTTGTTTTTTGGCTGACATGTTGAATATGTAATTTCCCCCCAACTTTTTCAAAAACTTTTAAATATCTTTCAACATATTTTGTTTCCAGGTGAGGCTTTTTTACTCCAATTTCAAATGGGGGCGAGCAATGAGCCAAAACTAAAACATTTTTTTCTAAAATCTGCTTTAATAAATCTAAATTTTCCAAATAATAGCCATCGTCGCTAAAACCTAAAACATAAGGTTTAATTTCTTCTACATTGACTAATTCTTTGCCCTTCAAACCCTTAGTAATGGCAGAAACGGGAAATATTTGACAATAAGCTTTTTTTCTTAAAACTTTTTTAATTCTTTCTAAATTGTCCAAAGGAGGGTTTGAATTTGCCATAAAAACTAAAGCCTCAATTCCAGCTTTTTTGGCTTCAAAAGTGTGCTTTGAAATTTCATTTCTTAAATGAGAATGCAAATCAATGATTGGGAATTTTTCCAAATAAAAAAAATCGCCCCGGCTGGGGCGATCAATTTTTTTAAAAAGATTTTTCAATTTTCGCTTTGAAGGCATTTTTTCAATTTTATTATTCTCAAAAAAGCTTTGTCAAGACCAAAACCTGTGGAAAATTAAATTAATCTTTCTAAATTGTATAAGAATCATTTCTGAGATAAAATTAAAGAAGCAATGAAAATAGAAACTATAAAAATTGAGCCTACGGTAGAAGAAAAAGTTTTTACGGTTTCTGAATTTTTGGATTTTTTGAATGAGTTGATTTCTCCTTGTTATGCAATTGTTCAAGGAGAAGTTGGTGAAAAAATAAACAGCTATCCAAATTATATTTTCTTTAATATTTTAGACGATCAGGGTTCAGTTTTGAGGTGTTTTGCTTGGAGAGAAGTTATAGAAAGTTTGGGGATTGAGATTGAACCTGGAATGGAAATTAGGGTTTTGGGCTATCCTGAAATTAGGAAAGATAGGGGAGAGTTAAAGTTTCAAGTTCAAAAAATTGAACTTTTGGGAGAAGGAATTTTAAAAAAGCAATATGAAATTTTAAAGAAAAAATTAACTGCTCTAGGATATTTTGATTCAGAAAGAAAAAAACCAATTCCGAGATTTTGTGAAAAAATTGGTTTGATTACTTCAAAAGTTGGAAGAGGAGCTTTAAAAGATTTTTTAGCTAATATTGGTAATTTTGGATTTCAAATTTTCTTTTTTGAAGTAAAAGTTGAAGGTTCTTTTGCAATTTATGAGATCAAAGAAGCTATTGAGTGGTTCAATCAAAACCTTCCAGATTTGGATGTTTTAGTTTTAATTAGGGGAGGTGGTGATTGGGAAAGCTTAAGACCATTTAATACAGAAGAGATTGTCAAGGCAATTGTTTCATCAAAAATTCCAATAATTTGTGGAATAGGTCACGAAGACGATGAAACCTTAGCAGATTTAGCTTCAGATTTGAGAGCTTCAACTCCAACTCATGCTGCAAAAATTTTAAATGAGAGCTGGAAGAAAGCAAAAGGTAATATTTTTGAGATTGAAAAAAATTTGAACATTTTGTTTTTGCAGACATTCAAAGGTGTTAAAGAAAAAATTGATTCTTTTCAAAAAGATTTTACTGAAAAAATAGAAAAAGAAATTTTGACAAAGCAAAAAAGAATCAAAGAGTTAATAGAAAATCTAAATTTGCATTTTACAAATTATTTTCAAGAGTTTAAATTTTTAGAAAAAGAGTTTGTTCAAAATTTTCTGAAAATTAAAAGCTTAATTTGGCAAGAAAATTTGAAAATTGATCGATTTTTAAAAGAGTTAATTAAAAACCAAAAAATTTGGGAAAAGAAAATTAAAGAAAAATTGGAACAAGAAAAAGAAAAACTATCTCTTTCAAATCCAATTTTGAAGTTAAAACAAGGCTATAGCATCACTTTTGATGAAGAGGGAAAGATAATCAAGAATCCAGAAAAATTAAAAATTTCCCAAAAAATCAAAACTAAATTTTATAAAGGTCAGGTAATTTCAAAAGTTACAGAAATTGAAAAAAATGACACAAGAAAAATTTAATTTCACAAAAGCTTATCAAGAAATTGAAGAAATAAACAAGTGGTTTCAAAAAGAAGAGATAGATTTGGACGAAGCTTTAAAAAAATATGAAAGGGGAATGGAGCTAATTGAAAAATGTAAAAAGAGATTGAAAGAGGTAGAAAATAAATTTGAGGAAATAAAAAAGAAGTATTCAATTGAATAGATCATGGAGAAGGTAGTAAAAGCAGAATTTAATGGAAATCTAAAAGAAACGATTTTGAGAGCATTAGAGCCTTTTGGTGGAATTCAAAATTTTATAAAAAAAGGTGATGTGGTTTTAATAAAGCCAAATTTTAATACCGCAGATCCTTTTCCTGCTTCAACAGATCCTGAATTTTTAAAAACTGTGGTTGAGATAGTTTATAGTGCTGATCCTAAATTAGTGATGGTAGGGGAGAGTTCAACAATGAGTTTGAATACTAAAAAAGTAATGGAAAAGTTGGGAATTTTTAAACTTTTAGATTTAGACCCCCCACCCAGAATTTATATTTTTGAAGAATGGAAATGGGTAAAAAAGGAGATTCCAAAAGGGAAATATTTAAAATCAGTTTCCATAACCGAAATTTTAGAAAGAGCAGATAAAATAATTCTTTTGCCCTGTTTAAAAACCCACAAGTACGCACAGTATACTGGAGCTTTAAAGTTAGCAGTTGGTTTCATGAAGCCAGTAGAAAGAATAAAACTCCATCTTTTTAATTTGCAAGAGAAAATAGCTGAACTTAATACTCTTTTTAAGCCGGATTTAATTTTAATGGATGCCAGAAAATGTTTTATTTCAGGAGGACCAGCAATAGGAGAAGAAAGAGAACCAAATTTAATTTTGGCATCAAAAAGTAGAATAGCAATTGATATTGAGGGGGTAAAAATTATTCAAAGTTTTCCCAAAAATTCTTTAGCAAAAATTTTACCCGAAGATTTAATTCAAATTAAAAGAGCAAAAGAACTGGGAATTGAATAAAAAATTATGGAGTACTTTGGACTTTCTGAAAATGAAGTTTTAATTTTAAAGAAAAAATTTGGAGAAAATGTTATTTTAGGGAAAGAAAAAATCTCCATAATTAAAATTTTATTTTCTCAGTTAAAAAACCCTCTTGTTTTAATCTTAGCAATTGTAGCTTTAATTTCTCTCTTGTTTGGCGAATTTTTTGATTTTGTTTTGATAATTTCAGTTTTGGTTTTGAATACTTTGATGGGATTTTTTCAAGAGTATAACGCAAAGAAAACACTCCACTCTTTAAGAAAAATTATAAAACCATTAGCAATGGTGATTAGAGAAGGAAAAAGAAAACTGATTGAGGCAAAAGATTTAGTTCCTGGAGATTTAGTTGTTTTGATTTCTGGGGACAAAGTACCTGCTGATGGAAAATTAATTCAAGGTGAAATTTTAGTTTCTGAAGCAATTTTAACTGGAGAAGAAGAGGGAATTACGAAAAAGGAAGGGAATAAAGTTTTTATGGGGACTACAGTGCTTTCTGGAAAAGGAATAATGGAGGTTGAAAAAATTGGAAAAGAAACAGAATTTGGAAAAATTGGAAAAGCATTGATTGAAATTGAAGAAGGAAAGACACCTCTACAGAAGAAATTGGAAGACCTTTCAAAGAATTTGGCAATTTTAGTTTTGGCAATTTGTTCTTTAATTTTTCTTACTCAGGTTTTAACCCGAGGAAAAATTTATCCTGCATTCAAAACCTCAATCGTTTTAGCAGTTGCAGCAATTCCAGAAGCTTTACCAGTAATAATTACTGTTGTTTTGGCTTTAGGAATGAGGAGAATTTTAAAAAAGCAAGGTTTAGTAAAAACTCTTTTGGCGACCGAGGTTTTAGGATCAACTTCAGTAATTTGTCTTGATAAAACCGGAACTTTAACAGAGGGGAAAATGAAGGTTGTAAAAACAAAGTTTGAAAACGAAAAGGATGTACTCAAAGTTATGCTTTTGAACAATGAAGAAAGAACGAGTTTAGAATTGGCTCTTTTAAATTTCGCAAAAGAAAAACTAGGAAAAAATGCAGAAGAAATTTTAAATAAAGGCAAAGAAATTTTTGAAGAACCATTTGATAGCGCAAAGAAATATTCAATGTCGATCTGGGAAATTGAGGGCAAAGGAGTTTCGTTTTTGATGGGAGCCCCAGAGATAGTTTTGAGTTTTTGCCAAATTGAAGATTTAAAGAAAAAAGAATATTTAGAGACTTTAAATTTGTGGGCAAAAGAGGGTTTTAGGATTTTGGCTTTTGGGA
>CAZGXQ010000053.1:0-7952 GCA_964530195.1 uncultured Candidatus Saccharibacteria bacterium | reverse complement strand
TGTTTCTCGAGCAAAGAGGATATTTTTTTCTGTCTTAATTGGAATGTTCATTGCTTACTCTGCCTGGTTAATAATCAATCTCTTTTTGTTAGCAATAGGTTATAGAAATAGAAACAATTGGTGGCAAATTCAATGTGGACACTTAGCTCCAACAAAAACTTTTATTCTCCGTTCTCATTCTGAAGAATCGATTCTAAACGACTCTTTACAAATCAAGGAAATGTGTATATTCAAAGATAGAAGTTAAAGTTGCCCCCGTAGCTCAGTTGGTAGAGCAGGCGCCTCTTAAGCGCAAGGTCGCAGGTTCGAATCCTGCCGGGGGCATAAAAAATGGGCATCGCGTATTGGGTAGATTATATAGGATAAGGGGTTTTATTTTATTTTTAAAATATGGTAAGATTAAATTGAGGTATGTTAACACCTGAGGAAAAAGAAAAAATAATAAAAAAATATCAAATTCATCCTGGAGATACAGGATCTTTACCTGTTCAAATTGCTCTTTTGACTGAGGAGATTAAAAGATTGGTTTATCATTTAAAATTGCATCCAAAGGATTTACATTCAAAAAGAGGACTTTTGAAAATGGTGGCAAAGAGGAGAAAGTTTTTAGAGAAACTAAAGAAGGAGGATCCAAAGGAGTATAAAAAGGTTGTAGAGAAGTTGGGGCTTGAATAGAGTATGGTTTTGAAGTATGGAGCACAAAGGGTAGCTGTCTTGATTGATGCTCAGAATCTTTATCATTCAGCAAAGAATTTGTATCAAGCAAGGGTGAATTTTAAAGAGGTTTTAAAGAAAGCTGTGGCTGGGAGAGCTTTGGTTAGAGCTTTTGCTTATGTGATTAGAACAAAAAGTGGGGAGGAAAGAGGGTTTGTTGAGGCGTTAAAGAAAATTGGAATTGAAATTAGAGAAAAGGAGCTTCAAGAGTATCCTGGAGGTTTTAAGAAAGGGGATTGGGATGTTGGAATTGCAGTTGATGCAATTAGGGTTGCTCCTTCTGTTGATGTGATTGTTTTGGCTTCTGGAGATGGAGATTTTTTGCAATTGGTGGAATTTTTGAAGAATCAGGGAAAGAGAGTTGAGGTGATTGCTTTCTCGAGGACTGCTTCTTCTAAATTGAAGGAGGTAGCAGATGAGTTTTTTGATCTTGAAACTGATCCTGCAAAATATCTTTTGAAAATGAAAAATGAATCAAGGAGGAAAAAAATTTGAATTGGAAATTGGAAAGGAGAAATTAGAGGTTGTGGTTTCGGATTTAGCTGAGCAGGCTCAGGGAGCTGTTTTTGTAAAGTATGGAGATAGTGTTGTTTTAACAACTGTTGTAGCCGGAAAAGAAGCTGAAGCAGTAGATTTTTTTCCTTTGACAGTGGATTATGAGGAAAGATTTTATGCAGCAGGAAAGATTAGGGGACCAAGATATATAAAAAGGGAGACAAGACCTTCTGATGAAGCTATTTGTAATGCAAGATTGATTGATAGGGCAATCAGACCTTTGTTTGTTGAAGGATTTGATAGGGAGGTACAAATAGTGAGTACGGTTTTATCTTGGGACGGAAGGAATGACCCTGATGTTTTGGGGGTTTTAGGAGCAAGTCTTGCTCTTTTGATTTCAGAGATTCCTTGGGGAGGACCTGTTGGGGTTTTAAGAATTGGCTTGATTGATGAGGAGTTTGTAATTAACCCAACTTATGAAGAAAAACAAAAAGGAAAAATGGATTTGGTAATTTCTGGCGTAGAAAGAAACGGAGAAATTTTAGTGAATATGCTTGAAGGAGGATTTGAGGAAGTGGAAGATGAAAAAATTGTTGAGGCTTTTTCATTTAGTAAACCTTGGTTAAAAAAGTTAATCGATTTTCAGCTTGAAATTCAAAAAAGTGTAGGAAAAGAAAAAATACCTTTAAAAGAAGAAAAATTAGATCCTGAAATCGAAAAAGAATTTTTAGAACTTTTTGATAAAAAGTTAGAAATTGCGCTTTTCCAACCCCAAAAAAATGAAGCTAAAGAAAGGCTAAATACAATAAAAGAAGAAGTAATTGAGTTTATTGAAAAAAGAAACCCAGAGGCAAAAAAATTGGCTTTAAAACTTTTCAAAAAGAGAATAGAAAAAATTCTTCAAAAAAACATCATTGAAAAAGAAAAAAGACCAGACGGAAGAAAATTAGATGAAATGAGAGAAATTTATTGCGAGATTGGTGTTCTTCCAAGAACGCACGGCTCTGCTTTATTTTGCCGAGGGCAAACAAAATCTCTCTCAATTTTAACTTTAGGAGCACCAGGTGATGTCCAATTGTTAGAAGGAATGGAAATTGTGGGGAAAAAAAGATTTATGCATCACTATAACTTTCCTCCATATGCAGCGGGAGAGGTAAAACCTATTAAAGGACCTGGAAGAAGAGAAATTGGGCATGGAGTTTTGGTAGAAAGAGCTTTGCTGCCTGTAATTCCAAGTTTTGACGATTTTCCTTACACTATTCGAATTGTTTCTGAAATTTTATCTTCTAATGGTTCCACCTCAATGGCTTCTTGTTGCTCTTCTTCTTTAGCTCTAATGGATGCTGGAGTTCCAATTAAAGCTCCAGTGGCTGGAATTGCTTTGGGATTAATCATGGATGAAAATGGAAATTATAAGATTTTAACTGATATTCAAGGACCTGAAGATCAAAATGGAGATATGGACTTTAAACTTGCTGGAACAAAAAGGGGCGCAACTGCTTGTCAAATGGATGTGAAAATTCCTGGAATTTCTGAAAAAATTTTAAGAGAATGTATAGAAAGATCGAAAAAAGCAAGAATGGAAATTCTTGGAATAATGGAAAGGGTAATTGCAGAACCTAAAAAAGAGTTATCTCCTTTTGCTCCTCGAGTTTTGGCTTTACAGATTAATCCAGAAAAAATTAGAGAGGTAATTGGACCTGGTGGAAGAACAATAAATGAAATTATATCTGAATGCGGAGTTTCAATTGACATTGAAGAAACCGGTAAAATTTTTGTAACCGCTGAAAAAGAGGAGGCAGCAAAGAAAGCAATTGCTTGGATAAAAAATATCACTCGAGAAATAAAAATCGGGGAGGTTTTCCAGGGTAAGGTAAAAAGAATTTTGAATTTTGGAGCAATAATTGAGCTCTTGCCAGGGCAAGAGGGGTTACTTCACATTTCTCAATTAAAGGGTTTAAAAGGCAAAGGATTAAATGCAGTTCTGAAAATTGGGGAAATAGTTCCAGTAAGAGTAATTGCAATTGATGAATTAGGAAGAATAAGTTTGGGATTGCAAAAACCAAAAAAACCAAAACCTATTTATCGTTAAAATGGCTGAAGAAAAAATAACTTATTTTAAAATTAACGAAATTCAAACTCTCCAGAAAGCCCTAACTCAACCTTTTGTAGAAGAAGATTCTTTAACTCCAGAAGAAGAAAAAAGAATTAAAGAGAACTTAAGAAAATTAACTCAACAAAAACCTCAACTCCCACAAAAAGAAATTCCCACAGCAAAAGTAGAAGAAGAAAAAATTGCCTCTTTGATTAAAGAAATCTCAATCAAAAATAAGGAAATCGAAAAGTTCAAAAAAGAAATAGAGGAAGAAAAAAGGATGAGAAAAGAGTTGGAGGAGGTTTTAAGGGAAGAAAGAGAAGAAAAAAGAAATTTAGAAGAGGCTTTAGAAAAGGCAAAAGAAAGAGAAAGGGAATTAGAGGAAGAAATAGAAAGAATAAAGATAGAAATTGCAGAAAAAGAAAGAAAACTTTTAGAAGAAGCTGAGGCAAAACTTCCGGCAAAAGAAAAAGAAATGATTCAAAAATTAAAGAATAAAGTTGAGGAGCTTGAGAGATTAAAAAACGAGGCAATAATCGAGAAAGAAAAGGTGGAAGAAAAAATGGAAATATTAAAAGAAGAAATGAAAAGAAAAGAAGAGGAAAGAACACTCCTTGAAGAAAAAATCAAAAATCTCTTTAGTGATTTGGAAAAAGAAAGAGAAAAAAGAAGGGTTTTGGAAGAGGAAATAAAAAGAGTAATGGATGAAAGAGATGAAGAAAAAAGAAGAAGATTAATATTAGAGGAAGATTTAAGAACAACTAAAGAAGAGAGGGATATTGAAAAAGAAAAAAGAATAATGCTAGAAGAGCAAATTAAAGAACTTTTGCAAAAGAAAGAGGTAAAAAAAGAATTCCCCGGAGAAAAAATCAGGGAAGAAGAAAAAGAAAGAGAAAAGCTCTTGGAAGAATTTTTAAAGAGAGAAAAGAAAATTGAAATTTTGGAAAAGCAAAAAAAGAGAGAGGAAGAATTAAGGAAGGAGGAAGAAAGAATGGAGGTTTTAGAAGAAATAAAACCTGAAGAAAAAGCAAAGTTTGAATTTAGAAAGAAAAAACTTCAGTTAGAAAGAGAACTTTTGGCTTTAGCTGGAAAGAAGAAACCTTTAGAACTTAAAAAACGGCAACTTTTATCAAAAATTGATGAAATCAAGAAAACAAAGTTAGAACCTATTTTAAAACTTAAAAATGAACTCGAAGCAAAAATGGCTCAAATTGAAGAAAAAGAGCTAAGTGCTCCTTTGGAAAGAAAAAGAATTTTTGAAATGGAAAGGTGGCGATTAGATGAAAGGTTAAGAAAACTTAGCGAAGAGGAGTGGGCAGTTCAAGAAGAAATCGAAAAAATAAATCAGGAAATTGAAAAACTAGAGCCTGAATTTTTAGAAATTGAAAGCCAGGAAGAAGAAATTAAAAGAGAAATTGAAAAATTAGCAGAGGAAGAAAAAATAGAAGCTTTCCAAAAGGAAGCCCAAGAATTGTTAAATCAACTAAAGCCCTTGGAGAAAGAAAGAGAAAAAATTCAATTAGAATTAAATGAGGTTTTAGAAAAAAAACAAAAAATTGAAACCACTCTCCAAGAAATAAAAGATGAAGAAGAAGCAATTGAAGAGGAGTTAAAAATTATTCAAGAAAAAATAAAATCTGCAACCACTATCGAAGAGAGGAGAGAACTAGAAAAAAGAAGATGGGAAATTGCTGAAGAAAGAAAAATGACAGAAGAAGAAAGATGGAAATATGAAGACGAAAGAAAAAAAATTATAACCTTAGTGGATGGACTTCAAATAAGACTAAAGAGTCTTGAAACAAGAGAAAATGAGTTGAAAGGAAAATTGAAAAAAATTGTCAAATTCTTAGAAGAAAAAGGTGTAGTAATTGAAGCGGGAATTGAAATATTAGACCTAATTGAAGAGGAAAAACCAAAAGAAGAAGTTGTAGAGAGAAAACCAAGAATTTTAGAAGAAATAGAAATGGAAGAAATAGAAACAAGAGAAACCAAGCCTTCAAAATTCTTCGAAATTGAAAGAGAGACTAAAGAAGATTTCGCAAAAGAAGAAACTCCAGAAGAAGAGTCGTTTATTAAAAAAAAAATAGAAGAGAGGTTAGAGGAGAGAAAAAGGTTAATTTCTGAAAGCCCTGAAAAAGAAGAAAGAATTCAAAAACCAGAAATTTTCGAACAACCAAAAATTACTGAAACACCAGAAATTCTTGGAAGAGAAAAAATAGAACCTGAACAAAAGAGCGAAGAAAAATTAACTGTTCCTTGGATAGAGGCTGAAAAACCAGAAATTCGAAAACCAACAGAAATTTCGGCCCCAGAAACGCCAATAATTCAAAGATCTCCCTTTGGAAAAGGGCAAACAGAAATTGAACCAACTAAATTTTTTCCATCTTGGCCCTACGAAACTGAGGGACAAAAACCAAAGATTGAAATTGGAGAAATACCTCCTGTTCCAATAAAGAAACCTTCTGGTTTGAGAAAGTTTTTAGTTAGAATTTTAATTATCCTCATAATTTTTGTTCTAATTGCTCTCATCTTTTGGTATATTCAAGAAAGAAGATTAAAAAGGGTTGAAACCATTTCAATTCTTCCAAGAATTGAAAAAATAACTTAAAATTAAAAAATGGAAAAAGAATCAATAAAAAAATACAAAGAAAAGTTAGAAAGGGAAAAGAAGAAAATCGAAAAAGAGCTAAAAAAATTTGCAAAAAGGTCTGAAAAAGGATGGGAGGTAAATTTTCCGAATTTCAATGGAGGGGAGTCAGGAAGCGGAATTTTAGAAAAAGGAGCAGATGAGGTTGAAGAATACACTACTCTTTTGTCCTTAAAATCTGAAATGATTGAAAAATTAAGAGAAATTGACTTAGCTTTAGAAAAAATAAAAAAAGGAGGTTATGGAATCTGTGAAAAATGTAAAAAAGAAATTGAAAAAGAAAGGTTAGAAATTTATCCCGAAGCAAGATTTTGTTCAAAATGTAAAAAATCTTAAGCTATGTTATTTAAAAAAGAAATAACAGAAAAAACAGCTTTTATTTTAAGTTTTTTAACTTTATTTTTCATCGTTGTTTTCGCCTATTTGGTCATCAATTCGCTTTTGCCAAAACCAAAAGTAAAAATCCAAATTTTAGGTCCTGAAAAAGCCAAAGCAGGAGAGTGGATAACTTATAAAGTAACAGTAAAAAATGTAGGAAATGTAATTTTAGCCAATCCTGAACTCTCTTTTCAGTGGCCGCAAGAATCAATTCCAGAAAGAAATAAAACAGAAAATATAAAATTGGGTGATTTTTTGTTCCAAAAAGAAGAAAAGGTTATTGAGTTTAAGGGAAGACTTTTGGGAAAGGAAGGAGAAAAAAGAGAGGTTAAAACTTTGCTCACATTTTCAAAAAAAGGAGGAAAAACTTTATATAGTTCAGATGTTTATTCTTTTTCCACCACATTAACTGAAATTCCTTTTGATTTAGTTTTTGACCTTCCTCCAAAGATTCCAATCTCCTCTACCCAAGATTCCCCTTTTTCTTTTAGCTTAAAATATATTTCTTTTCTTGAATCCCAAATTGAAAATCTGAAAGTAAAAATGATTTTGCCCCAAGGTTTTTCTTTGAAAGACACTAAACCTTTACAAACCAAAACCGGAGATTGGGAAATCCAAAGTTTAAATAAGGGGGAGGGAGGGGAAATTGAGTTTTTTGGATTTTTCCCAAGGAGCGGAGTACCTCTTGGTCAAGATCTCCACTTTAAAGCTCAATTATTTATTAAACTTGCTGAAAAAGAAGTTTTCTTGAAAGAAGTTTCAACAAAAAGCACAACTTTTGAACCTGTCCTTTCTTTCTCTCAAAAAATTAATGGTAAGGAAAACTATATTGCAATTGCTGGAGAAAAACTTCATTATCAAATATCCTTTAAAAATATTTACAAAGAGCCTTTAAGAGATTTAAAAATTACTGTCACTCTTTTGAGTCCACTTTTTGATCTTGAAACAATCGATGCTCCCCTTGGAGAGTTCACGCTTGGAGATAATGCCATTTCTTGGACCGGAGAAAAATTAAAAACTTTAAGATATTTATTGCCAGGGGATGAGGGGGAAATTGATTTTTGGGTTAAATTAAAATCAGATTATAAACCAAAAAGTAAAGAAGAAACTAATGCTGTTTTAAAAACTAAAATTTCGGCTGCTGGTTTTGAAGTAGAGTATAGAAATAAGGTTCAAACAAAGGCAATAGTTTATCAGGAAGGATATTATAGCGATAAATATGGATTCTTTCAAAACTCAGGTCCTCATCCACCAAGAGTTAATGAAACTACTTCTTATACAATAGTTTGGAAATATGAAAATTATTATAACTGGATTGATAATGCAAAAATTGTAGCCACCTTTCCCCCAGAAGTAAGAGTAATTGGATTAAAGGGAAATGTTCAGGTTGAAAAAGACATTACTCCTCCTGGAACCTATCCCTATCCTGGAATACCTGCTAGTTTTAAATTTCAAAGACCGCTTCAAGAAGGAATGCAATCTTTAGAAGTTAAATATCTTCAAATTATTTTGTCAAAAGAAGTACCTTATGCCTGGCCAAAAGATTTAGAGCCTACTGGGTATTTTGGAAAAATAACTGTTGAAGCTGTAAATGCATTTCAATTAAAGTATAAAGATGAAATT
>CAZGXQ010000052.1:0-7182 GCA_964530195.1 uncultured Candidatus Saccharibacteria bacterium | reverse complement strand
GATAATTGTGCGTTGCGCTTGGTGTGGAGTGCCAATAATTGTTCCGAAACCATCGAGATTAAAAAAACAAAAGCGCTTTTTTTGTTCAAAAGAACATTTAGGTAAGTGGTTAGCTAGAAATAGATCAAAAAGAGCTACCCTTTACGATAAAGAAGTAGTAGATGAATTTATCAGGGAAAACTGGAAAATAATGTCAGACGAAAAAATGGCAGAACAACTTTGTATGTCGACCGAAACAATAAAAAGAAGGAGGCGGAAACTTGGATTAAAAAGGAGGTGAAAGATGAGGGAAGAACAAATGCTGGCAAGATTTCAGGAGTTATTGGGGCGACTTGAGAAGCTTCTTGAGAAAGCGAAAGCCATGGAAAAGAACGAAACGAAATATCAAAAATTATTAGCCAGATATCAGAAATTATGGGGGCAATATCAAACATTATTGCAAAAATCACCAAAGATAACAGAAAAATACAGAAAGCTGTTAGAATTTTTGCTTTTAGATGACGGATTAACATTAGAAGAACTTGCAGACATTTTGGGTGTTTCAAGGCAAAGAGTTCATCAGGAAATAACCGGTATGGGAATAAATATCAAAAATAGAAAACCAAGGTGGTATAGAATGCATAATCTTCGTCGAAATTTCTCTCACTATAAATAATGTTTTAATTGGTACATTAAAGAGGCTGGAAAAACATCCAGCCTCTTTTGATAAAACTCTTTAATTTTGCTAAAATAAAAACTATGAAGCCAAAAATTTTAGCAAAACTCATAGATCATACAAACATAAAAAAGGATGCAAAAAAAGAAGACATTTTAAAAACTTGCCAAGAAGCAAAAGAGTATGGGTTTCGAGGAGTTTGTGTTAGATTAGAGTGGGTAAAGCTTGTAGCAAAAGAATTGAAAGGAACAGGAATTAAAACAATTGCTTTGATTGATCCGCCAATAGGGGATACTCCTCATAAAAAAAGAATAAAAATGTGCCAAAAAGCAAAAAAGGATGGGGCTGATGAATTGGATGTGGTAATGAATGTTGTTGATGCAAAACACGAGAGGTGGGAGAAAATTTTGAAAGATTTAAAAGAAATTTGCAAAATTTTGCCAACAAAAGTAATTATTGGATCTGGCTATTTAACAGATCAGGAAATAATTAAAGCCTCTCAAATTTGCAAAAAAGCTGGAGCAATATGCGTTAAAACTGCAACTGAAAAAGATCCTTTAGAACACAGAGAACTAAAAGAAAAATTCTATCACTTAAAATTAATGAGAAAGGGGGCTCCAGGACTTTTGATTAAAGCTTCAGGAGGAATTAGAAGTTTAAAGGATGCAAAAGAGGCAATTAAAGCTGGAGCAGATATTATTGGAACAAGTTATGGAGTAAAAATTATGGAAGAAACAAAAAAGGGGTAGTTTTTCTACCCCTCAAAACTATCAGAATAGGCAATAAAAATTTTTTTGCATTTTGCACAAATTAGCGTGAAAAATGGGGGAGAAAGTAAGATTGCGTTTTCTAAAGCAAATTCGTGATTTCTTCTATCAGCGCAAATTTGTTTTTCCCTTCTTAAAGATTCATAATATTCTTTTATTCGATGTTCTATTTTCTTTGCTGCAATAACTGCTTTTATATTTTTCTTGATTCTTTTCTCGCTCCAATTTCTCATTTTGCCTCCGCAAAACCAACAAAACTCCTCTCTGGGTTCTGCTACACTAACTCCAAAGAATTGACTGGCGCAATTTTCACAAAATTTTGGCAAATACTCAACTGCAGTTCTTAATATTCCACAAACAGGACAAAAGGAATTAAAGTGAAATTTCAAGATTATTTCTTCTCTTTCATTTTTTCTAACTGAAATAAGATCTGATAGAGGACCGTTACATTTTGGGCAAAAATGCAAACTTTCTCTTGCTTTTTTGTCTATTTCCTCTCCCATCCAGATTTTCAATTTTCTCACCTCCTTATTTAATTTTCTATATTTTTTGTTAAATTTTCAAGATTTTTGCTAAAATAAAAAATATGGAAAAATTTTATCCGACCATTGGTCTCGAAATTCATGTTGAGTTAAAGACTAAGACAAAAATGTTTTGTTCTTGCTTGAATGATCCACAAGAAAAACACCCCAATGTTAACATTTGTCCAATTTGCCTTGGTCATCCAGGAACTTTACCAGTAATCAATGAAGAAGCAGTAAAAAAAGTAATTAAAGTTGGTTTGGCTCTAAATTGTGAAATTTCAAAAATTTCTTTTTTTGAAAGGAAAAATTATTTTTACCCAGATTTGCCAAAGGGATATCAAATTTCTCAATATCAAACTCCGCTTTGTAAAAATGGATTTTTGGAAATTGATGGGAGAAAAATTAGAATAAGAAGGATTCATTTGGAAGAAGATACGGGAAGACTTTTGCACGAAAAAAATTATTCCTTAGTAGATTTTAATAGGGCAGGAGTTCCTTTGATGGAATTAGTTACAGAACCTGATATTAAATCGGCAAAAGAAGCAAGAAAATTTGCCCAAGAGTTGCAGTTAATTTTAAGGTATTTGGGGGTCTCTGATGCTGATATGGAAAAGGGTCAAATGAGAATTGAGGCAAATGTTTCTTTGTCAAAAAAAGAAAATGAATTAGGAACAAAAGTAGAAATTAAAAATTTAAATTCTTTTAAAGCCGTAGAAGAGGCGATTGAATACGAGATTAAAAGACAAACAGAGATTTTAAAAAATAAAAAGAAGGTAATCCAAGAAACAAGAGGATGGGATGATGTTAAAAAAAGAACCTTTTCTCAAAGAGAAAAAGAGGAAGCAAAAGATTATCGCTACTTTCCAGAACCAGATTTACCACCCCTAGAAATTACTCCTCAAATGATAGCTTCAATTCAAGCTGAAATTCCAGAGCTTCCTCAGCAAAGAAGAGAAAGATTTAAAAGAGAATACCAATTAGATGAAAAATCAATTGAAGTTTTTGTTCAACAAAAAGAACTTGGAGAATTTTTTGAAAAAGTAATTTCAGAACTCCCCCCAAATTTAAATCAAAAAGATCTTTTAGCAATGATAAAGCTTTCTGCAAATTATATACTAAGTGATCTTTTGGGATTGTTGAAAGAGAAAAAAGTTACTGATGAAAGTTTTTTGATCACTCCTGAAAATTTTGCCGAATTTGTTACATTAATTTATGAAGGAAAAATTTCATCAAAAATTGCAAAATTGGTCCTTGAAGAAATGTTTAAAACTGGAAAAGACCCCGACGTTATTATTGAAGAGAAACAATTAGTTTTAATTCAGGGAGAAGATGAATTAAAAGAAATTGTCAAAAAAGTAATTTCAGAAAACCAAAAAGCAGTTTCAGATTTCAAAAGTGGAAAAAAAGAGGCAATACAATTTTTAATTGGACAAGTAATGGCAAAAACAAAAGGTAGGGCTCACCCTCAAAAAGCAAGAGAAATTTTGCTCAAAATCTTAAATACTTCATAGTTGACAAATTTTTTTGTTTTTATTAATCTAACATTTAGCTTTGAAAGGAGGGGAGAAATGGTAAAGAAAATAAAAGTTCTTTTTCTAGATGGTAAAGTAAAAGAAACACAAGCTGTTGCCTTGGACCACCACTTAATTTACGAAATAAGAGGCATTATTTATGTCCGCAATTCAGATGGTGAAACATGGCGCGCAGTTAAAACAAATAGTGTAGGGATATTATGGGGAGAAACGACGTATCTTATTCTTAGCGTGAAAAGAGGAGACGAAATTACATACGAAATTGTACCTTTCACAAATGTTATGGTACCTTATAAGCGGAAAAAGAGGGGCAAATAACCCCTCTTTTTATTGCATTATTATTTGGCTTGACTTTTTAGGATGATAAGATAAAATTTTAAGAAAGGAGGTGAGAAGGCTTTATGAAGAAGTGGATAGCCGGAACGGCTGTTGGCGGGATAGTTTTGATCGCGCTAACATTGGGAGGATGCTTCCCTTGTTTGTTTAACAAAGAACCAGTGGCAAGCTTTATTGCAACGCCTACTTCAGGTCCTGCACCACTTACTGTTAATTTTACATCCACAAGTTATGATCCAGATGGATTTATTAGAGAATATCGTTGGGAATTTGGAGATGGTAGCGCTTCAATAACCTCTACTCCACAAGTTGTTCATACTTATTCTAATCCTGGAACTTACTATGCGGTGTTAACAGTTGTGGATGATTGTGGGGCATCAGACCGCTCCCTCCCAGTTACAATACAGGTTTTTGTTCCAAATAAACCTCCAGTAGCCTGCTTTACAATTTCCCAATGGTGGGAAGAAAACGCAATGATTATAATTGTAGATCCTGCATGTTCTTATGACCCTGACGGACAAATTGTTGAATACAGATGGAGAATTGATGGATTCGAACGAGTTTATGACAGACCTTACCGAATAAGAATTGCAGTTTACAGAGAAGGACCCCTGACAATTACTTTGACTGTAAAGGATAACCAGGGCGCCACAGCGTCAACCACAAGAACTATTTATGTTTATCTCCCACCACCACCTCCGCCACCACCTCCTCCGCCGCCACCGCCAGGTTCTCTTGAGGAAAAAATTGAAATTCCCTAAACAGCTCCTTGGGACCCCGTTGGAGTTTCCAACGGGGTTTATTTTTTTAAAAATTCTTTAATTTTCTCTTTTGCTTCTTTGTAATTTTTTATCCAGATTGTTTGGGGAAAATATTTTTTAAAATAAGTCATTTGCCTTTCTGCAAAATCTTCAATATCTTTTTGTAAATTTTTTACCATCTCTTTGTAGTTAATTTTTCCTTGTAAATATTTTGCAACCCACTCATATTCCAAACCAAATTCTTCAAGCCTTTTCCAAGAAATACCAGATTCTTTTAATTTTTTGACTTCCTCAATCATTCCTTCTTTTAGTCTTTTCAAAAGCCTTTTTCTGATCAATTTTCTCAATTCATCTTTAGATTTCTTAATTCCCAAAAACAAAATTGGATAGGGGAGAGGCTCTGTTTTCAAAGGAGGTACTTTTCCCAATTTTTTTGCAATTTCAATTGCTCGAATTAATCTTCTTTTGTTTTCTTTTTCAATTGTTTTTGCTCGATCTTTATCTAATTTTTTTAAAATTTCAAAAAGCTCTTTTGCTGGTTTTTTTTCTAATTTTTTTCTCAATTTCCAATCAGGTTTTACCTTTGGAATTGAAACTTGATGAGTTAAAACCCAAAGATAAAAGCCTGTTCCTCCACACAAAATCGGAATTTTTCCCTTTTTAAAAATTTTTTCAATCTCTTTTTTGGCTAATTTTTGAAACTGAGCAACTGTAAATCTCCTTTTTGGTGAAGCAACATCTAAAAGATAATGGGGCACACCTTTCATTTCTTCTTTTTTTATCTTTCCTGTTCCAATATCCATTCCTTTATAAACTTGCCTTGAATCAACCGAAATCACCTCACCTCCAAATTTTTTTGCAATTTTTACTGCCAAGGCAGATTTTCCAGAAGCAGTTGGTCCTAAAATTGCAATTATTTTTTTACTTGACATTGTTTTTTCGTTTTACTAAAATCTAATTTCTGCAAGGAGGTGGTAATGAAAGTTAAAATTTTAATTCCCTTGAGGGATGAAGTAGGAAATCCGCTCAAGAGGGAGGAGGTGGTCCCTCTTAGTGTTCTTAAATATCTTTTAGTTCGTTTTGGCTGGGGTGTTTTCTGGAAATATGGCAAGCTTTCTCCCCTTTGGCAAACTCCTTCTCCTTTATGGATAATCTACTGCCCACGCCACAAGTTCGTTGTAACATATCGGCTAGGTTTTGATTCCAGGCTAGATTGCCTGTTTTGTTTAAGAGAAACCCCACAAGCTCTTTATTGTAACTCTTAGGGGGCCTTTTTGGCCCCTTTTATTTTATCAATTTTCCAAAAAGCCCAAAGGGCTCAGCCTTTAAAACTTTTACTTTCACAAACTCCCCGATTAAGTTTTTTTCTCCTTTAAATTTTACAGTTTTGAAATGGCGCGATTTTCCCAATAAAAAACCGTTTTTTTCTTCTTCAACCAAAACCTCTATTTCTTTATTTAAAAATTTTTCATTTTTCTTTTTAGCAATCTTTTTTAAAATATTGGTCAAAATTTTATAGCGCCTCTCTTTCTCTTTTGGAGAAACATCATCTTTCATCTTCTCTGCAGCAGTTCCTGGTCTTGGGGAAAATTTAGCAATATAGGCCATATCAAATTTTATTTTTTTGAAAAATTTAACTGTATTTTCAAATTGCTTTCTTGTTTCTCCTGGAAAACCAACAATAATATCAGTTGAAATTGCAACATATTTTTCAAGCCCTTTTCGATATTTTTTAAAAGTTTGGCGAATTTTTTTGACTAAATTTTCATAATCTTTTGTTGTATAATTTCTATTCATTTTCTTTAAAATCTCATCGTCTCCAGATTGTAAAGGCAAATTTAAATAAGGAGTAACTTTTTGGCATTTTGCCATGGTTTCAATTAATTCATTTGAAAAATTTTTTGGATGTGGCGAGGTAAAGCGGATCCAAAAATCTCCCGGAATATCATTTATCATTTTCAAAAGCCTAGCGAAATTTATAACTCTGATTTTTGACTTTTGACTTTTGAGTTTTGAGTTATAATCGTTTACATTTTGTCCCAAAAGCCAAATTTCCTTTGCACCACTTTTTATTGCTTCTTTTACTTCCTTTAAAATTTCATTTGCTGGACGGCAAATTAAAGGCCCCCTTACAAAAGGAACAATGCAAAAAGAACAAAAATTATCACAGCCTGTTGAAATTGGAATAAAAACTGAAAAACTTTTTTCATGCTTTGGTTTTATCTTTAAATAATCGCATTTTAAGTTTTCAACAAAATCTTTTTCTCTTTGGTTTGGCAAAAAATGAACCTCTTTTTTCTCCAAAAACTCTTGCCATTTTGGAAGGGTCTTAATTGGCAAAATGAAATCAAAAAAATTTTTAAATTTTGAAAAGTCTTTTTTTGAAACACAACCTGTTAAAATAGCTTTTAGCTTGTAGCTTTTAGCTTTTAGTGTTTGAATTTTTTTTGCCATTCCATAAACCCTATCAACTGCAGATTGCCTGACAGAACACATGTTTACCACTAATAAATCAGCCTCTTTTTCGTTTGAGGTTTTTTGATAGCCCATGCCTTCTAAAACCTGAGCGATTCTTTCTGAATCAGATTTATTCATTTGGCATCCAAA
>CAZGXQ010000051.1:0-5091 GCA_964530195.1 uncultured Candidatus Saccharibacteria bacterium | reverse complement strand
AAAAAAGCAATTTCCGCATTGAAAGAAAACGGGATCAATGTTTTTGAAGTAAAAGATGCTAAAGAGGCAAGAGAAATTATTGAGAAATTGTTGAAGACAAAGACAAAAATTATTAAAGCAAAGTCAAATGCCTTTAATGAGATTGAAGAAGATGGCTTTTTGGCTGATAAAGAGTTAATCGAAACTGATTTAGGAGATTTCATTTGTCAAATAATGGGAGAAGAAGAATCTCATCCAGTGTTGCCTGCTATTCATTTGACTCCAGAAGAAATTGCAAAAAAAATTAAAGAGAAATTTAATGTTGATTTAGAGCCCAAACCAGAAAAAATTGCAAATTTTGTTAGAAATTTATTGAGAGAAAAAATTTCTCAAACTGAAGTTGGAATTTCTGGGGCCAATGCCATAACTTCTGATGGAAAAATTTTAATTTTAGAAAATGAAGGAAATATCTCTTTGGTCTCAAGATGGCCTGAAACTCATATTATCATTTCTGGTTTTGAGAAAATTGTCGAAAATTTAGAAGATGGTTTAAAAATTATTAAGGCCTCGGCTATTTGGGGAACGGGGCAGGATTTTCCAGTTTATGTTTCGATAATTTCTGGACCTTCAAAAACAGCAGATATTCAAAATCAAGTTGTGATTGGTGCTCAAGGAGCAAGAGAAGTGAATTTGATTTTAATAGATAATGGCAGGACAAAACTTTTGAAAGAAGGTTTTGAAGAGCTTTTGTATTGCATTAATTGTGGTGCTTGCTTGAATTTTTGTCCTGTTTTTCATCAAATCGGGAGAAATTATGGAGCGAGATATTTGGGCTCAAAGGGTGTGATTTTTGCCGGATTTTCAGAAGGCTTGAAAAAAGCGGTTGATTCAAATTGTTTTTCTTGCACGTCTTGTATGGCTTGTTATCGAAATTGTCCAGTAAAAATCAATTTACCAGAGTTAATGAAAAACTTGAGAAGCTATTTTGAAAAAGAAGACTTACAAACCGAGACAAACAAAGAAATGATTGAAAATATTAGAAAATTTGGCAATCCCTTTGGAAAGGTAGAAGAAGGAAAAATTCCCAAAAAGCTTTACTGTTGTTAAAAATAAAGCTAAAATAAAATATATAAAGGTCGAATTGAACATTTTAGGGTTTATATGAGGAAAGTTGTTACCTTTTTAACGAGTTTTGTATTTTTAAGTGTTGGAGCTTTGGTATTTTCACAAAATACTGCCCCCCGTTTATTGGAAAGAATAAGAGAGATGCCCAGAATTTCAACGCAAGAATTCCAACAAAATAGGGCAGAAATACAAAGATTGATTCAGCAAAGACAGATAGAATTTAGAAATCAAATTAGAGAGAAAAGACAAGAGATGAAAGCTCAAATCGAGGCATTAAGAGAACAATTTAGGGATCGTTTAAAGGCAAGAATTGACGAAAGAAAGCAAACTATCGTGGAAAGAATTTACGAGAGGATTAACGCTTTAAATGAAATAATAACTAATCATTATTTAGATATTTTAGATCGCTTAGAAAAGATTTTAGAAAGAATTGAGAGTAGAACAACAAAAGCGGAGCTTAACGGAATAGATGTAACTCAAGTTGAAGCAGTGATTGAAAAAGCTCATCAAGCAATAAACACTGCCAGAGAAGCAGTTAAAACACAAGCAGAAAAAATTTATCAACCCCCCGAAATTACAAGCGAAGAAAATTTAAGATTAGATGTTGGGAAATTGAGACAACAACTTCACGATGATTTGAAAGCAGTTGAAAAATTAGTTAAAGAAGCTAGGAATGCGGTAAGAGAAGCAGCTGTAGCTTTAGCTCAGATTCCAAAAGTTGATGCATTAGAAGTGCCGAATACCCAGCCAACCCAATAAAAACCATGGAACAAAAATCTGAAATTAAGACAAGTTATATTTTTTTAATCATTTTGGGTTTGATAGCCTTGGCGATTTTAGTTGGAGTTTTGTATAGCTGGGAAAAGAAAAGAGAAGTTTCTATTCCTTCTGTAACTCCGGAAGAGTCAGGAGAGAAAATAGCTCCAGTAGAAGATACGGTTTTATCAGTAAATGAAGATTTAGAAAAAATTGAATTTCCGAACTTAGATCAAGCGTTTCAGGAGATAGATCAAGAGCTAAATTCTTTATAAGTTTTTTTGAAGAAGCAAAAAGCCCTTCCTTGTGGGGCTTTTTATTTTTTTGTTAAAATGGAATAATCATGGAAGAAAAAATAAGATTTCCAGCAGTTGCAGGACAATTTTATCCAGAAACTAAAAAAGAATTAGAGGAAATGATAGAAGGTTTTTTGAAAGAGGCAAAAATATCAGAAATTGAAGGTGAAGTTTTTGGAATTTTAGTTCCTCACGCAGGTTATATTTTTTCAGGTCAGGTGGCAGGTTATGGCTATAAAGTAATTGAGGGAAAAAATTTTGAAAGTGTAGTTTTAATTGGAGATTCCCATTGTGAATATTTTGATGGAATTTCTGTGTGGGATAGGGGAGAGTGGGAAACTCCCTTGGGAAGAGTGAAAGTTGATGAAGAATTGGCAAGAGAAGTTTTGAATTTTTCAAAAAGATTTTTTGTCAAAGATTCCGCTCATTTATTTGAGCATTCTCTAGAGGTTCAAATTCCATTTTTACAAAAAGTTTTAAAGAATTTTAAGATTTTGCCTTTAATTTTTGGCTCTGAAGATGAAGATTGGAAAGAGTTGGCAAAAGCAGTTTCGAAATTAATGGAAAAGAGAAAAATTTTAGTAGTAGCTTCAAGTGATCTTTCACATTACCCTTCTTATGAAGTTGCTATAGAAGCTGACAAAAGAACGATTGAAGGAATTTTAAGTTCAGATCCAGAAAAATTTAAAGAAAAAATTGAGAACTTAAAAAAGCTTTTTCCAAATGTTGACACTTTTGCTTGTGCTCAAGATACTATAAAGACAATTTTGGAAATTGCAAAAAATTTACAAGCGAAGGCAAAATTGTTGAAATATCAAAATTCAGGTGATACAATCTATGGCGAAAGGTCACAAGTTGTAGGATATGGAGCAATTTGTTTTTTTAAATGATGGAGTTAATATTTTGGATCTTTGTTTTTATTTTAAGTTTGATTTTGTTAATTAAGGGGGCAGATTGGTTTGTTGAAAGTTCAGAAAAAATTGCCTTAGCTTTAAAAATTTCACCTTTTATTGTGGGCGTAACAATTGTTGCTCTTGGTACTTCTTTGCCAGAATTGGCATCTTCTATTGCTGCTACTATTAAAGGACAAACTGAAATTGTTGGAGCTAACATTGTTGGTTCAAATATTGCAAATGTTTTATTAATTGTTGGACTTTCAGCAATAGTCGCCCAAATCTTAATTGTAAGGAGAAGTTTGATTGATGTAGATTTACCACTTTTGTCTTCAACTACAGTTTTATTTTTGTTTACAATGGCAGACAAAAAAATTGTTCGTGGTGAGGGAGTTTTACTTTTGTTTGGCTTTTTAGTTTATCTTTTATATACAATTTTTCAAAGAAAAGAAGAAATTTTGACGCCAGAATTAGTTGAAATTTTACCAGAGGGCACAACAATTCAGGTTTTACCTTCAAGAGTAGAAAGAAGAAGAGAAGAAGCAAAGAAAGGACCCGAAAAGTTAACTCTAAAAGTTTTTGCTTTTTTGGTTGTTGGACTTTTATCTTTAATTATTGGTTCAAATTATATCATTGATTCAGTAGTTGAAATTGCAAAAATTTTAAAAATTGTACCAGCTTTAATTTCTATTACTGCAATTGCAGTAGGTACTTCTTTGCCAGAATTGGTCGTTTCAGTAAGGGCTGCTTCACAGAAAAAATATGAAATCTCTCTTGGAAATATCTTTGGTTCGAATGTGTTTAATGCATTAGTA
Organism: uncultured Candidatus Saccharibacteria bacterium; assembly: GCA_964530195.1. Classification (GTDB taxonomy): domain Bacteria; phylum Patescibacteriota; class Minisyncoccia; order Minisyncoccales; family GBS-2; genus CAZGXQ01. The sequence goes on along the minus strand of CAZGXQ010000051.1, from coordinate 1,227 downwards.
GTAGCTGGAATTCCAGCTGTAATTAGACCATTGATAGTAGATACACTTACTTTTTCAATTGGTCTTCCGTTTTTAATTGTTACTACTTTACTTTTTGTCATTTCTGGAATTTCAAGAAGAATTCATCGCTGGGAAGGTTCAATGTATCTTCTAATTTATCTTTTATTTTTAGCTAAACTTTTTAATCTCTTTTAAAAATTAAAGAATTGCCAATACACCATTTTCTTTAATGAACTCAATAAAGCGTGCATAAACAGGATGAGAACTTAAGGTTTCGCTATCACCAACACAAATTAATTTTCTTTTAGCTCTAGTAATTGCGGTATTTAACCTTCTCAAATCAGCTAAAAATCCCAAAATTTTTTCTTTACTACTTCTAACAAAAGAGATTAAAATAATTTCTTTCTCTCTTCCTTGAAATCCATCAACAGTGTTAATTTCCACTAAATCTTTTAAACTTTTTCTCAAAAGATCTAATTGATCATCATAGGGAGTAATTACTCCAATCCACTCTTTTTTAATTCCTATTTTAAGCATCTTATCAAGAATTAATTTGATAATTTCAACCTCAAAAGGATTTTCTTTTGAAGTAGAACCTGTTCGAGTTTTTTCAAACTTTTCTTCAGATTTTGAAGTATCCAAAAAACAAATCACATTTTCTGGATTTAAAATCTTATCCCAAAAGTTTCCAAAGTTTGGAGTTTTTATTTTGAAATCTTTCAAGGTAATATTTTTTACGCTTTCATCTGTTTTCAATTTCCCATCATAAAATTCTCTGTTTGGAAATTCCATTAAAATTTCATTCATTCTGTATTGGACATTGAGTAGTACTGACTTTTCTGGATACCTTTGAATTAACTTTTCAAACAAAGTTTCAGAAAGTTGTTTTGCCTTTTCAGACAAAACAGTTGGGGGCAATTGCTTGTGATCTCCTGCTAAAATAAATTTTCTCGCTTTGCAAATTGGAATTAAAATGCTGGGAATTGTTGCCTGAGTTGCTTCATCAATTACTGCGGCATCAAATTCAAAATCTTTCAAAAACTCAAGCGCTGCCGAAGAATTAGTACACAAAACTATTTCAGCATCCTCTAAGATTCTCTTAGCTATTTTTTCTTCAATTTTTGAAATTTCTTTGATTATCTTTGCTATTTGATTTTGAATTTCTATCCATTCTGCCATCGATTCGATATCTTCCATTTTTATTCCTCTTTTCGTCCTCTTTGTTTC
>CAZGXQ010000050.1:0-6169 GCA_964530195.1 uncultured Candidatus Saccharibacteria bacterium | reverse complement strand
TTCTTTTTTTGAATATTTTTTTGCCAGCACTTGTTTTAGCCCAAACAGTTATTTCTTTCACAAATCCTGTAGGGAGTCCAAATTTTTGGGTTTTGGTAAATAACATTTTAAATATAATTTTTACTGTTACTTTACCAATAGCAGTAGTCTTAATAATTGTTGGAGCAATTTTAATAGTAACTGCAGCTGGAAATGAAAGACAAATAAGTTTTGGAAAAAATTGTATAATCTATTCTTTAGTTGGGCTTTCTTTAGTATTAATGAGTAAAGGAATTATGGGCTTGCTTGCCTATTTGTTAAGATAAAAATATGGAAAAAATTTTTGCTCAAACTCAATTAACTTCCCCAATTGAAGCAACAAACATTCCAGAAGTTTTACAAAGATTAACAAATTTTTTCTTTACTCTTGCACTTTATCTTTTACCAATTATAATTGTAATTGGAGGGGTATTTATTGTTACTGCAGCTGGAAATCCAGAACAAATTGAAAAGGGAAAAAAAATAATTATTTTAGCTTTGATTGGTTTTATTTTACTCTTGACAGCTAATGGCATAATTGCTTTAATAAGACATGGTCTCCAATTAAGAACCCCATAAAAAGGTCGAAAAAAAATAAAATAAAAAAATATGAAGGGAAAAATTATTAAAAGCTTATTGTTCCTATCTGTGATATTGCCAATTTTGGTTTGGGCGGGAGGAGCAGATCAGACATTTCCTTTTTCAAGAGAGACTCCTCGATTTTTACTACCCACTACCCGGCTTGAACCTACTATAGTGAGAGTTACAAACCTTCTTTTTTATTTTATAGTCTTAATTTCTATTGTTATGGTTTTGTGGGGTGGAGTGACATTAGCCACTGCCGGAGGAGATCCTAGTAAAGTTGATCTTGCTCGGCATATAATAATGTATGCCTTAATCGCTATTGTTGTAGGAGCTATTTCCTGGGGATTGATCAACTTAGTAGCTAGTTACGTTGGTAGACTAAGATAACATAGCGCCGAGTTGAGAAAAGGAAAAGCCGAGAAAGGTAAAAAAATTTCCCCTTGGGTTAAAATTTGCCCAAGGGGTTAAATTTGAAAAAATGAAAAGGTTTTTTGTCTTTTTATTGGTTATTTTTTTACCTTTTTTTGCCTTTAGTCAAACAGTCCACACCCTTCCTTCTTTGAATATAGAAGTAGTTGCTAAACGATTGGCGGATATTCTCTTTTATCTTTTAGTATTGCTTTCTGTAATTTTTGTGATAATTGGGGGAATAACGATTGCTACTTCAAGTGGAGATCCAAATAGAGTAGAATTGGGGAAAAAAATTATTGTTTTCTCTCTCGTAGGATTAATTATTGGAGCTCTTGCTTTTGGAATAGTGAATCTCTTTTATGGGTATATAGCTGGACGCTAATTGTTTTATTTTAGAACAATCTTTCTTTTCTTTTCTTTCAAAAGTTTGGGGAGTTTAATTATTAAAATTCCTTTTTGAAAGGAGGCTTCAATTTTATTTGGGTCAATTTCTACTGGTAAAATTATTTGTCTTGAAAATTTTCCCCAATAACACTCTTTTGTAATAAAATCTGCGTCTTCTGGTGCTGGATTTTTTCTTTCTCCTTTAATAGTTAAAGTATCTCTTTCAAATTCAATTTCTAAATCCTCAGGTTCCACTCCAGCAATTGGAGCTTGCAAAAACAAATCGTCTTCTGTTTGATAAAGGTCAATCATTAACTGTCCTTCTGCCTCTAACCATTCTTCCTTTTTAGTCTTTGGTTTTTCTTCTTTTTCTTTAATAACAATCTTTTTCTTTTTTGGTTCTTCTTTCTTCTCTTTCTCAACTACTATTTCTTTTTCTTTAGTCTCTTCTTCAATTTGATCTTCTATTCCCATTCCTTTTTTTAATTTTTCTAAAAATGATGTCATATTATTTTGCAAATTCCTTTTGTTTTTTCCAACCTTTTAAATCCTGAAGAAACAAAAATGGCTAATCCAATTAATATAGAGCAAATTAAAGCAAAATAAAAAGAAAAAACCGGAATTTTTGAAATTACAACCTCACCTTCCTTTAACCAAATTCCTTTCTCTCCTATTTTGATTATAGAAAAATTAAAAAGTCCGTGCAAGAAAAAAGCAAGCCCAAAACCTAATGTTTGGAACATGATTTCCTTTTTTATAAAAAAGAAGGAAAGGGCTAAAAAATAACCAATTAATCCAGAACATAAAGCGTGCAAAAATATTGCTCCCCAAAATCTAAAAAATGAGGCAAAAAGAGCTGGAGGAAGATTCTCAAATTGAAGAATTTGAAAAGTATTCTCTATTGCAGCAAAACCTAAAGCGGCAATAATCATATAAAGAATAAGGTCTGCTGGTTCGTCCAATTCGGGACTTTTTAAAACTTTATCTCTCACAACTAGATATTTCATCATTTCTTCTACAACTGGAGCAAAAATACAAATTGATAAAAGTTCAATTAAATTGTAATTTTCAAAATAAGAATTCAGATACTCCCTAATTCCCAACTCAATAAAAAGAGCGGGGATGGTAGATAGGGCGCCGAAAATAAAAATTTTAACCACCATTGAATTTGGCTCTGGATGAACATCTTTTCTTAAAAAGAAAAGGAGCCATACAATACTAGGCAAAATACCAATAAAAATCAAAAATGGAAGCGAAGAAAGCGCCATATTATTTTCTTTTTCTAACCTTTTCTGTTGGCCAAAATCCCAAATATTTCCCAAAAAACAATCTCAGTTGAGCATCTAATGCTGGAATTGAGCCAAAAATTATTAAAGTAATTGGAAGCAATAACCATTGAAAGAAAAAAGAAAGATATTTTAACTTACTAACTCCTTTTGGTTTTTTTGGTAAAATTAAAAAATTTAAAGCCCCTGCAATAAAAATTCCAAACATTGCAAAAGTCATTAAATTTCTTGTTAATCTTGGCAAATTATAAGAAAACAAAGTTACATTAAAATTTTTTCCCCCCAAAGCAATTGGAAGCCATCCCAAAAAAGCAATTAAAAGAGAGGCTGTTGCCCAACTCCAAAATCCCTCGATGATATTAAAACCATACCAAATTTTCTTAAAAAGCGGGATTTTTTTATTTTTAATGAAACCAAATAGTAAAAAAGGGATATCGCTACATCCCCAAGCCCATCTTCTTTGTTGTTTGTACTGGTTTAAAATAGTTTTTAAAAGGGTTGGAGCTAAAACTGCATCCATTGAAACTGGGTAAAAAAGTGGAATTACTCGATAATTTCCATTAAAAAAAAGAAGAGCCTTCCAAAAAATTCTTGAATCGTCAGAAACTACATTTTTAGGATAACCCACTTTGTCTAAAACTTCAAAGGGAATTGAGTGTGAAGAATAGCTTACTAATGCTTCGGGTCTTTCTTGTTGCATCATTTGCCAAAAACTTCCACTCATTGCAACAACTCGAGAAAAAGAAGGTGCTTCCCAGATATTGTTGTTATAAATTGGAATTGGCTGAAATGAGACTAAATTAGAATTTTCTTTGGTAAGAAAATTATAAGTCAAACAAGCAAAATAATCAGGATAAGGCTTTGTATCAACATCAAAGTTTGAGACAATAATATTTTTAAAAAAAATTCCAAATTTTGAAATTTCTTTTTTCGCAACCTCAAAAGCAAAAGCAAAGTTTGAACCTTTCCCAGGAATTTCCCCTGGTAAATTTGCGGGATGAAGAGTAAAAAAAAGTGCAAAAAACTTTCCAGAAAATTTTTTCTCAATTTTCTCTCTAACTTTTTTTGCGTTTTCTTTTGCTCTCTCCTCCCCTGAAACTACAACTATAATCTTTTCCTTTGGATAATTAGAATTCAAAATTGAGTTTAGGCTATCTTCAATGATTTCTGGTCCTTCTTTGTAAAATGGCAAAATAACTAAATGGTAAATTTTATCCCAATTTGGAATTTTTTTTAATTTTTCCAACCAATTTGTTCTCAAATTTTTCTTCATTTTCAAAAAAGCAGATACTTGATGAAAGGATAAATACAAAACTTTTAAAAGCCAATAAACATCGAAAAAAATGATAAAAATACCAACCCAAACAGGTTTTTTCCAAGAAAAAATCAAAGCAAAAAAAAGAGTGAAAAAAGATAAAAAACCGGGTAAGAGTTCAAGAGAACGGTATAAAATTTTTTCTTTCTTCTTTCTTAAGTCCTGGGCGCAAGCAATATTAAGATAATCCATTTGGCCCCGAGGGGAATCGAACCCCTGTTTTTGCCTTGAAAGAGCAATGTCCTAGCCACTAGACGACGGGGCCTAATAGGAAATTTTTATCAAAAAAATTTGAAAAATGCAAATTTTGTGTTAAAATTATTTTTCAATGAAGAAAAATCTTTCAAAAATTTACGAACCAAAGAAAGTAGAAGAAAAAATTTATCGGTTTTGGATAAAAACTGGCTTTTTTAATCCAGACAATTTGCCTTCTTCTCATAAAAAACCATTTTCTATAGTCATTCCTCCACCAAATGTGACTGGAGAATTACATTTGGGTCATGCGTTAAATGCAATTTGCCAAGATATTTTAATTAGGCAAAAAAGAATGCAAAAATTTAAAACCCTCTGGCTACCAGGAATAGATCATGCAGGAATCGCTACTCAGTATGTAGTAGAAAAAGAACTAAAAAAAGAGGGAAAAACAAGATTTGATTTGGGGAAAGAAAAATTTTTAGAAAAAGTTTGGGAATGGGTTAAAAAATATAAAAATATAATTTTAGAACAATTCAAAAAAATTGGATGTTCTTTAGATTGGTCAAGAACCCGTTTTACTTTGGATAAAAATTATAAAATTGCAGTTGAAAAAGCTTTTTTTCATTATTTAAAAAAGGGCTTAATTTACAAAAGCAAAAGACCAATTAATTGGTGCAAAAGATGCAAAAGTGCTCTTTCTGATTTAGAAATTGAATATAAAAAAGAAAAGGGTAAGCTTTGGTATATTAAATATCCTTTGAAAGCTCACAACCTACAATCTATAACCTGCAACTATATTGTGGTAGCAACCACTAGACCTGAAACGATGTTGGGGGATGTTGCTGTAGCTGTTAATCCAAAAGATAAGAGATATAAAAAATTTGTTGGAAAAAAAGCAATTTTACCAATAGTTAATAAAGAAATCCCAGTTATTTTTGATGAACTCGTTGACCCAAATTTTGGAAGTGGAGCAGTAAAAATTACCCCAGCTCATGACTTTAAAGATTATGAAATAGCATTAAAACACAATCTTCCTTTAATTGAAGTAATTGACAAAGAGGGAAAAATGATAAATGTTCCGGAGAAATATCAAGGTAAAGAAACTCTTCTGGCAAGAAAGGAAATAATTGAGGAATTAGAAAAATTAGGATTTTTGGAAAAAGCTGAAGATTATGAAATTTCTCTTCCTCTTTGTTATAGATGTCATGAGGTTATAGAAATTTTGCCCTCTGATCAATGGTTTTTAAAGATGGAAAAATTAGCAGAATTTGCAAAAAAAGCTGTTAAATCTGGAAAGGTTAAGTTTTTCCCAAAGCGTTATGAAAAGATTTATTTTAATTGGCTAAATAATGTTCAAGATTGGTGTATTTCGAGGCAAATTTGGTGGGGTCACAAAATTCCGATTGAAGGAGAGGAAGACGTTTTAGATACCTGGTTTTCCTCTGCCCTTTGGCCATTTGCAACCTTGGGATGGCCCAAAAAGACAGAGGATTTAAAAATTTTTTATCCAACCAGTACTCTTTCTACTGCTAAAGATATTATTAACCTTTGGGTAGCAAGAATGATCTTTTCTGGAATAGAGTTTATGAAAAAACCACCTTTTGAAAAGGTTTATATTCATCCAACCGTTTTAACAAAAGAGGGAAAAAGAATGTCAAAGTCTTTGGGGACTGGAATTAATCCTATGGAACTTATTGAAAAATATGGAGCGGATGCTGTTCGTTGGGGTATTGTATGGCAAATTACTAATGCTCAAGAAATTAGATTTACTGAAGATCATATTATAATGGGAAAAAAGTTTTGCAACAAAATTTGGAATGCAAGTAGATTTGTTTTACTCCAAACTCAAAGTTCAAAAATCAAAAGTCGAAACTATAATTTAAAATTAAAAATTAAAGGTTTAACATTGAGTGACAAGAGAATTTTGAGAGCTTTAAACAAAACAATAGAATTGGTAAATAAAAATTTAGAAAAT
>CAZGXQ010000049.1:0-5824 GCA_964530195.1 uncultured Candidatus Saccharibacteria bacterium | reverse complement strand
GTCAAGAACCTTTACAATTTTTTGCTGTTCCTTTTTGTTTTGGGGGATAGTAAGCTCAAATTCCCAAATATCCTTTTCTCTAACCGATGGATAATTAGTTCCTTTTTGTTTTTCACCTAAATAGTCGAAAAATTTTTTATTCCACGCTAAAAAATAAAATAACAACTTGGGGTTATAATCTGTTTTTGGTTTAATAATTGTGAAAGCAGATGAAACAGCTATTTTTTTATCTAAAAAAGCAACCGCTCCTCTTGTAGGTCTTACTCGAGATATCAAAATTGAATTCTCAGGAGCAAAAATACTTCCATTAACTGCTCCTTTTTCAGTAAAAATTATTCTTTTACTGTTGACATCAATATTTCCAATTTCTATATATGGAAATTCACCTATAGGAGCTTTCTCCTTTTTTATATTTTCACAAATCTCCCCTAATTTTTTTCTTATCCACATCATAGAAACTAGCTTTTTGGTATATCAAAAACCATTATTGTTAAAATTACTTCTCTGTTTGGATCGTTTGGAATATGAAATATGTATCTGAATTTAGTTTCTCCTTCAATCTCCAAATTTCTTTTATAAAGAGAATGTGTTTCTACTAACTTAGGAATTTTTTCTAATATTGTTTTTAAATTGCCCTCTCTATTGAATATTAAAATTGCAAGTTTAGTATCACGCCAGGTGACATATTTAAAAAGCTGATCAATTGTTTTTAAAAATGCCTCCTTTCCTCTCCAAAATTTACATTCAGCTATAAAAACATTACTATTTTCATGCCTTATAAGAATATCTGTTTTACCTTTATAATTAAACACTTCTCCTATAGCTTCTCCTTCAAAGTTAGCATTTAAAACAACAAGAAAAAAATCTCTTAATTCTTCTTCTTTTAATTTTGAAAAAGTTTTCGGACTTCTTTCCATAGCAATGATCATATTTTGAAGCATTCTTATAATTTCCTCATATATTTCCATTGAAAGTGTTGGTTCTGGCTCAAATTTTTCAGTTGTAGGTTTTGGCAACTCAATTTTTTTTCTTATAGAAATAGGAAATGTTAAAGGTGCATCTGTTCGTTTTTTAATAGGAATTTCTAAAGACATTGCTAAATTTCTTGCTTGTAATAGTCTACTTTTTCTCGCATTGATTAAATTTCTTATATAATTTTCCAATGATGAGTTAAACTTATCTATATCTTCTTTTAAGTAATTTATGTACTTCTGTATTAATTGAATATCGGAATTTATTTCATTTTTTAGTGTGTTTTTATCATATTCACTTTTATACTCTAAATATAACTCATTTCCTAAACCTTTACCTTGTGGTAGCTTGGCAAGATAGGTAGATGGCTGAAAATCGAACAATTCAGGATTTCCATCAAAAGGAATTACTATAGTAATTTTTGTCCCTTTTGTATATCTTGATTTGATTTGTTTAAAAGCTTTTCTAATTATTGGATCTTGAAAAAAGGGCACTTCTATATCTACTTCTTCTGGTTCAAGTTGATATATTTTATCCAACTTTAAAGCAGGTACCATTAAAAAATATTTTTCTATTAAAGCTTTTGTTAAATTTTCTTCATTTACATTAAGAATATATTCTTCAGAAAATTCGTTAATTTCTTTTTTGGCCTCAGCTTTAATATAGTTAAAATAATTTGTTAGTTGACCCTTTTTATAAAAAAGGTAATTCTCCTGCATGTTTTAAAATTTCTCTAAAATTTTTATAATTTTTTCCTCAACCATTCTCCTCTCTTCTTCCAATCTCTCTAACTCTACTTTGATTTCCTCAATACTCCTATACTCTTCCTCCTCCGCAATACTTACAAACCTTGAGGGGCTCAGATTATAATCAGCTTCTCTTACATCCTCTAAGGTTATTATTCTGCTTAATCCTTTAATTTCTTTAAAATTTCTATAAACATCAACAATTTTTTCAATATTCTCCTCTGACAATATATTTTTACTTCTCTCTGGCTTAAATTCCTTACTTGCATTAATTAATAAAAATTTCCCCTTTCTTTCTGTTGCTTTATTTTTATTAAATACAATAATTACCGCTTGAGTACTCTTTTTAGAAACAACCTTTTCTGCAATTAGAACTACAGATTCAATTAAATCATCTTCTATGATTTTTTGTCTAATTAATTTTTCTCTTTTACCTCTTGAAACAGCTCCTGTATCAATAACAACTGCAACTTTTTCCTTGGCTGAAGCAAGCATATGTTGAATCCAAGCCCAATCCGCCGACTTTTTTGTTGTAAGTCCATACATAAATCTTTCTCGCCAATGCTCTCCTCTTTTTAAATCATTTGTATTATAATCCTTTTGATTCCAAGGCGGATTAGAAATTACATAATCAAATTTTTTGATAAAATTTTCTTCTTTAAATTTAGGGAATAATATAGAATCTCCTTTTCTAAAATCTACATTTTCTATATTATGAAGCATTAAATTCAATTTTCCTAATACATAAATAGTGTCATCTAGTTCCTGTCCATATAACATGATTTTCTTAGCTTCTTCATTACCATAATTAGAAGATATATACTTATATGCGCTAATTAACATTCCACCAAATCCAGCTGCAGGATCATAAATGCTTTTTTCAGGTTTAGGGTCTAAAAGTTTAATCATTAATCTTATAATATCGCGTGAAGTATATAATTTTCCTTCTTTTGGTTTTTCTGGAGCATAATTTTCCAAAATCAATTCATACACCTCACCTATTATATTTGTAGAAATTTCTTTAAAGGAAAACTCACTTAATAATTCAACAGACTCAGCCAGATTCTTTTGCTTATCGCTATCGCTAAATCTAGAAAAGTCAAATTGAGAAAAAACATCCTGATAATCTGGATTAAGTTCAGCTAATTTTTTCATTGCATTAGAAAATTTTCCTACAACCCCCTGTGGATCTCTTCTGATGTTTTCCCAAAGGTATTCTTGAGGGAAGTTAAAGGTGTGATAATACTCAGATGCTGCCTCTTTAATTGCTTCCTCCTCTGACCATCCTATTTCTATTAATTTCTTTTTCTCTTCCTCAAATTCTCTTTCCCATTTATCAGAATAAGCCTTATAGAAAAGTAAAAGGCAAGTAAATTCATAACCTATCATTTTTTCTATTTTGGATAAATTTTCAGATAACTTTTGTTTAAAATTATTTTTCTCAATCATTATAAGAACATTGCTTTAATTTTAAAGCTTGCAAAATATTTTTAATCTTCCCTTTCAATTTAATGTGTAAATCCTCTAACTCATCTAATTCTTTTTCTATCTCTTCGATACTTCTATACTCTTCCTCTTCCGCAATACTTACAAACCTTGACGGGCTCAGATTATAATCAGCTTCTCTCGCATCTTCTATAGTTATTACCTTTGCAAATTTTTCTATATCTTTAAATTCCTTATATGTCTCAACAATTTTCTGTATATTTTCCTCTGATAATGTATTTTGTTTTTTCCCTGGCTCGATTTCCTTACTTGCATTAATTAATAAAATTTTCCCTTTTCTTTCTTCAGGTTTATGTTTATTAAATACAATAATAACCGCTGGAGCTCCTGTGTTGTAAAATAATTTTTCTGGAAGTAAAATTACCGCTTCAATTAAATCTTCTTCAACTATCCTTTGTCTTATCAATTTTTCTCTTCCCCCTCTTGAAACAGCTCCTGTATCAATAACAACTGCAACTTTTTCCTTGGCTGAAGCAAGCATATGTTGAATCCAAGCCCAATCCGCCGACTGTTTTGTAGTAAATCCATACTTAAATCTTTCTCTCCAATATTCTCCTTTCTTTAAAGTATCTTCATCATAGCCGTCTTGGTTCCAAGGAGGATTGGCGATTACGTAATCAAATTGCTTAATACTATTTCCTTCTTTAAACTTCGGGAAAAGTAAAGTATCTCCAAGAGCAAAATAGAAGTTTTTTATATCGTGCAAAAGCATGTTCATCTTGGCTAAAGCTAAAGTTTTTGAATTTGCTTCTTGGCCATATAAAAACAAGGTGTTTGCTTTTTCCTTTCCGTATTTTTCCTCAACAAATTTATAACTAATGATAAGCATTCCCCCAGAACCCAAAGCTGGGTCATAAATCCATTTTTCCGGTTTTGGGTCTAAAATTTCAACCATTAGCTTTATAACTTCTCTTGGAGTATACACCTCTCCTTCTTTTGCTTTTGTTGGAGCAAAATACTTTAATATCCACTCATAGGCGTCTCCTAAGATGTCTCCAGGAATTTCTTTAAAGGAAAATTTGCTAAAAAGCTCAACTAATTGATTTAAAATTATTGCATTCTCCGGGTTGCTTGTGAATTGATGAAAATCAAATTGAGTGAAAATATCATGATAATCTGGATTAAGTTCAGCCAGTCTTTTCATTGCTATAGAAAATTTTTCTGAAATTCTCTGTGGATCTCTTCTGATGTTTTCCCAAAGATATTCTTGAGGGAAGTTAAAGGTGTGATAATACTCAGATGCTGCCTCTTTAACCGCTTCCGCTTCTTCCCATCCTATTTCTATTAATTTCTTTTTTTCTTCTTCAAATTCCTTTTCCCACTTATCAGAGTAAGCTTTGTAAAAAAGTAAAAGCAAAATAAAAGTATAATCAACTCTTGTTCGAATTAAGTCGGCAGCTTGTTTTAAAAGGTTAATTAGATCATCTTTTGTATTTATATGATTAATCTTCTCGGCCAAAGATTTTAACTTGTAAATCTTTTCTCTTTTGTTTTGAGGATTTCGATACACTTGTAAATACCCTCCTCTCTTAAGTTCTGAAAGGATAATTTTAGTCTGATTTTCATCGTCTTCGAATTCTTTTTGCAGGAGATTAAAGACTTCTTCAAAAGTGAAGGGTCTGTTTTTGAACTCGCTGAGGAGTTTAAGATACCTGCGCTTGATCCAGGGGAAGATGACTTCCTGCAACATTTAGGTAAATCAAATTAATTTTTCATTACCTATCATAGTCCATGTTTTGAGTTTGTCAAGTAAATAAAGCTGTGAGAGAGGGTAAGGGGTAAAGAGATCGGTACCAGTTTTGAGGTGGAAGGGGAGGGTGAGAAGCCTTGGATTCATCCTTTCTCAACAAGATGGATCAGGTAAAATTCCTCATCATCTGAGCGATGGGCCCTTTCTATTAGAGCCTGAAGCGGTCCCATCCCCTTTTTTACATGCTCAATCCCTGATCCGAGCAACCTGTTTCTTCGGACTTACCCCACAGAACTCATTGCTACCTGACCCTATGGGCCCTCACCCACACCAACACCAGGGCTCAAAAACACAGCCCCAATGAAACTCAAAAAATCCACCACTCAATGCCATAAAGTTCTATTCACCTGCATCTGTTCATACTCATAAAGGGGCGTTGAGCCCCTCCTTACCTCCTTAAAATGGCCTTAACAAAAGTTTTAAAAACCTCATTGGACCTTAACAAACTCCACCTTACGCTTCCTCGGTGAGCTTTTTGATCTTCTGTTACCCTTCTGACGGTCTTACCTGAGATGCCGAGGATCAACCTTGCGAAAGACCTAAAGGATGAGATAGGTAACCTCTACCCTCTCTGTTCCTCCTTCTCCAAGGTGGTACCTATGTTTATACCCATGCACCAAAGATGTGAGAAGGGCTTGACAAAGGGACTATTTAGTTAGTAAAGCTCAAGGAAGGATGTTGGAGTTTAAAAGGGAGGTTTATAAAGAAAGAATTTTGGATGCGACTTGTGGTTTTACGGAGAAAGAGGTTTGGGTAGAACTTAGGTGGGATCCTATAAGTGGAGAAAGTTCGAGGATTTTAGAGGAGCCTTTGAGTAAAGAAACGCTTTTACCCGAGGAGCTTTTTAAAG
>CAZGXQ010000048.1:0-7476 GCA_964530195.1 uncultured Candidatus Saccharibacteria bacterium | reverse complement strand
AGTTTGGTTAACTCCTCAGGCAGAGAAAAATTTAGTAAAGAGGGCTGAAATTTTAAGGATTGATCCAGATGTTGAGGTATTTGCTCTTGGAAGATCAAATAAAATTAGGGGAAGATCAAAGCCTCAACCTCCTCAAACTTTAACTTGGAATATTGATCGTGTTGATGCTGAAATCTCTTGGTCAATTTCAACTGGCGATCTAGTAAAAGTTGGAGTGATTGATACTGGGATCGATTTAAAACATCCTGATCTTAAAGAAAACATTAAAGGAGGATACAACGCAATAAATCCTTCAAAATCACCCAATGACGATAACGGACACGGAACCCATGTTGCTGGAATTATTGCAGCACTAAACAACAATATTGGAGTAGTGGGAGTGGGACCCAAAATTGACCTCTATGCAATTAAAGTTTTAAATGCATCAGGGTCTGGCTATCTTTCAGACGTTATTGAAGGATTGCAATGGGTACTAGAAAATGGAATGCAAGTTGTAAACATGAGTTTAGGAACATCAGAGAACGTTCAGTCATTTCACGAGGCAATTATTAAAGCTTATAATGCAGGAGTCACAATTGTTGCTGCTGCAGGGAATACTGGTGGTTCTGTACTTTATCCTGCTGCTTATCCTGAGGTAATTGCAGTTTCTGCCACAGACGAGAATGATCAAATTGCCTCTTTTTCTTCTCGAGGTCCAGAAATTGATCTGGCTGCCCCTGGGGTAAATATTTACTCCACTTATAAAGGCTCAACTTACAAAACTTTAAGCGGAGCTTCAATGGCTGCTCCTCATGTTACAGGAGCTGCAGCTCTTGTGATCGATGCTAAAAAATGCGATCTCGATAATGACAATGTTTGTACCCCTGATGAAGTAAAACAGAAATTAGAACAAACTGCCTTCGATTTAGGAGAACCTGGTAAAGACAATCTTTATGGAGCGGGTTTGGTAAATCTTCATCAAGCTTTGACTAAGTAGTTTTTTATTTTTTCGACCTCAAAATCTGGAGCTGATGTTCCAGAAACTACACCTAAAGAAGGAATTCCCTTTAAATTTTTTCTTTTCAACTCTTTGAGAGAATTTACCCAGATTAGTTTTTTCCTTGAATTTTTGATAATTTCTGCTAATTTTTGAGTATTTGAAGAAAGTTTTGAACCAACAACCAAAACTGTCCTCACCTTTTTTAAAATTTCTTTTAATTCTCTTTGACGCGATTTCACTTGAGGGCAAATAGTATCAAAATATTCAACTTCCCTTGCTTTCTTTTTTAAAATTTTAAGAATTTCAAAAAACTCTTCTTCGTTAACAGTTGTTTGGGAAAGAAGAGCAATTTTTTTAAATTTTGGAAGCTTTTCTGCTTGAGATTTATTTTCAACAACCAAAGCCTTATTTTTTGCAAAAGCAGAAATTCCAATCACTTCCGGATGATCTCTTTTTCCAAAAATCACTACTTGGTATCCATTTTTTTGTAATCTTTGAGCTAAATTTTGAACTTTCTTGACAAAAGGGCAAGTTGCATCGCGCAAAATAACTTTTTTGGCAATCTTAAAAGGGGGAAAACCATGAGCTCTAATAATTAAGGTGCCTTTTTGAACTTTTTTTGGAGAAGACAAAATTTTTACTCCTCTTTTCTTTAATTTTTGAATTATTCTTTCGTTATGGATAATTTCTCCAAGAATATAAATTGGTTTTGAATCGTTTTTAATTGAGTTTTCAACAATCTTTAAAGCCCGTTTTACGCCAAAACAAAACCCCAAATTTTTTGCAAAAATTATTTTCACAAATGAGAAAAGGAAACAATATTCCCCTCTATTTTAAATTTTCCTTTTACAAATTTTTCGATTGTCCAAATATTTGTTTTTAAATGAGAAGTAAGTTGGCTTACGGTTACCTTGCTATTTCCCTTTGCTAAAGCCATATAAATTAAAATTTGATCTGCTAAAAATTTATCCAAACAAGCTCCTGTTTTTTCTTCATCCAAAAGAGAAATTGCTGTTTCCTTTCCAATATCCTCTGCTCTTTTCCCTAATTTTCCAAGACTATCTACTCCAATTATTGTCTTTTCAAATTCAGCTACAATACAAAGACTACTTCCAGGACAATTTGTTTTGAGATATTCTATTTTTTCTTCAATTTCCAGATTTAATTTTCCCAAAACCTCTTTTGCTCCAAAAACTTGCCTTTCTGCCACCTTTTTTCCTTTTAAAAAATCACTCGCTACAGAAAAAATTGAAATTTTTTTAAAAGCCCCTCTTTCTGTTAAGTTGATAGGTTTTAGATTTGAGGGGAAAACTTTTACTTTAATTTTTGCTCCTCCTTCTGGATAGTAACCTCTCTTTAAAATCTCAATTTCAACTTTTGCCCCCATTTTTTCTAAAATTTTTAAAAAAACAAAACGAAAATGATCTAAGGTTGGAGCAAAAAAAGTATCTGTAGCTCCACCATCAAAATCAATTTCAATAGGAAATGGAGCAAAAAGACAAGTAGGAATCAGAGATTGGAGAATTAAAGTAATAGAGCCTGCAGTTTCAATTTTCACTGAGATTTTTTCCTTTTTAATTTCTCCTGGCCAAAAAACAATTTCTGTGGAGCCAATTTTATCACCTTCTAAATTTCCGTTAGTTAATTCTTTCAAAGCGCGCAATCCCATTAAATGTTGAGTTTTTAATCCAGGTTCCTCTCTGCCTTTTCTAATATTAAAAACTCGACAAGGCACTTTTAAAATTGCTGCCAAAGCAGTCGCAGTTCTTAAAATTTGTCCTCCACCCTCTAAATAACCTCCATCTATTTCAATCATATTTTTAATTTTACCATCTTTTTTACATCTTGACAGATTTTGGGGGACAACTATAATAAAAATAGTTCATGAAAGTGAGCAGGGAGAAAAAATTTTATTGTCTAAGAACCAAAATTGATTTTTTCTTTTATATTTTATCTTTTAGGGGGAGGTTTGAAAGAAAAAATTAAAAAATAAAAAAACAAACAGATTAAAAAAACCAAGCCTCCCCTAAAAGGGAGGCTTCAAAAAATTTATGGCAAAAAAATTTTATCTCACAAAAGAAGGGCTAGAGAGAGTGAAAAAGGAATACGAAGAATTGAAGAAATTAAAACAAATAAAAACTAGTGGAGAAAAACCAGAAATTTTGCATTCTGAAGATTTAAATCCTGAATATTTGGCAATGCAAGAAGATTTGATGTTTTTAGATTTTAGGCTTAGGGAATTAGAAAATATTTTAAAGAATGTCCAGTTAATTAAACCTCCACCAAAGGAAAAAAGAAATGTTGTAGATTTAGGAGCAAAAGTAACTTTAGAAGATGAGGAAGGGAAAATTAATGAATTTATGATAGTTGAAAGTTTAGAAGCAAATCCAAGCGAGGGAAAAATTTCTTACGAATCACCGGTTGGAAAAGCGCTTTTGGGACGCAAAATAGGGGAAAAAGTAACAATTGTTTCTCCAATAAAAGTTGTTTATAAGATTAAAAAAATTAAATATCAATTAGATTGATTAAACATTATTTTTATGGATTCTATTCTTCGTTTTTTAGTTGAAGTAAACAAGCTAAAAGAAACAATTAGGACAGGTTGGATTATCTGGAGAGTGAAAAATCCAGAAACAATTGCAGAACACATTTTTAGAGTTTCTTTTTTAACTTATTGTTTGGGCTGGAAAAAGGGATTAAATTTGAAAAGGGCAATTCAGTGCGCTCTTTCCCATGATTTGTGCGAAGTTTATGCGGGGGATGTAACCCCGCTTTTTTATTATGAAAACTTGGATGTAAGGAAGAAAAGAGATAGAGAGATTTTAATGAAAGGAATTAGGTTGTCAAAAGAAGAAAAAGAGAAAATGTCAAAAATTAAATTTGAGAACGAAAGAAAGTCCCTTTTGAAATTAATTCAACCCTTAAAAGAAAATTTAAGAAATGAAATTTTTTTTCGCTGGTTAGATTATGAAAAAGGGTTTTCGGCAGAGGGAAAATTTACTCGTCAGGTAGATTGGATAGAAAATTTGATCCAATCTTTAGAGTACTTAGGACCAAAAAAGAGTGGAAGGGGTTGGTGGGAAATTGCAGAAGAAAAAATTTTTGACCCCCTGCTTTTGGAATTTCTAAAAGTAATTCAAATTAAGTTTTATCATCGAAAAACCTTTCCAAAGTCAACACAAGAGAAAGAATTAAAAGGGATTTTAGAATTTATTTTGAAAATTGGAAAACTAAAAAGAATGGAAAGAACTTATTGGAAGGCTTGGGGAATTAAAAACGCAGAGTCTGTAGCAGAACATATTTTTTTCACAAGTTTATTAGCTTGGATTTTTGGAAGAGAAAAGAAGCATTTGAATCAGACAAAACTTTTAAAAATGGCTCTTTCTCATGAAATTTCAGCAGTAATAATCGGAGATACAATCCCTTACATTGAAAAATTGCCTTCTCAAATTAAAAAAAGAAAAGAAATTTTAAAAAAATGGCCGAGACTTCCAGAATATGAAAAAGCAAAAAGATTTCTAAGACAATATAATAAAGAAAAAAAGGCAATGGAAAAACTTACTTTAAGCTTGGAACCAGGACTTAGAAAAGAAATTATAAGTCTTTGGGAAGAATATCGAAAGGTTTCAAGCGCAGAAGCAATCTTTTTAAATCAAGTCAATGTTTTAGCAGTCTTAATTCAAGGGGTTTTGTATCACAAAAAATACAAAATTACTCTAACTCCTCTTTTTGAATGGGCTTTTGAAAAATGCGACGATCCAATTTTACTTTCATTTTTGGAAAAATTATCTAAATTATGAACCAGCCAATTTTTATTTTAATCTTGAGTTACCTTTTAGGTTCAATTCCTTGGGGTTATATTGTGGTGCGTTTAACTACGGGGAAAAATGTTCTTTCTATCGGATGGAGAAAAACTTCAGGAAGCAATGTTTATAGACATGTAGGGAAATGGCAAGGAGCAATAGTGGGAGTTTTAGATATTTTTAAAGGATATTTGGCAGTTTTTTTAGCTAAAAAGCTGGGAGGCTCAATTCAAATTCAAATTTTAAGCGGATTTTTTGCAATTTTAGGTCATAATTGGTCAATTTTTTTAAAGTTTGCAGGTGGAAGGGGAATAGGAACTTTTTTGGGGGCTACCCTTTTTTTCTCTCCAGAAGTTGCCGTAATTTCTTTAATTTTGTTTATTTTATTTACTTTTATTCTTAATTCTCCAATAGCCACATTTTTGTTTTTAGGATCTTATTTAGTTTTTTCTCCATTTTTTAATTCTTTCCAAAGCGTTGGATTTTTAACTCTCATTTCTTTTCCGATTATTCTTTTTAAAAGATTGAGCCCAATTAATGAAATTTTTCCTCTCAAAGAAAAAAAATCAATAATTAAAAATCGACTCCTTTATGATCGAGATGAAAAAGTATCATTAAAAATAAGCAAATATCTAAAATGGTAGAAGGTTTAAAAAGAGAAAAAGTAGCAGCAATTGTTCCAGCATTTAATGAAGAAAAAACTATCGCCAATGTATTAAAAGCTTTAAAAGAGGCAAAAGAAATCGATGAGATTATTGTGGTAAGCGATGGTTCAACAGACAAAACTTCTCAAATTGCTAAGTCCTTTGGGGTAAAGGTTTTGGAAGGAAAAGAAAGAGAGGGTAAGGGAAGAGCAATGAAAAAAGGGGTTCAAAATACTGACGCTAAAATTATCGCCTTTTTCGATGCAGATTTAATTGGTTTAACTCCTGAGCATGCTTCTCAACTAATTCAACCAATTTTGGATGGAGAAGCAGGAATGGTAATTGGAATTAGGGATAGAATTGGAGAGACACCATTGTGGCTTTTAAAAATTGATCCACTTTTAGCTTTTGGCGGGGAAAGAGCTTTAAAAAGAGAAATTTTTGAAAATTTACCAGAAGAATTTGTAAAAGGTTTTGAAATTGAAACTGCTCTAAATTTTTATTGTAAAGTGAATAAAATTCCGGTAAAATATGTGAAATTAAAGGGATTGAAGATGGTAATTAAAGAAAGAAAATATGGAGTTTTAAAGGGCTTTCTTGAAAGGTTAAAAATGGAAGGAGTAATTTTAAAAACGAGATTTTTGCTCCTTTTTAAAAAGAAAAAATTTTTAAAATCAAATGAATAAACTTTCTTTAATAGATCAACTAAAATTTATAATCTCGAGAGTTTCTAATCTTTTTACCCCTCAGCTTTTAACAGTTTCTTTTGAGGTTACTCTTTCTTGCAATTGCAATTGCAAACATTGCGATCTTGGAGGAATTAAAAAAGGAGAGAGTCAAATTGAGCCAAAAGATTATGCAAAAATTGTAAAAGAACTGAAACCTTTGGTTGTTCAAATTTCAGGAGGAGAACCCCTTTTGAGAAAAGATGTTTTTGAAATAGTTAAAGCGACAAAGCAATTTGGAAATTTGCCCTACACAATTTTGGTTACTAATGGAGTTTTGTTGACCGAAGAAATTTATTTGAAATTGAAAGAGGCAGGTCTTAACCAATTATCAATCTCTCTTGATTTTCCTGACAAAAGACACGATGACTTTAGAAGACATCCTGGATTGTTTTCCCATTTAGAAAAAGTAATTCCAAAACTTTCAAAACATGGATTTGATGATATTGTTTTAAACTCGGCAATTACCAGAGAAAATTTTAGAGAAATCATTTCTTTGGCAAAAAAAGCAAAAGAATGGGGAGTAAAAATTTCTTATTCAGCTTACACTCCCTTAAGAACAGGTGATAAAGCACTTTGCATTCGAGACGAAAAAGAAAAAGATGAGTTAAGGAAGATTTTTGAAAAATTAATTTCACTTCAAGAAAAAACAGATTTTATAGTCAATTCAAAGAATGGTCTTTTGAAATTTTTAAAATTTTTAGAAACTGGATACATTCCAAATTGTCAAGCAGGCTTTTCGTTTTTAGTCGTAATGCCAGATGGTTTTCTTGTCCCCTGTTCTTTAAAAAGAGTAAAATTTAAAAATTTGGAAGATTTGAGGAAAAATTTTTCAGAGAAAAATTCCTGTGGAGGATGTTATGTTGCAATTAGATGTTATAGCGAGGAACCATTTTTTGATCAGATTAAAGAGCTACCTCATTATTGGAGAATAATTAAATCGAAGTTAACCTTTTAATAAGCTTTTGTAAATTTTGATTAATTTTTTTGCCTGGTTTTTCTCTGAAAAAAAAGAAGCGATTTTTTGAGAGTTTAAAGAAAATTTTTTACAAAGAGAAGAATTCTTTAAAATTTCTAAAACTTTTTTAGCAAAACTTTTTGGAGAAACTTTTTTAATTAAAAACCCATTTTTGTTTTCAACCACCATATCTTTAAAAGCTTCATCTTTTAAAGCTACTACAGGCAATCCCGAAGCTATCGCTTCTAAAATTACAATTCCTTGGGTTTCAGTTTGAGAGGAAAAAACAAAAACATTAGCTGCTTGATAATAAGCAGGAATTTTAGAATGAGGTATAGCTCCAGTAAAAATTACATTTTTCTCAATT
>CAZGXQ010000047.1:0-10363 GCA_964530195.1 uncultured Candidatus Saccharibacteria bacterium | reverse complement strand
AACCAAACCCAAAATTGCCCTCTGCCCCATTTCTTTTGTTGCCTCAATTTGTGCTTTTGGATAAAAATACATTTCATTGAAAGTGGTAATTCCTGATTTTATCATTTCCAAACAAGCTAATTTTGTTCCCCAATAAACATCGTCTTCTGTTAGTTTTTCTTCTAGGGGCCAAATTACTTTTTCTAACCAATCTTTCAAAGAAAGTCCTTCTCCAAAACCACGAAGTAAAATCATTGCTGAATGAGTGTGACAATTTACAAAACCTGGCAAAATTGCTTTTTCTCCCTTTGCATCAATTTTTTCTTTTGCCTTTAAATTCAAACTCTTTTTAATCTTTGAAATTTTGCCATTCTCAACAAAAATATCAATTTTTCTTTCTCCCAAAATTATATTTTTAATCAAAAGACTCATTCTTTTATTTTACCCAAAGTTTTTTATTGACAAAAATTTTTTATTGCAATTGTCTTCTTTTTTCTTTTACAAAAAAGGTGGGCGAAACTGCCCACCAATTAATCCTTAAAAAGAGCTTTTTTGTTTAGCCTTCCTGGAATTTTTGTATGGCATTTCTGGCATTCCCACCAAAATTTTGATCCAGGATTATCTTGAGTAAATATGTGCCATGTTTTCTTTTTACACTTTTTACACCACTGCCAGATTTTTTCTCCTGGAAGTCCTTTTTTACCCCTATTCGGCATCTTCCACCCCCTTCATTTCTTCCACGTTTTCACAACTCCGACACCAAACAACTTCAATTTCTTTTCCTCCTTTTAGAGGTATGGTGAATGAAATCACATTTTCTTTTTCTCCACACTTTGGACACTTCACTGCTTTCTCTTTAGCCACTTTCTCTCACCTCCTTTTTTGATAAGTTTTTTGCCACAATAACTGTAAAAATTTGATCTTCATTCGAGATTCCTTCAATGAAAAAATGAAATTTTAAAGCCAAAGACAAAGCGGAAAAGTTATCATTTTTGATTTTTGCCCAAACTTTTTTAAATCCTCTTTTTGTTAATTCTTTCAAAGCTTCTTTCATTAACTTTGAACCCAAATGATTTCTTTGATATTTTTTCTTAACGACTAACCACCAAATATAAGCTGTGGTTTCTGTTTCTTTTAACCAGGCCAAAAATCCCAAAACCTTTTTTCTAAAGACTGCTTTAATTATTCCTCCTTCTTTGTTTTTAATTTTGTTTTTCAAATAAGTTTTTGTTGTCTTCTTTTTCAAATTTGGCAAACAAGAAATGATCGTTTTCTTTAGATCTAAGATTTCGTTTAAATTTTCGCTTTTAACTATTTTTATTTTTTCTCCTCTCATAAATTAAATTGCCCTCCAGTTTTTCTGGAGGGCTAAGGAGTTTGAGTAAATTTTTATTATTTATCTAAAACGCCATCTCCCTAGCCCTCCGCGGGTCAAAATAATAATAAACAACATACCGAGAGCTAAGGAGATGACGCTTTTTTGTTTTTGGATTTGGTTCATGGTATTTATATTTTAAATTTTAATCAATCAAAAACTCATGTCAAGTGAAAAAGGCGGGCAAAGCCCGCCTAATGTTCTGAAAGATCTTTTTTCCTTCCATATTTGAAACGCTTACAGTTTGATTTTTCACAGTTTTCTTTTGTGCACTTCCAAAAATATTTTGGATGGGGATTGCCAGAAACTTCAATAAGAACATGAGGGACTCGTTTTCTCAAAAAGGGACAATAGAATTTAACTACCTCTCCCACATAGCCTTTCTTTCCCCTCTTTGCCATCTTCTCCCTCCTTAAATAAAGTGGAATAATTTTAATTTAACCCAAATAAGTAAAAAGTCAAGACCTTATTCAATTTTAGGAAACAAAATTTCTTTCTTTCTTGTTTTAATTTGAGATAAAATCTTTTTTGATGTTTCTGGCAAAAACGGATTCAAAAGCTTTGAGATTGACTCTAGGGCAAAGAGTAAGTCAGGAATGAATTTTTTATTTTCTTTTTCCCAGGGTCTTTTTTCATTAATAAATTTGTCGCAAAAAGAAATAAAATCAAAAATTACCCTTAAAGCTTCGTGAAATTGAAAACTTTCTAAATTTTCTTTCCATTTTTTCTCTGAGATTTTTAAATTTCTTTTTAAAGCTTCATCTTTAACTTCTTTTGATTTTGAAATTTTAAATTTTTTTGCCAAAGAAATTATTCTTGCAACTAAATTTCCCAAACCTTTTGCCAAGTCATCGTTGTATCTTTTTTTGAGCTTTTCAAAAGTAAAATCTACATCTTCAAAAGGCGAAGCTTCTCTTAAAAGAAAGTATCTTAAAGCATCAGTTCCAAATTTTTCTACTACAAAAAAAGGGTCTACAACATTTCCCAAAGACTTTGACATCTTTTGACCTTCAACTGTAATGTAGCCATGAATAAAAACCATTTTGGAAAGGGGTAATTTTGCAGAAATTAAAAAAGCTGGCCAATAAATACAATGGAACCTTGAAATTCCTTTTCCAATCACATGAAGGTCTGCTGGCCAATATTTTTTAAATTTTTCTCCGTCTTTTCCGTAATCTAGAGCAGTAATATAGTTTGACAAGGCATCTAACCAAACCCAAATAACTTGAGTTTTGTCTCCTGGAACCTCAATTCCCCAACCGTGAGCCCTCTCTATTGAGCGAGAAATACAAATATCCTCCAAACCCTTTTCAATAAAACTTAAAACTTCAATTTTTCTACTCTCTGGAACGATTCTAATTTCCCCTTTTTCTATTATTCTTTTTAATTTATCTTGATATTTTGAAAGAGCAAAAAAATAGTTTTCTTCTTCAATTATTTCTGGTTTTGTTTTGTGTTCTGGGCAAAGTCCATTTTCTAATTCTTCTTTTTTGTAAAACTCTTCACAACCTACACAATAAAGTCCCCGATACTTTTTCTTGTAAATATCTTTTTTAATAGCTAACCAAAATTTTTGAACTCCTTTTTTGTGTCTTTTTTGAGTAGTTCTAATAAAATCATCAAACGATAAATTGAGGGCTTTTTTTAGCTGATAAAATCTGGCTGCGTTTTTGTCTACTAACTCCTCGGTTGAAATACCCATTTCTTTTGCAGCTTTTACATTTTTTAAAGAATTTTCATCAGTACCAGTTAAAAAGAAAACATCTTTTCCTTTTGTTCTTTGATATCTTGCAATAACATCAGCTTGAATTTTCTCTAAAGCATGCCCCAAATGAGGAGAGGAATTTACATAATCTATGGCAGTTGTAATGTAAAATTTATTTTTCATTGATTTTTTTGACTATTACTACAAATTCTCCTTTTATTTTTTCTTTTTTAATTTTCTCTAAAACCTCATCTAGCTCTCCGTAATAAATCGTTTCAAATTTTTTTGTTAACTCCTTTGCTAAACAAATCTTGAATCTTTGATTTAGATTTTTCAACTCTTCTAAGGTTTTAACTAAACGATAGGGTGATTCATAAAATATAACTGGATATTTAGATTTCAAAATTTCCTCAAAAAACTTTTTCCTTTTTTTCTTTTTTGGCAAAAATCCCAGAAATAAAAATCTATCCATTGGAAACCCAGAAACAGAAGCAGCACAAGTTATGGCACAAGGACCTGGAATTGGAATAATAGTTAATGGGTTGATGGGTTGATGGGTTGATGAAATTTTAACTTTCTCATTACTCATTAACTCCTCTACTAATCTACTAATTAACTTTCCTCCTGGATCTGAAATTCCAGGGGTTCCAGCATCTGAAACTAATGCCAAATTTTTTCCTTCTCTCAAAAGCGAAATAATATATTCTTCCTTTTTTAGTTTTGAATGTTGATGATAGCTTAAAATGGGGGTTCTAATTTGATATTTATTTAAAAGCTTTCTTGTCACTCTTTCATCTTCACACAAAATTAAATCAACTTCTTTTAAAATTCTAAGAGCTCTCAAACTAATATCTTCTAAATTTCCAATTGGAGTAGCTACAATATAAAGATTTGCCATTTTACTCTAATTCCTTTTTAGCTTCTAACAAATTTTTCAAAAATTCAAAAATTATTCCAAAAACTGGAACAGCCAAAATTGCGCCCAAAATTCCCCAAAGCTTCCCCCCAATTAAAAGAGAAATTAAAACCAAAAGAGGTGACATCCCAATAAATTTTTTACTCAAAATTGGAATCAAAATATTACCTTCAATTTGCTGAATTATAAAGAAAATTAGAAAAATTAAAATTGCTGAAATTGTAGATTGAAAAAACGCAAAAAGGACCATTATTACCCCTGCAAAAATTGGTCCAATAATCGGAATAATGTTTAAAATTCCAGCCAAAATTGCCAAAAATACAGCATAATCTATTTTAAGAATCTTGAGGGAAATAAAGGTCAAAATTCCCACAAAAATACATCCTAAAATTTTTATTCCAAACCAAGCTGAGATTTGATTTTGAGATTTTTCCAAAATTTCCAAAATCTGATTTCCTTTTGAATTGGAAATGAAAGTTTTTATTCCTTCTTTCAGTTTGTTTTTTTCAAGTGAAATAAAAATAGATAAAGTTAAAATTGTGAGGGCAGAAAAAATTCCACCAAAAAAAGTAGAAATTGCACGAACAATCCCGCCTGAAGCAGAAAGAAGCCAATCCTGGAGGCTTTTAATAAAACTTTCAATATCTTTAAAAGCTTCAATTCCTAATTTTCTTAAAGGAGGGGAAAGTTTCTCAAAGTATTGA
Source organism: uncultured Candidatus Saccharibacteria bacterium (assembly GCA_964530195.1). Classification (GTDB taxonomy): domain Bacteria; phylum Patescibacteriota; class Minisyncoccia; order Minisyncoccales; family GBS-2; genus CAZGXQ01. The sequence goes on along the minus strand of CAZGXQ010000047.1, from coordinate 5,684 downwards.
GGGAAAAAATGGGTAATTTTTTGAAGTTCGTTAAAAAGAGGTAGAGCGGAAAAATAAATCATGAGGAAAAGAAAGGAAACAAAGAATAAATAAATACAAAAAGTAGAAACTAATCGAGGAATCTTTTTTCTTTCTAAAAACTCAATGGCTGGATCCAAAAGAATTGAAATTATCAAGGCAAAGATTAACCAACTTAAAATATCTTTAACTAAAAAGACTAAATAAAGAAAAACAAAAAAGAAAAAAAGCTTTAAAATAGTTTTCCAGGAAATATCTAAAACATAATTTTCTTTCATATTTTTAACAATCTTTCAATTTTTTTTCCTTCTTTAAACGGACCAACGAAAGCCAAATTTAGGTTTTCTGGTCTAAAAATATCTTTCGCTACTTCTTGAATCTCTTTTTGACCTACTTTTTCAATTTTTTGGAAAACTTGTTCTGGAGTTAAAATTTCACCTTTTAAAATCTCTTGCAAACCATAAAAAGAAGCTTTGGCATCTGAGGTTTCCAAACTTAAAGCCAATTTTCCTTTTAAATAATCCTTCGCTTTTTTTAATTCTTTTTGTGGCACCTTTTCCTCAGAAACTCTCTTGTATTCTCTTAAAATTATTTTAATTGCTTTCTCAAAATTCTTAGCGTCTACTCCTGCCATAGTAACTAAAAAACCTGTATCGGGATTGCTTTCAACATCAGAATGAATATAGTAGGCAATTCCCAATTTATCCCGAAAAATCACTGACAATCTTGAACTAAACATTCCCCCCAAAATTACTCCCAAAACTTCTAAAGCATATTTTTTTGGATGAAAAAGATTATAACCTCTTACCCCCAAACAAAAATGGGTTTGTTCTGTCTCTCTGAATTGAAAAAGTAGATTTGGCTTTTTTTGATCTTCAAAAACTGGAGGTTTTTTTGTTGGATCACCAATTCTGATTTTTGAGAAATATTTTTTTACCTTTTTTATTCCTTCTTTTTCCTTAAAGTTTCCACTCAAACAGACAAGGGTATTTTTTGAAAGATAGTGGGTTTTAAAATAATCAATTAAATCATTTCTCGAAATTTTACTTACGCTTTCTTTTGTTCCAGCTATTGGCCAACCTGCAGGTTGATCCCCATAAAGCAATTGAGGCCATAAAATTTGGACATAGCTCATTGGATTATCATAATACATGTTTATTTCTTCAATAATTACTCCCCTTTCTTTTTCAATTTCTTTCTCAGGAAAAAGAGGGTTTAATAAAATATCAGAAACCCAATCTAGTGCCAAATCAAAATGCGAAGAATCAACTTTTGCAAAAAAACCAGTAAAATCTTCACTGGTAAAAGCATTATAAATTCCCCCAACTTTATCTAAAGCTTCGGCCACTGCAGAAAGAGAAGGTCTTTTTTTTGTTCCCTTAAAGAACATATGTTCCAAAAAATGAGAAATTCCGTTTTTCTCTTTTGTTTCATATTTTGATCCAGTTTTTACCAAAACTAAAACCGTTACTGCCTGAGTATTTTTATCGGGAAGAGTAATGATTTTTAACCCATTTTCTAAAACCAATTTTTTAAACATATTTTTAATTTTGCAATTTTTCTTTTAAAAATTCAATTAAATTTGAAACAGAAATTCTTTCTTGCTCCATTGTATCTCGATCTCTAACAGTTAAATCGTCTTTTTCTAAACTTTCAAAATCTATCGTAAGACAAAACGGAACCCCAATTTCATCCATTCTCCGATATCTCCTTCCAATAGAATCAACTTCGTCATAGAGGCAAAAAAAGTGGGGCCTTAAAATTTCATAAATATTTCTTGCTTTTTCTACAATTTTGGGTTCATTTTTAACTAATGGCAAAACTGCAACTTTTATAGGCGCTACTTTCTTGTCTAATCTTAGCAAAATCTCTACTTCTTTTGTTGGCTTTGTAGTTTTTGTTCTTCCTCCTGGAATCTCTTCATAGGCATCTAATAAGAGAGCTAAAATTATTCTTTCTAAACCCATAGTCGGCTCGATTACCGAAGGAAAATATTTTCGTTTTTCTTTTTGATCAAAATAGCTTAAATCTTCACCAGAAAACTGGGAATGTCTCTTTAAATCATAATTTCCCCTGTTAGCAATTCCTGCCAATTCTGCCCACCCAAAAGGAAATCTATATTCAATATCAACTGTCCTTTTTGAATAATGGGCTAAAGATTCTTTTGGATGCTCAACCCTTCTCAAATTCTCTTTTTTAATTCCAAGACTCAAAAAGAAATTTTCCCATTCTCTTACCCAAAATTCAAAAAATTCATTTTCATCTTCTGGCCTTACAAAATATTCAATTTCGGCAATTTCAAATTCCCTTAATCTAAAAATAAAATCCCCCAAAGTTATTTCATTTCTAAATGATTTTCCAATTTGAGCAATCCCAAAGGGTATCTTTGCCCTCATTGAGTTTAAGACATTTTTAAAATTAGTAAACATTGATTGGGCTGTCTCGGGTCTTAAATAAGTTTGATGAGCTTTGTCCTCTACCGGTCCTAAAAAAGTTTTAAACATTAAATTAAATTTTCGAGGTTCTGTAAAAGATTTTCCTCCACAATTTGGGCATTGATCTTTTTGGCTCGCTTTTCCTTTTCCAATAAACTTTCCTTCTGCTAAATGATCGGCTCTATAGCGATAATGACAATTTTTACACTCAACCAAAAGGTCTGAAAAATGTTCCAAATGTCCCGAAGCTTCCCACACTTTAGGATGCATCAAACATGTTCCTTCAATTAAAAAAATATTTTCCTTTTCCATTACAAATTTTTTAATCCAAAGATTTTTTATATTATTTTTCATTAAAATTCCCAATGGTCCCAAATCCCAAAGTCCCTCCACTCCTCCATAAATTTCTGAAGATTGGAAAATAAATCCTCTCCTTTTTGCTAAAGAAACAATTTTTTCTAGTTTTTTCTCCATAATTTTTATTTAACAATTTTCATTTCTTCTTTAATGTTTGGATCATCTGGTAAAGCGGTTGTTAAAGCTGGTGTTTTATTTTCTATTCTTGCTCCTGTCCAAACATCAAATCCTTCAATTAACACCTCAGAAATTATTTCTGGACTTTTTCCCTTCATTGATTCATCTGGGAGTAAAGAAATTTGGAAAGCAATTGTTTTTCCTAATTTCAAAACTCCGCTTCCTCTTTCGACATCGCCTACTGACCAAACAATTTCTTTTGAATTTGAATCGAAAGCAAATTTTGCTTTTTCCTCTTCTGGAAAAATATTTCCGGTTAACTCAACTCCTTCTGGCAATTTCGCCTTAACCTTTACATCTTTAACATCAGAATAATAATTTTTTACTTGCCACAAAATAGTGTAGGTTGTTTTTTGTCCTACGGTTGGGGGTAACGGTCCTGAATTTCCAAAAATTTCATCGAAATAATATCCTTTTTGAACAATTTCTAATTTAGAGCTTATTTTTGTAACAAATTCTTGTTTTACTTCTCCCAAGAAAACTTTATTTATCAAAACCGGATCTTTAATATTTCCTAAATCTTCTTTTATTTTTACCCAAAAATCAACCTTCCCTTCTTCCATTGGCAAAAGATATTGAAGCTTGGGTACATTTTTCCCCTCAAAAACAATTGTATTATCTGAGGGGTGAAAAATTCCAAATTCAGACTTTATTGTTGAGAGATCGAAGGCTTCTCCTTCAAGTTTCACAAAAAGAGTCAAATTATTCAAATCACTATCTCCGATATTTTTGAAATAGATTTCATAATGAAGCCAATCTCCAGGAATTGCAGTATATTCTGGATTTCCATTAATTTCTTGGCGCAAATAAAGCAAAGGTTTTATAATTTCTACACCCTTAGAGATTTCTTTCAAAAGAATAAATTTTCCATCTTTAACCATTCCGAGTCTTGCCTTAAAAATTTTTGCTTCTCCGACCTGTCCTGAAATTCTCCCTTTAATTTCTATTCTCCCACCTTGAAATTTATTTAAAACTGGAATTATCCATTCATTGATATCTAGAGATTGGGGTTGAGCGGAAATAAAAGCAAATTGAGAAGGGTATTCAACCTGGCATCTTAAATCAGAAAGGGGTACTTCCAAATTAGAAAAATAGTTAATCTTGAAGACAAAATCTTGTCCTGCCGGAATTTTCGGAGATAAATCAAAATCAAAAGTAATTTGGCTTGATTTTAAAATAGTAGTAAAGGAAGTTTCTGAGTGATATCTTGCCTTTAAATTTCTTGGTTGATAACTAAAATTTACTTTAGCAATTTTTGCCTCCTTTTCTTTTCCTAAAAGTTGAATTTTAAAAGAAAAAACCTTTTCTTGACCCGGATAAATTGCAATTCCTAATTCTTCCTCCCCTAAAACTTGGGTTTCAAAAATTTTCCCATCCTTTAATGAATTCTCAGGGGCAATAAAAATTAATTGGGGTTTATCTAAAGCAAATTGACTGTTGTTTTTAAGTTTTACAAGGTATTCAATTTCTTCCAGCAATGAAGCTTCTTGGGGTCCAATTATTTCTAATTTTATATCCGCTTTAGAAAAGGCATTTTTTCTCCAATACCAAAAGAACGCAAAGAGTATGATAACTAACAAAAGAATCATTGGGAAAACTAAATTTAATCTTTTTTTCATTGAGTTTCTAAAATTTTTTCCAGATAAAAATTTGAAATTTTTTGCAATTCTCTTAAATGCTTTTTTTCTATCTTCAACCTTTTTAATATTTGCCACTCCCCCTTTAAAATTTCCCTCAAAATTTTTACCAATTCAGGTGTTATTAAAACTCCTTCTTTATTTTTTTTAAAACAATTTTCGCATGAAATTCCTTCTTTTAAGAAATAAAGTTTTTTCGGTTTTAATCTTTTTTCGCACAAAATGCAAAAGTAAAGCTGGGGTTTATAACCTAAAATTGAAACTAGGTTCCAAAGGAAATAATAATAAATTAATTTTATGCGATCAATTTTTAATTGATACTTTTCTAATTTTTCAAATGTATCTTTTAGTAAACTCCAAATTTTTTCATCTTTTTCCTCTCCTTTAATTAGCTTTGAAAGAACTTCTGAAATCTTATAAGCTATTTTGAGTTTTAACAAATTTTTTCTTATTTTTTCATATTTTTTGATCAAAATTGCATCTGTCAAAATTTTTTGATTTTTCCCCTGAACGAATTCAATTTCTGAAAGATAAAAAATTTCCATTCCTGCTCTTAATTTTGAAGTAATTTTTCTAATCCCCTTTCCCAAAATTTCCAATTTTCCAAAATCTTTTGTGAATATAGTAAATAATTGATCGTTCTCCCCTCTTTCTTCTTTTTTGAGGATAATTCCCTGGGTTCGATAATGAATAAACATTTTTACAGACCAAATTTTCTTTTTATTTGCTCAATTCTATTCCTTTCAATTGGATCTTGAGTATTTCTTAACATTTCATCCAATCCTCTTTTAAATTCTTCTTCTGTAATATGAGGAGACACAGAACTATGATATCTCTCAAAAACTCTTTTCACATATTCTCTTTCCCAAGGATGCATTGAGATTTGGTTTAACAACCGTTCGATTTGTTGGGTTGTCAATCTTCCTCCATATTTTTGAAAGAACGAAGAAGGTTTTTTTTGTTCTGCCATAATTAATTTATTTTTTAAAATTGACCTTTTTTATTCCAAGACTTATTTTTTCTCCATCAATTTCAATTTCTTTTTCAAGGTCAAACTTTT
>CAZGXQ010000046.1:0-4791 GCA_964530195.1 uncultured Candidatus Saccharibacteria bacterium | reverse complement strand
TGGCAAAACAATATCTTTAATATGAGCTCCGGTTTTTGCATCAAAAATTATTACTCCTCGATTTTTATTCATTAAAGAAGTAACCCAAATTTCTTTTCCGTCTGGAGAAAAGGCGGCTCCCTTTGGTGAAGGAATGCCAGAAATTCTCCAAACACACTTTACAATTTGACCTGGCAAGTGAGCCAAAATTGGCTTCACAACGAATAGTGGTTCTTCGTTTGACTCTTTTTGCTCTTTCTCTTTTTCTTCTTTTGCTCTTTTTGAAATCTCAGGTTGAAAATATTGGTTAATTTCAAATCTAATTGGGATAACTTCTTTTATTTTTTTGCTATCTAGCACAACTTTTAAGATCAGTCCCTCCATTGTTTCTTTTGAAAAACCTTGATCAAAAATAAAATTTCCTAAAGAGTAAGCAATATACTTTCCTTTGTATTCTTCAATTTCTTGAATTACATGAGGGTGATGCCCAACTACTAAATCTGCTCCAGAATCAATGGCAAAGTGGGTAAAATCTTTTTGCTCAAGATTTGGTTTTTTCTCATACTCGTTTCCAAAATGAAACAAAACAATAACTAAATCAGCTTTATCTTTTGCTTCTTTTATTGCCCTTTCCAAATTTTCTTTACTCAACCAACAAACCCCAGAAACATCATCTTTTGCTTCCCAAAAAGGAGAGCCCAAATTTGTAAAAGCTAAAAAAGCAATTTTTGTTGCTTTTACTTTTTTAATCCTTGGAAAACAAGCTTCTATTTTATCAAAACCGCCGCCAACATAATCAATTTTAGCTTCTTTTAATCTTAAAAAGTATCTTCCATTGCTTCCCTTCCATAATCAAAAATATGATTGTTAGCAACAGATAAAATATCAAAACCAGCAAAAATTAGACCCTCTATTGCTTTTGGATCCATTCTGAAAGAATAAATAGAACCTACTTTCTTTCCTTTATCAGAAATTGGTCCCTCTAAATTTCCAATTAAAAGATCAGCTTCTTTTAAAAACTCAACAATTTTCAAAAAAGGAAATTTGAAATCTCCTTCACCATATTTCTCAATTGCTTTTTTCACTCCCCTATCTAACATAATATCACCAACAAAAAAGAGGGTTATTTTTCGTTCCCTTTCTATAGGAAAGTTCAAAGAAGCTGAGGTTAAATTCTCAATTTCTATTTGCGCTTTTTTTATGTGAACTAAAACAAAAAGGCAAGAACCCAAAGAAAACAATAAAAAAAATATAAAATACAAAAGAGATTTTTTCATTGAATTTAAAAATACAATCTTTTTAAACCAAATTTCTTAGCCAAATTTATTGTTTCCTGAAATTCTTCTTCTGTAATTCTTCTGGAAAGTTCTGGATATTGAAAACTTTTCCAGGCTGGATAATATTGACTCATTACATTAACAAAGGTATTTGGAGAAATCTCCTTTGCTAAAAACTCAAAAATTTTTTCAGAGCCTGCCAGATTATTTGGCAAAACCAAATGGCGAACTAATAAACCTTTAACTGCTATTCCTTCTTCATTCACTACTAAATCTCCAACTTGCCTGTGCATTTCTTTAATTGCTTTTTTCATTATTTCAAAATAATTTGGAGCATTTGAATATTTTAGGGCTATTTTATCATCAGAATATTTGGCATCTGGCATATAAATATCAATTATGCCATCTAATAACTTTAAAGTCTCTAAAGAATCATAGGCGCTAGTGTTATAGACTAAGGGCAGTTTTAATCCTTTTTCAATAGCAATAGATAAAGCTTTAACAATTTGAGGAACTTGAGGAGTTGGAGTAACAAAATTGATGTTGTGGCAACCTAAATTCTGAAGTTCAATCATCATTTCTGCCAACCTTTCAAAAGAAATTTCTTTGCCAATCCTTAATTGAGAGATTTCATAATTTTGGCAATAAACACAGGCAAGGTTGCAACTCGAAAAAAAAAAATCGTGCCCGAACCGTATCTTCCAACTAAAACTGATTCTTCTCCAAAATGGGGATGATAAGCCGAAACCATTGGTAATTCCCCTAATTTGCAAAATCCCTTCTCGCCTCTTATCCTGTTAACTCTGCACTTTCTCGGACAAATTTCACAATTTTTCAAAATTTCAAAAAGTTTTTCAATTCTCAACTCGAGCTCTCTTTGAGAAAGGTTTAGATAACTTGGGTACATTATTTTAATGATACCAAATTTTTCTGTTAAAATAACCTAATCGTGTTAGATTTAATTAAAATCATTCCTAAAATAATAAAAAATAAAAAAGGAGGGCGAAAATATAGGCTTCACATTACCTTTCACAGAATCCCTAAAAACAAGAAAAAACTCAAAAAGAATGAAATAGGTGTCTGGTACGAGACAAAAACTCCAACCTCAGGTAAAGTAATTTATTATGCAATTCTACCCAGATTTATAAACGAAGATAGAATCCTCTACGAATCCATCGGACTTTATCTAGCCGAAGGCTCTTTAGATTCAGAACATCTTAATTTTTCCAATGATGAACCAGAGGTGATAAATACCTTTATTAAGGCCTTCCAGAAACATTTTAGGATTGCTCCTTATTATTGGCTTTGGTCTATTAATTTTAATGATAAATTAAGAAAATTTGAAAATACAAAAGAAACAGTCCAAAGAGAGAAGGCTTCTCTGAATTTTTGGTTAAAAAAAACCAAAATAAAGGCTACTTCAGCTTTCCAAACTCCGATAAGATATTCAAATAAAAATTCAAAAGGAAAATTAGCAACAAAAAAGAAATGGGGTTCTCTCACTATAGCTTTTGGAAATAAAATCCTAAAACTTTTGTGGCTAAATATTATCTACGCTTTAATTAAGAAAACGCTTAAAGAGAAAAATGAAATTAATGCTTCATCCATTTTAAGGGGGTGGATTGCTGGCGATGGATATTGTAGATATGAGATTTATGATAAACCAAGAAGGGGGCTTGGAATTATTTGTAAAGATAAAAATAAGATTATGATTTGTTATAAATTATTCAACATTTTAGGCATTAAACCTTACAGAGAAAAAAATGGTTTAATGTTCGCTCGGGCAGAATATTTATTGAGAGCCTATAATCATAAATTAACTTCGCTTCATCTCCAAAAACACTTAAATTTACTTTTAGCCTTGCTGAGTTTTAGAAGAATCCCAGATTCTCTTAAATATCTTGATTTTAAAAGGATTAGAAAAGAAATCAAAGATGTTAAAAAGGAGTTAAAAGAAAGAGAGAAATTATTTGAAAGATTAAAAAATGAAAGAATGCCAAAATTAAGAATGGAAATTCCTTGGCAATCTTTAATTAATGGATTAGTGCTTAAAAAAGGTGGCAAATATAAAAAACTCATAAAAGAAATAGGTTGTCCCAAAACTGTCTTGATAAATTGGGTTAGAAAGGGAATTAAACCTTCTCGAAAATATCAAATGAAAATATTAGAAAAAATTAAAAGAGTTAAAAAGGAACGATTGATCAAATTTGGGGAATTTTTCTTGAAGGGGGATTGGAAAGCCTTTTTTGAGGGATTACAAATATTTCTTAAAGCATCAAGAAAAGAAATGGCAAAAAGATTGAGAATCCATGTGAATACGCTTGAAAGTATCATTAATCAAAGAGAGAAAGTAGGGAAACACATTGCCTCAAAAGCTTTTAACTTAATAGAAAGGTATGGGAAAACTCCAGAAGAAATTGTTCAAATTTACCTTAAGAGTCAAAAAACAAATTGGCCAAGCTTAATTAGAAGGATTTTAATAGAAAATGAATGGTCGCAAAGGAAATTAGCTGAAAAGATAGGTTGTTCGAGATCGCTAATTAGAGAATGGCTTAAAGGAGTAGAACCGGTGAATAAATATAAAGGTAAACTCTTGGAACTCCCAAAGTATGAAGGAAAGATAAAATTTAATTTTAAAACCATTATTAAAAATGCTTTAGAAATTTATACTTTATCGGAATTAAAAGAAAAATTAAATGTTTCTCCAGAAACTCTCCAAAATTGGAAAAAAGGATCCAAAATCCAATTTAGAAATATAAAGAGGATAATAAAACTCAACTCTATTTAAAATGGCACCTTCTCAGACGAATTTCACAATTCTCTAAAATTTTAAAAAGTTTTTCGCTCCGATTTTTTAATTCTTTTTTAGACAAACTTAAATAAGAAGGTACATTTTTTTATTTTAGCAAATAAAAAGCCCCGAGTTTTCTCGGGGCTTTTTGTCAGTTCTCTCTTATTTTCCCATCTTTTCTCTCCTTTTTGCCCAACATTCTTTACAATAAACTGGTCTTCCTGGTGTAGGCTCAAATGGTAGCTCGGTTATTTCTTTTCCACAATCTGAACAAGTCCAGCTTCCGTGCACCATCTCTCTTGGAAATCTCCTTCCAGAGTTAAATTTTTTGAATGCCATCTTTAATAGAAGATCTTTAAAGATCTCAAAAAAATAAGCGACCTTTACCAGGTCGCTACCTAAATTTCGAAACGAAATTTAAATAGCTACCGTGGCTATTTATATTTTATCAAAAACCAAAATTAAAGTCAAATTGCTCTACTTATTTTGCAATTCAAAAACCTTCCTCTTTTTTCTGTCTAGAGAAAATTAATTTTAAGACTGAATTTATCTTTTAAACATTCTCGAAAAGCCTTCCAAAATTGAAGCCGGAAAAAGATCTCTTTCAAACGGAAATTTTGGCAATTTTGGTTCTATTTTTTGTTCAGGACAGCGATAAGGTTCCTTGGACGTTCCTTTTCCTGTACAAGTTAAATTTCCACTTATTTCTACAACTCCTGAGAAATTATCAACACAATATTTTTT
>CAZGXQ010000045.1:0-9519 GCA_964530195.1 uncultured Candidatus Saccharibacteria bacterium | reverse complement strand
ATTCAAGTTGGAAAAATTTCTCCTACTTCTGTGGAAAAGGACAAAATAGAAAGATTTTCTGCCTATGTTAATTCTCAACACAAATTAGTTGGGTGCTATCTTATTGTTGATGGACAAAATGTAGGAAAAATGAATTTCAATGAACCTTGCTATTCTTGTAGTGTTTGGAAAGACTATAAATTTACTAAAAAAGGCACCTATTCAGTTTTTGCAAGATGCCAAGATGAGAAAAACAATGTAGGAGAGGGAGAACCCGTAAATATTGAAGTTTATGTTCCATCTTGTCCTTCTCTCTCTTTCCCCAAAGATTATTGGGAAACAATTTGGTATGAAAGGGGAACTGAAGATTGTATTGGAGAAGGACAAAAAATTTCCTCTCTAACCTTTGACCTAAATTGGGGACAAGGAACTTTAATTGGAGACAAAAAAGATAACTTAATATTAAAGCTTTCAAGAACAATTGAACTTGAAGAAGGGAGGTATAAATTCAAGGTTGGATCTGATGATGGAGTTAGAGTTTTTATTAATGGAACAAAATATCTTGATAAATGGGTAAATAGAGCTTACAAAGTTGATACCTTTGAGGTGAATCTTTCACAAGGATCTCACCAATTTGAAATTCACTATTATGAAGCTTCAGGTGCTGCTAGATTATCTTTTAACTTTGAGAAAGTTTCACAACCTATTATTACTCCAACACCTACTAAAACTCCAACTCCTACCCATACTCGAACTCCAACACCTACTCCCACTAGAACCCCAACTCCCACCCCAACTAGAACACCTACCCCAACTCCAACAAGAACTCCAATACCTACTCCAATTCCTCCACTTCCTGGATTTAATTGGATACCTTGTGATCCAACTTCAGGCTGGCAATGTGACAAAAGAACAGGAGGAAATCCACCTTATTGTCCAGGAACTCCTATTTCTTGGGGCACAGGAGATGATGGACAAGTTTATTGTCCAGAAGATGAAATTGCAATTGAAGGAAAATGTGAAGGTAAAAATGATGATTATGTGAAAAAGAGTGAAGAAAGAGTCCATGTTTTGCCTCATCCTCAAGTTGTAACCCAATCTCAAGTTGTCTTCAAACCAAGAAGTACATGGTATTGTCAATTTGGTTGTACAGGATGGTTTTGTGGACCTGATGGTTGTGCCTGGGTAAAGTGTAAAAAGGGTGAGGTTTCAGTATCAAGAATGGAGCTTAAAATATTTGATTGGGTAGGAAGAGAAGTCTTTAGTAAAACAGTTTACAATCAAAACAAAATTTCTTGGGATGGAAAAAACAACAAAGGAGAGAATTTAGCCAACGGAGCTTATATTTTCAAATCAACAATCACCCTTTCTGATGGAAGAACCTTTACAAATCAAGGAAATGTGTACATTCAAAGATAAAACTAAATGGTCAGAGGTCAGACCTCTGACCACTTTTGAATGGTATTGCTCTTGACAATTTCTTTTATTTGAGATATATTTAAGTTGGCTCAAAGGAGCCAAGGGGGTGAAGAATGCGTAAGCTGATAGTAGCGGTATTGGTTTTGGGGCTTGCTTTGCCAACGCTGGCAAAGCAAGTAAGATTTGACGGCAAAACAGAGGACACCCACAAGATCTTGTTTCTCGGAAGTGTTGTAAGCGACAACGACATTTTTATTTGTGGAACGCCGTTTGAACCTACAATTGAGGTATTGAATGAACCAAAAGCTCACACTCTTGAGTCCCTCAAATTACGAGTTACCGGCATTCCTTGGAATACTGATGCGTATCTTTACTTAGTACGCAACGATGGAGGCAAAGATGTCGCAATATATGGTGGTGCTAAAATTTGGAACGGAGCTATATTCGAAGTTTCCGCACCTTCTTCTGGTTGGCTTGTAGGAACTTATCCAATAAAAGTTATCATTACTACCCATAGACTCTGGGAAATTGTAGATAATCGTCTGGTACAAACTTACTCCCACTACTGTTGTCCCGGCATCGAAGTTGAACAAATTTTAATCACCATTAAAACTCCGCCTTGTCCTCCGCCTACTTGTTGTCCGCCATCTTGTCAAATTACGGTGTGCTGGCCATGTTGGATTCCACCAGCAATTATCGGAACTGCTCTTCTCAATTTGCTCATTTGCGATCCGTAAATTTTTTGGGCCCGGACGAAAGTCCGGGCTTTTATTTTTTTAGGAAAGTTGATATAATTTTTAATGAAATTTTTAATGAAATTTGGGCGCATAGCTCAGTTGGCAGAGCGCCCCGCCGTATTTTGAACCTGTAGCTTAAATAAAAGTAAAAATCCCAAACCAGATGGGCGAGTAGCTCAGTGGCAGAGCGCATGCATCACAAGCATGAGGTCAGAGGTTCGAATCCTCTCTCGCCCAGTATTTAAAATACTCCAAAAATACGGCGGGGAGGTCTCTGGTTCGAGTCCAGATGCGCCCAACATTATTGAAAAGGTGTTTGACCTGGTCATTCGCGTGGATGAAGTAATTGACAAAAGAACTGCCTAGTATGAATTTTCTCGTAGGAAAAATTTGACATTTTATATCTGGTACGCAATATTGATAATAGTCGAACCTATTTTGGAGGAAATTGTTGATGTGATTGTGCCCGCCCGCGCGAAGCGCGGGCGGGAAAAGAAAAAAGGGATGAAAATTCCAGAATATAAATTAGGCTTGTTAATGTCCAGTTTTATAGGACTTGTTTTTCTTTTCAGTTGTGTGATAACTTCTGTTGATGCCGCGAGGGAAATTCCTTTATCTGTTATTGTAGAGAAGATAAACCAAGAACAAGTAGAAAGTATTACTATTCGAGGAGATAAGATAGCGGCAAAGTTGAAAGACGGAACGCGTTTATACTCAAAGAAAGACCCAGAACTTTCTTTATCAGAATCGCTTTTGAACTTAGGTGTTAGTGTTGAAAAACTTAAGAAAGTCGAAATTATAGTAAAAGAAAAGGAACCTTTGGCTGTTTGGTTTTGGCCAGTTTTTCTTTTCATTCTTCCATTAATTATTTTCCCACTCTGGTTCATAGCACTTTACTTTCTTATTTTGTTCGGATTTAAAATTCTAAAAATTGAAAGGGCTCCGAAATCTAAAATTGTTATTTATATAATTACAACGACTCTTCTCGGCTTATTGTTAAGCTATGTAGTTTCACCAGCTCTTAGATATATTTCGAATAATATTGTCCCTTATTTAACTAATTTTTTAATTTATTTTGGCATTGTTTTTCTACTTCTCAAGTATTATTTTTTGCTTTCGGGCAAAAAACTTTGGCAATTTCTTCTGTATCTTATTATTTTAAATTTAATTCTTTCTGGAATAATTATATTAATACAATTATTCCCCCGATTATTTCTTTGAACAAAATTTAATCACCATTCACGAAATTTTTTCCTTTTCGTCCAAAATAGGTTCGACTATTATCAATTATTGCCCACAATATTGATTTGATAAAATTTATTAAATATAAATCATGAACAATCATACTTTTTCGAAAGTTTTGATTGTTATTATCCTTGTCGCTTTTGTGGCTGGGGAATTTTGGTTTGGCAATCTGCGAAAAAAAATGTAATAAAATCTGAAGTAAAGTTCCCAGAAAAAATTAAAAAAACAGAAAAAATTGTAGAACCAGAAAAAACACCAACTCCTGAGGTAGCAAATTTCAACCTAACCACCACTAAATTAGCGACAATTCCTATGGATCAAGCTGTTAAAATGCTTGATTTACCTTTTTTAGTCCGGATGGAAGAAAAGTAGCTTATGCTGTGGCAAAAAATGGAAAATGGATGGTAGTGGTAAATGGGAATGAAGGCAAACTTTACGATGAGGTTATGCTTTTTCCCTGGCTTAATCCTTTTAGTCCTGATGGAAAAAAATTAGCTTATATAGCAGAAAATGGGGGGTAAATCCTTTGTGGTAATTAATGGTGAGGAGGGAGAAAAGTATGATGGGATTGAAATATGGTCTCTTATTTTTAGTCCAGATAGTCAAAGAATAGCTTATGTGGCGAAAAAAGGAGAAAACTGGTTTGTAGTAATTGATGGCAAAGAAGATGTTTACAAATGATCTTGTGAATTCTTATTCAAGAATTATTTCAGATCCAATTATTTTTAGCCCTGATAGTAAAAAGTAGCTTATAGAGCAAAGAGAGAGAATAAAATGTTTATCGTGGTTAATGGTAAAGAAGGGAAAAAGTACAATTATGTCTCTCAGCCTGTTTTCAGCCCTAATGGAAAACATATTGCTTATGGCGCTATTTTGGTTAATGAAGATAAAAACGAAATAGAACTTTGGTGGATAGTAGAAGGGTTAAATTAGAGATTAATGGAAAAATTATTCATTCTGCCAAAACGAACGATACTCCAAAATTACAAATTTATTTGATATATAGTTTGACCGTTTAAAAGAAAGATTTTTTTCCCATCTTTTGAAATTGCAAAGTCCAAAAGATTGTCAAATTTTTCGCTTTGAAATTGCTTGAAAATTTTTCCAGATTTTTCAAAAATTAAAACTCGTTTTTCTTCAGGTTCTAAAATAAAAAAATAGGGGAGGGAAGGGTTAGTGAAAATTTTAGAAAAGCTCTGAATTTCAGGAAAAATATCTGGTTTTATTTTTTCTTTTAATTCTCCTTTTTTGTATTTTAAAATAGCGTCTCTCTCTAAAATCCACAAATCTCCATCAAAACTTATTGAATTTGCTAAGATAGCCTTTTCCAACAAAAGTGTTGGTTCTCCTATTTTATAATTTTCTCCTGGCTTTAAAAGAAAATACCAAACAACTTGCCCCAGTTTTTTGTCTAAAAAGTAAATATTGTTTTGATAACAATTAATGTCAGAAAAATCGGAATCAGAGTAGGGAAGAGAAATAAAAACGGTAAAAAATTTACCATCTTTCAAAATCGTAACCTGATTGGGTTTGCTAAAAAACAAAATCAAATCATCTAATGCGCAGGCAAGGTCAAACTTTCGATTTATTTCCAAAACGGTTTCTTTTTTCTCTTTGTCAATTTTTAAAATATTTTTTTGATAAGCTGAAAACAAATAAAGATCTTCGTTTTGAAAAACAAATTTTTGAGGCACAAACTTTTTTTGATCAATTTGAATGTAAATTTCAGGCTCTTTGATTTTTTCAAGTTTATTTAAGTGATAAAGATTGATTAAGATTTTCTCGTTTAACGCAATGACATTTTTTGAAAAATTCTTTGGTAATCTTGAAATATCTCTTAAAATTGGTGCAATCTTTTTTAGGCTTTCTTTCAAAAGAATTTGGGAAGTGTTTTCATCAACTAAATTATTTTCTATCTGAGTTAGAGTATTTTCGATTTCGTTTATTTTTTTTGAATAATTTTTAGCCCTTAAACTACCTTCAATGCTGGTTGCTACCCAACCAATAAAAAGAAAAAAGACCAAAGATAAAATTAAAATGTTTTTTCTAATAAAATTAAAGGCAGGTTCTTTCAGGTTTTTCAAGGTTTCTAATAAATTTTTCAAATGAATTTTTAAAACTTGACGAAAAGAAAATTCTTTTGAAACCTCAGAAGAGATAATTTCACTTTGAATAGGCATTTTTTCTTTTACTAAAGAAATTCCCAACAAAGCGCCACTGATTTCTTTTAATTCTTCCTTTTTTTCTTGACAAATTTTTTTTATTTTTTCCTCAAAACTTGAAGGAAATTTTGAAATCTCCTCAATTAACTTTTCTTTTTCGAAAAAATTGTAAATCTTATCTGTAAAAATTAACAAAAGATCATCTTCAACAACCTTCCCTGAAACTATGTTGCCAAAGACTTTAAGAGGATGAGATTCAATATCTTTAAGTTTTAGTTTTTTTTCCAAATCTACAATTTTCCCGGCTCTTAATAGGATAACTTTTATTGATCCAATTTTTGTAAAATTTATTGCAAAATCTTTTAAGCTTAAAACAATCAGGTTTAAATTTCCCAACCAGCTTACATCTCCTTTTTCTATTCTATTTTGTAAAAAATTGTTTGTTTCTTTAATAGCTTGACGAAAAGCTATATCTGGTTTAAGGATGCTTTTTTTGTAATAATTTTCTTTAATAAAATACGACAAATCATCTAAAAAACGGAGAGTTTTTGGTAAAACATTTTTTAAATGTCCGACAATGTAAAGAAATCCTAAGCGTTTTTCATAAATATTTTTTGGTTCAAAAGAAAAAATTTCAAAAATTACTCCTCTTTCTAACTTGTCGCTTTCTTTCAGCGGGGGGTTAAAATAAAACTCATAAACCTTCATCAATTTAAAATTATCAAACAAAACCATAAAATTCAAACCAAAACTAAAACTTGACAAAATTTCTTAAATTTGTATTGTTAAAAGTAAGGAGGTGATCTGTCGTGAAAAGGAAGATAGCGGTCGTTGGACTTTTGGGATTGGGAATCCTGCTGGTTGGGTGCTGCGCTCTTTTCAACAAACCACCCATTGCGGAATTTACCTTTGTTCCCGCTTATCCGTATGCAGGCGAATCTGTATTTTTCGATGCTTCAGCTTCTCACGACCCTGAAGGAAAAGGACTCACATACTCTTGGGATTTTGGAGATGGGAACAGGGGAGAAGGGAAAACTGTAACCCATGTTTTTGCTGACGATGGAACCTACGCTGTAACCTTGACTGTGAAAGACAAATTTGGCGCTACAGATTCTGTCACTAAAATTGTTGAGGTCCGTAACCCCCCACCTAAGATCTTAGAAATTAATGTAAAAGACCTTAATGGATGTAGAATAGAGGCAGGAGATATGCTTGAATTCTCTGTTGATGCTCTAGACCCAGCTTCGTTCGAAATGAAAAAAATTACAAAAATAACTTGGAATTTTGGAGACGGTACAGTTAAAGAAGGTAAAGTTGTTAGACATTGCTATTGCCGGGGTTGTAGAGAGTACACAGTTGTGGTAACAGTTACCGATGATGATGGTGCTCAAGCTTCGGCATCAAAGAAAGTTTATGTGTATCCAAAAGATGGGGCACCAACCGCAATAATTAAAATTTCTCCAGATGAAATTCATGTTGGCGACAAAGTAACCTTTGATGGAAGAGATTCTCACGATAATGATCGCGTTTGCGTGCCTTGTCCCTCAGAAGCTAGAGATTGTGGTGAACTCTCTCCAAATTGCTATGGATGCTATTGCTCTGGCAGAGATCGAATTATCGGATGGCGCTGGTATATCAAAAAGCCTTGTAGTGATTGGGAACTTCTGGGATATGGAAGCACTATTACTTTTGTGCCAAAAGTTGTAGGAACTTACTTTGTAAAGCTTGAGGTCCGGGACGATGATGATAAATGTTGCACTTCATGTCCTCAATGGGTAGGCGTCATCGCTCAATTTGAAGTTTTACCATAACTTCCTCAAAAGTCAGGGCTCACGAAAGTGAGCCCTTTTTCTTGACATAAATTGGGTTTTGTGTTATTTTTTAATTGATGAAAATTTTCAAAAAGCTTTTTATTCCTTGCGAAGAAAATAATTTTAGACCTCAAATTTTGGAAGGGAAAATTCTTTTTTATTTAGTAATTTTAATTGCGATTTTAAAAATTTCTCTTTTTCCTTTTTATCTTTATCTTCCAAAAACAAGTTTTTTTGCCGAAATTACAAAGAGCGCTTTAATTGAGCTCACAAATAAAACAAGAAGGGAAAGCGGACTACCTCCTTTAAGTGAAAATCCAATTTTAAATGAAGCTGCAAAATTAAAAGCTCAAGATATGCTTTCTAAAAATTATTTTAGCCATAAAACTCCAGAAGGTTTTTGGGCGTGGAATTTAATGGAGAAATTAGGTTATACATATCAGATGGCAGGAGAAAATTTAGCTATTGGTTTTTTAGATTCAGAAGAAGTTCATAAAGCTTGGTTAAATTCTCCATCACATAGAGCTAATATTTTAAATCCTTCATTTAAAGAAATTGGAATTGCTGTTTTAAAAGGAAATTTTCAAGGAAATGAAGTTTATCTTGTAGTTCAACTTTTTGCATCTCCAAAAATTATTCAGGCAAAAGAAATAGAAATAAAAAAGCAAATAACTCCAACACCTTCCCCAACAGTCCCAAAAGAAGAAATTGCACAAAAAGAAAAATTACCAACAGCTACACCTTCGCCAATTGTGATAAAAGAGGTTTCGGGTATTCAAACAAAACCTCCTTCTTTTTTGAAATCTTTTATTTTAAACTATCATGATTTTATTCAAAAGTTTGTCTATCTAGTTTTAATTTTCATAATCTTACTTTTGCTAATAACTATTTTTGTCAAAATTGATGTTCAGCATCCAGATTTAATTTTTAAAACTTTCGGTCTTATTCTTCTTTTAATTTTGTTCTTGCTCTTGGATAAACAAGACATTCTTTACCTTATCCCTCACAAAGTTTTGCTCTATTAACATGGAAATTCCAAAAGAAAAATTAACTCTCTTAAAATTCTTTTTACTTTTTTTTCTGATATTTTTTGTAATCATTAACTGGGAAAAAATTTCCTGGCTTTTTAATTACAAAGCTATAAATTTAACTTTTTCAAACTGGTTATTAAAAGAAAAACAGCCAATTTCATCTCAAATTCCTGTTTTAACACCTTCACTATCTTTTTCTTTTCCTTTTTCAGAAAAAGAAAATAGCATTGAAATCCCATCAATTGAAATTTCAGCTCCAGTTTTTTTGGCAAAAAGCACAGACGAAAAAAAGATTCTTGAATTTTTGGATAGGGGAGTGGTAATGTTTGAAGATTATGCTTTGCCATCAAAAGAAGGAGCCACTGTAATTTTAGGACACTCTGCAATGCACGATTGGCCAAAATCAAATCCTGCGTGGGTTTTTACTTATTTGAGAGATGTAAAAGAAGGCGATGAGGTTTTTATAAATTTTCAACACAAACAATATCCTTATTTCATCACCAGAAAATTTATTTTAAAAGAAGGAGAAGATTTTCCAAAAGTTGAGGACGAAAATATTTTATTCCTAGTCACTTGCTGGCCACCTGGAAGATATGCCCAAAAACAAAGATTAGTCGTGGAAGCTAAATTAAAAAAATAGTTCTTTAAAAATAAAAAGGAGGTGAGAAAATGGAAAGGTTTTTAATTGTTTTGCAGGGTTTGCCGGTTTTGTTTTTAGCTCATGATGGCGTTGCTATTACCTTTTATTTTTTGCGAGGTTTACCTTTTTGGTTAGTTGCAATTTTGATTTCTATTAAGTGGATTTTAGGAATGGTTTTGATTTTTTATGCCACAAGTTGGTTAGTGAAATGGTTAAAGAAAGCTTTCTTTATTGAAAAAATCAAAGCGAAAATTCCAGAATGGTTAAAATTTTCTTTTAATCAAGAAAGAAGCCAAAAAGATTGATTCTCTGGATTTTAAAAAGAAAAAACTGGATTGTGATTTTGCTTTCCTTTGTTCCATATAGTAATCTTTTGGGAGTCGCAACTATTGTTGCTGCAAGAACGTTAAAAATAAAGTTTGGATTTTTAATTCTCTTGATTGCTACAGTTTTTAAAGCCCTGATTTTTTGTTTCACTATTTATTCAGTGATTCA
>CAZGXQ010000044.1:0-22536 GCA_964530195.1 uncultured Candidatus Saccharibacteria bacterium | reverse complement strand
TTGAATTTCAATTTTCATTTCCGATTCTAATTTTTGTCTTTCCCTTTCAATGAATTCTTTTTTTCTTTCTTCAAAAATTTCTTTTTGCCTCTTTTTTAATTCTTCAATTTTTTCTTTCCACTCTTTTTCAACTTCTTCTTTTTTTCTTTCAAACTCTTTTTTTAAAGCATTCTTTTCCTTTTCCTTTTCTTTTTCAAGGAATTCCAAAATTTTTTGCATGATGAATTTTTTTATTTTATTTTATTCCACTAACAATTAAAATGCTAATTAACAACGCTAAAACTGCATAAGTTTCAACCAAGGCTGCCATGATCACTGGTTTTCCTGATTCTTCTGGTTTTTTCGCAACAACCTGAATTCCTTGCAAAGCCACCTTTGCCTGATAGATACCTGAAAAAAATCCAACAAGCCCCATGATTAATCCTGCAATTAAAGCTAAAATTCCTCCTCCAAAAGAAGTAATTCTTTCTCCTCCCAAAACTCCAAATTTTTGCAAAATCATGATTCCCGTTAAAAATCCATAAATTCCTTGGGTTCCAGGCAAAGCTTGTAATAACAAAACTCTTCCAAACTTTTCTGGTTCTTCAGAAATTAATCCGATCCCTGTTTCTCCAACCATTTTTACTCCAAAAGCAGAACCTATTCCAGCTAAAATTACAGATATTGCTGCTCCCAAAATTGCAAAAATTATTGGATCCATATTTTTTATTTTTTAGTTAATTTTAATGGTTGGAAGGCTCGACCACCTCCTTCCAAAAATTTTGGGAAAAATTCAACAAATTGTAACCTTGCTGAGTGAACAAAAGCACCCAGCAAGTTAATTATTATATTAAAAAAGTGTCCAAAAATCAAAACGAAAACAAAAAGCAAGAGTGAAATTCCAGGAATTTTTAAAGTTTCTTTTAGAATAATTGCAATTAAATTAATTGTTGAGGCAATAACACCAGTTGCTAACCCCAAAGCATAAAGCCTTGAATAAGAGAGAGTGTCAGAAACAAAGGATAAAGAATTATAAAAACTACCTAAAGTTTTCAAAATTCCAACAAAAATATTTTTTTCTCCAATACAATGAAGAATAAATTTCAATATCAAAAGTGATGCAAAAATCTTCAAAGTTAAACTTTGAGAAATTAAAAATTTACCAAAAACGCTCTCTAAAAAATAAAAAGCTACCAAAACCAAAATTGGAACAAAGGAAAAATCATCTGCCAAAGCCTTAAATAAGTTTTTTCCATTTTTTAATTGATGGAAAAAGCGAATCAAAAAACCAAAAGAAATCTGAAGCAGACCTAAAGCAAAACAAAAAGCCAAAACTTTTAAAGGTTGTTTTTGAGGGTCCAACCAAAGGGCAACATTTTTTCCAAAGAAAGTTCCAAATAATAAACCAAAAAAACAAGTTGAAATCCCCAGAAAAATTGAAAGAGGAAATAAAATCTTTGTAATTTCAGATTTCATTTTAAAGTAAAGCAAAGCCCCAAATAGCATTAAAGCTAATCCATATCCAATGTCAGAAAGAGCTAAACCAAAAAATAGGACGAAAAATGGAGCTAAAAATGGAGTTGGATCTGGCTCTGTTGGTTTTGGCAAGCCATAAAGCTTAGTAATTGGTTCAAAAATTTTGGCAAAATTATTTTTTAACAAAACTGGTGCCTCCTCTGGATTAAAGGGAATTTTCTCAATCAATACAAATTGGAATTTTTCTTGAAGTTCTTTTTTTAACTTTTCATAAAATCTTTCTGGAATCCAACCCTCAAAAATTGAAAATTTTTCAGTATTTTTTGCTTTAAGTATTATTGAATTGAGTTCAACTTCAAATTTAAGAGAGTTTTTAAAATTTTCCCAATCTGAAAAAGAAGGCTTAATTTCTTTTAGTTTTTTATTTAAACTTTCAATTTTTTCTTCAATTTCTTTTTCTTTTTGAGAAAGTTTTTCAAATTTTTCTTTTGGTGAAAAATCAGGAATTTTTAGCTCAGTTAAATTATATTGTTTAGCTTTTGCAAAAATTTGAGATTCTTTTTCTTTTGGAAACCCATACAAAAAACAAATTGTTTTGTTTTCAGGACCTGCTTTTTCAAAAATCAAATCCTCTTTAAATTCATCCTGCAATTTTTGATGTGAAGATAATGTTCCTTCAAAAAGAACAAATTTTAAATACCTTAGGTTTTGAAGGGAAAGTGAAGTAATTTCTAAATCCTTTATTTTTTCTATTATTTCAAGCTCTTTTTTTGTTGCCTCTTTCTCTTTTTTTAACTCCTCAATTTCTTTCAAAATATTCTTTGCAAAAAATAAAAAATCAGCTGGGGAAATTTTGCTAGTTCTTTCCTCTTTTTCTATTAAGTATTCTAAGCTTTCAGCTTCTCTTAAATAATTTTGAAGCTTTTCTATTTCCTCTTTTTCTTTTAAAGGAAGTTTTTTAATTTCTTGTAAATCAACACAAGAAAAATCAGCTAATTTTTCCAAAACTTCTTTTGAAATCTTTTTTGGAACAAAAATTCTAATCTTTTGGACTTTTTCAATCATAAAAATCTGGCTTTTTTATTGTTTCAAAGAAAATTTTTTTAATTTTTTCTTTTTCTATTTCCCAATTTTTCTTTAAATTTTTGAGTTCTCCAGCAGCAAATCTTTGAATTTCATCTTGAATTTTTTTTAGCTCTTTTTCACACTCTTTGTCTATTTTTTCTAATCTTTCTTTTCCTTCTTTTTGCAAAATTTCATATTCCTTTTGGTATTCTTTCTTAATTTTTTCTAATTTTTCGTTTAGTTTTTTTTGAAATTCAAAAAGTTCTTGCTTTATTTTTTCTTCTTGAGCAATTACCTCCTTTACAGTTTCTGTCATTTTTTAGTTTTTTATTTTAGTTCAACCTTTGCTCCAACTGCTTCAAATTTCTTTTTAATTTCTTCTGCCTCCTCTTTCTTTACATTTTCTTTCACTAACTGAGGACCCGAAGCTACAGCATCAACTAAATCTTTTGACTCTTTCAATCCCTTTCCGGTAATATCTCTTACAATTTTTATTACCTCAATTTTCTTTTCTCCTACTTGAGTCAAGAAAACATTAAAGATTGTTTTCTCTTCAGCTGGGGCAGCAGGTGTAGCTTGGGCTGTTTGGGGTGCAGCTACTACTTGAGGAACTGCAGAAACTCCAAATTTTTTCTCTAAAATCTTTACTAACTCTGCCAAATCTAAAACCGACATTTTTTCAATTTCTTCAACTATTTTTTTGAACTTTTCTGGAATTTCAAATTCTTCTTTTTCCATAGTTTTTTAATTTATTTTTGGACCTTTAACTGGATTTGGTATAAAACAAAAACAAAATTTTGTAATACTCCCTTTAACAAATATACAAAGTTTGAAATTGGAGCTGAAATTTGTCCAACCAATCTTGCCAAAAGTTCTTCTTTTGTAGGTAATTTTGCTAATTCTTCCACCTTTTCTTTTTCTAAAAACTGATTTTGAAAAATCCCACCACTAATTTTAAAGTTTTCATTAGCTTTTGAAAACTCAAAGGCAATTTTTGCAGGTAAAATTTCATCTTCATAACCAAAAATAGCCAAAACTTGCCCCACTAATTTTTCTAGGTCGATTTTTATTCCAGATTTTTCTAATGCTAATCTCAGCAATGTTTTTTTCACCACTTTAGCCTCACCCCCCTTTTCTTTTATTTTGTTTCTTAAAATATAAAGATCTTTTGTTTTTAATTTTTCAATATTGGCAAAAACAATTATTTTTTGCTTTGAAATTTTTTTTGATAATTCTTCTAAAATTTTTTTCTTTTTTTCTCTGGTGATCATAAATTAAAAAATGTCTGCTTCCGCAGACAAAAAACAACAAAAAAATTTTAACTTCCTCGGTGGGACTTAAAATGCCCACTGTCTGCGGAAGTTCTTTTATTTTATTTTTTTATTATTCTTTTGTCAAGAGATCCAAAATTGATTTTGCGAATTCTTCTGCTGCTTGGGGACCATTTGCAGTGACAATTTTTCCATCAACAACTACAGGTTTTTCTTCAAAAATTGCCCCTTCTTTTTCTAAAGTTTTTGCCTGACTTTTTGTCCAATCATTCCAAACTGTTGCCCTTTTTCCTTTTAACACTCCAGATTTTGCCAAAATTACAGGAGAAATGCAAATTGAAGCTAAAACTTTATTTTGTAAAACTGCCTCTTTGGCTACTTTATATGAATCTTCATTGTCTAAAGCACTCAAACATCCAGGTCCCCCAACAAAAATTATTGCATCAAAATCAGCAACATTTATTTGAGAAACCAAAAGATCAACATTTGTTTCTCCGCCATCTGCCCCAATTGCAGTTCCTAATTTATTTGATGCAGTTTTTACTTCAACCCCAGCTTTTTCTAAAATCTCCTTTGGTACAAAATATTCAGCATCTCTAAAATCCCTAAAAGCAATTATCATTACTGCTTTTTTTTCGTTTGTTTTTTGCATTTCAGTTTTTTCTTGAGATGTTATTTCTTTGGCCTTTTTTAAATTTTTAGTAATAAAAAACCCTCCCGCTATTAAAATAACAATAACAAAAATTAAAATCAACCCTTTTTTCATGGATTCTAATTATAATTATAACTCTTCTCTGAATAAATTGCCAAATAGAAGAAAATCCAAAATTTAGATTATTTTAAAGAATTTTCAAAGAACAAAGGCAAATGTTAAAATATTTAAAGAAAGGTAATGAGCTTAAAAAAATTAACATTTTTTCTTGGATTTGTATTTTTGGTAAGTATTAGTTTTTTGTTTCTTTATAGATTAGATCAGAAATTAATGAAAATATATTTTAGCTTAGAATCTCAGGTAATCAAAGATCGTTATGGAAAAGAGATTTTCATTAAGCCAAATTCTAGAGGATATTATTGTAGATTTTTGGAAGAAGTTCCAGAAAGGTTTAAAAAGCTTTTGTTGGCCAAAGAAGATAAGTACTTTTACTATCATTTAGGGTTTAATCCAAAAAGCATAGGAGAATCAATTTTAGCTAAATTTGGAATAGGTTCCAGAAAGGGTTCGAGCACTATTTCTCAGCAATTAGTAAAAATTTTATTAGGAAATGAATTTCAAAGAAACTTCAGGAATAAAATTATTGAATCTTTTTATACCCTAAGTTTAGAAATTTTTCACGACAAAGAAGAGATTTTAAAAATGTATGTTAATTCTATTTATTTTGGAAATCAAATTCAAGGACTTAGAGAAGCAAGTAGATGCTATTTTGGTGTGCTACCAGAATTATTAAATGATGGACAAATCCTCCAACTTCTTTCTACAATTCATAGTCCAACAGAAACAAATCCCGCAAAAATTAAAAATCAAGAAGTGACTTTACTTTTAGCTAAAAAATTTCAATTAAATCCTGTGGAATTTGTTCCGTTAGAAAAAATTAAAGAAAACCTCAAAAAATATTTTCAATTTTCAGATTCCTCTTTTGAAATTCAATTTTTTTTAAAAGAAAAACAGGAAAAAGAAATCCAACTAACTTTAGATGAAGAGCTTAATGAAAAAATCAGAGAAATCCTAAAAAGAAACATTGAAATCCTTAGACAAAAACAAGTAAAAAATGGGGCAGCGATTGTGATTAAATTGCCAGAAAATGAAGTATTGGCTTTAATTGGAAGCCCAAACCCAAAATCTTTTGAATCAGGTTATCAGATTAATATGTTGCAAAAACCAAGACCAATTGGTTCAACAATTAAACCATTTATCTACCTTAAAGCGTTTGAGAAAGGATTAAGACCTTATACTTTAGTTGAAGACAGAGAATATAAATATTTAACAGCTTTAGGTTTCCCTCTTTATCCAAAAAATTTTGATTATAAGTATCGCGGGGAGGTAACCCTACATTATGCTTTAAGTAATAGTTTGAATGTTCCCGCAGTAAAAGTATTAGAATATGTGGGGTTAGAAAATTTTTACAATTTTTTAGAAAAAGATTTGGGATTTAAACCAATTCAAGAGTGGGAAAAATATCAATTAGGAATTGCTTTGGGAGGATTAGAAATGAGTTTAATAGATTTGGCTAAATATTACACAATTTTTCCAAATAATGGAGTTTTAAAAAATTTAAAATTTTTTAAAAACGAAAATTCATCTCAAAAACAAATTTCTGAGCAAAAATATATTCAATTGGTGAACAAAATTCTCCAAGATAGAAAAACAGGAATTGATCAATTTAGGTTAAAAAGTGATTTAAATTTATTCCAAGAAAATTATGCATTAAAAACAGGAACCTCAAGGGATTTTTGCGACAGCTGGATAGTAGGATTTACTCCTGATTTTTTAGTCGGAGTTTGGGTTGGAAATCATGATGCCACGCCAATGGACAATGTTTCAGGACAAATTGGTGCGGGAAAAATATGGTCTGAAATAATGGAATTAATGTTGAATTCAAAATATAATAAAAAGACCTCTTTTAACTTTGCTTATTTGAGAGAATTTTATAAAGATGGGACGATTGAATATGGGTTAGCTGGCGACGATTTTGATAAAATTCAAAATGCTTTAAAAGAAGAAGGCTTAATTTTAAACCCTCATGACGGTGATAATTTTTTGTTAGAAGAAGACACCAAAATAATTTTAAGAGCAAAAGAACCTGTTGTTTGGTTTATCAATGAAGAAATCTTGGAAGGAAAAGAGAATATTTTTGTTCCAAAAAATCCAGGTTATTTTGAAATCAAGGCAAAATCTCTTAGAAACGGAAAGGAAGAGAAGATAAAAATTTTTGTCACAAAATAAACTACTCTATCTCAAAATACCTTCCATCTGTCCTACCAAAATTTTCAGGAAAATACATTTCTGAAATATGTGCTGGTAAATGAATAAACTTTCCTTTAATTAATGGTCTAACAAAATATTCAAATTCATAAACACCAGGTCCTAAATACTCAACATATAAAAACAATCTATCATCGTGAATTTCTTTAAAATCGGGAATTAATTCTCTTGAAGTTAATTCTTTTTCTTGCAATCTCAGAGATTTTTGTTCGGTAGATAAATCTAAATTCACAATTTCCATTCCGGCTGGAATAAAATCTTCTATCATCACGAAGTTTCTTGGTTCCGGCACCGTAATTTGAATGTGCGCTCTTAAAACTTCTCCTACCTTCGCTTTCCTTATTGGATTTTCATTCTTTTTATCATCTAATCTGTAAAACTCTCTTTGAATAGTAAATCCCTCATCTTTTGGAGGAATTTGATCAGCAGGCAAATAATATTTTAAAACAAGATCATAATAGTAAGCGTTAATTTCTCGGTTATGATTTATTTTTTTGAATGTAATAAGATTAGTTTCGTTAAATTTTAGATTTTGAATTGGGATTTCTTTTTTAAATTGTTCAAAGATTGTTTCTGAATTAAAGGTAAAATTTCCTTCACTCCTTTCATTAGTTAAAATTTCTAAAGTAAAATTTGATCTTGTTTCTCCTTTCCATTCTAAGTAGTCAGTTAAAGCATCAATAACTGAAAGAGTGTTTTGGGTCGAGCCCCAGGAGCCATCCTTTTTTCTATTATTTAGAATCCATCTTAAAACTTTTTCTATAATTTTATTTTCAGATTTTCTTGCAACTTGAGCTTTCAAGTATAATGCAGTATTTTTAATAGGAGTTTCAAAATATTGCCAATTCAAAAGTTTATCTATTCCCAAAAACGCACCTCTTCCATCAATTTTAATTCTACTGTCTAACACATCAAAAACCTTCTTTTTTAATTGGTTATCATAATTTCCTTTTTCTAATAATATTGCCAAGTACGGTAAAGAGGTATTGCTAATTTTATCTTTTAAGAATAAATCATCATTGACAATCTCTATTATTTTTCTTTTCAGAAAACTTTTTTGATCAAAATCTTCGAAGTTAGAAAGCGTGTAAGCTGCTAAGATAATGTCGTTTTTGTCTTGATATATAATTTCTTTGTAAACATAATCTATAGCTCTTTTAATTGAATTTTGATTTACCAAATAACCTGCTAAAGAGAGATTGTGAAAAGTATTTAGAACATGCAATGTTAAATGGAAGTTTGAAGGACCAGTTCTCCAAAAAGAAAATCCTCCATCCCACTGTTGATTATTATAAAGTTCGTTTAACCCTATTTCCACAACTTCATCTATTGTATATTCTTTTCCTTGATATTTGATTTTTTCTAATTTAAATTTCTCTTCAAGGTTTGGCAATTTTAATCCTCTTTTAATAATCGCGATTGCATTCAATCTTGAAGCAATTTGTTCTGAACAACCATAGGGAAATTCTAAAAGATAATTTAAGGCATCAGAAAGAAAAACCGCCAAGGTAGCTGAAGTTTTTACTGTTAGCTCTCCCCTATCTTTTTCAATATTTTCTGGCAAAAATACATATTCTTTAAACAGTTGAGAATTTGTGTAATTTGAGCTGGCGGTTGCTTCATAAGTGTTGTTTGGAGTAATTTTAATTGATTGCTCAACTATATCTTGCAAATTTCCAGCAATAGCCGAAATCAAAAATTTATGTTCTCCTTTTTTAATTTGAGGTGGGGCTTTGACTTTAAAATAAACAGTTTCTGATTTCTCTGGCTTAATTTTAATTTCAATTTCGTTTTCTTTTTCTTCTAAAATTAAACTTTGGGTTTCAAGCTTAACCTTCACTTTTTGAGTTTCTTTTGTTTGATTAAAAATTTGAGCCCCAACATAAAACACATCACCTGGAACAACAAATCTTGGCTTGAAGGGAATTGCCATTAGTTCTTTTTTTGTTAAGAATTCAATATAATTTACACCCAATTTTGTATCTTTTGTTACTCCAACTGTTTCAGTTTGCCAGGTTGTAAGATTATCAGGCAAAGTAAACCTCACTTCGGCTTTTCCATCTTTATTAGTTCTTACTACCGCTTCCCAAAAGGCAGTTTCTTTAAAAATTCCTCTTTTTCTTAAAGCTAAAGCTTCTTCAGTCATTCCTCCCCCGCCTTTTGTAATAATTTTTGGTTCAATCAAAATATTTTTTATATTTGAAGCAGTGGAAACAGTTAAAGGAAATCCTCCATAGAAAAATATCAATGGATTTTTCTTGGGATTTCCTTTTAAGGCTAAAACACTTAGATCAACAACAGCAACCGAAACCTCAGCTTCTACTCCTTTTCCAGTCCAATCTTTAACTAAAATTTCTAAAACTACTTCCTCTCCGGGTAAATAAAATTTCTTATTTGATTTAACCTCAATGTTGAGTTCATTTTTCTTTCTATCTATTTGGAATTCAATTTTTCCAAATTTAACATCTGGTTTTTGAGAAATTAGCAAAACCGAAACAAAAACATTTGGCAAATATTCACTTTTTGCTTCAAATGAAAAAGGAAAAAGATTTCCATTAATGTTTTTAATTTGATATTCAAAAATTTTCCCTCGCTCAATTGAAATTAAAGCTTTTGCTTTTTGATAAGGAGACTTAATAATAATTTTTCCCTCCTCTCCAATTTTTAAATCAGTTTTTTCAGCTTCAATTTCTAATTGAGTGTCTGTTGTAGGTCTAATTGAAACTCTTCCTTCTCCCCAAATATAAAGATCGTAACTACTAAAAACTAAATTTCCCTTTGCATCCCTTGCACTAATTTCTGCTTCATATTCTCCTTCTTTGTCAATTTTAAGTTCCAAATTATAATTTCCCCTTTCGTCTGTATCAAAATTAAAACTTTTTATTAACTCTCTTTTTTTCTCCCATTTATAAGAATAATTTCCTCCAGCTTCTTGTCTTTTTGAATAAATCCAATCAACTTTATAAAGGCTGAATTTGATATCTCTAACTCTTGTTTCTTTTCCCTGAGTATCAACTGATTTTACTTTTAGATTAATTTTTTCATTTTTTCCATAAAAAGGAGAGTCAGCTCTTAAACCCAAATAAAATTCACCTGCATGAACAATAAACGATTTTTGAGCAGAAACGCTTTGCCCTAAACTATTTTTAACTGTCACATCAATAACAATAATTTTGCTTTTTCTTTCGTCTTCTTTGAAAAGCTTTTCAAAATCTAAAACATGAGAAATCTTGGCTTTACCCTCTGAAGAAAGATTCGTTTTGCCCCTCAAAATAAATTTTTCACCAAAATAATATGGAGGTTCATAGTACCATTCACTGTCGAAATCAAAATAGCCATCTCGATATCTATCAAAATAATAATTTTGAGAACTAATTGTATATTCTACCTCACCACTCTCTAGAGGTACACCAAAATAATATCTTGCCTCTACTTCTAAATTAAGAGTGTCTTTTGAAACATACTCTTCTTTATCGGTTTTTAACTTAACTTGAAATGGAGCTGGGACATACTCTAGAACCTCAAAATAACTACAAGAATAATCTTCTACACAAATCCTATAAGTACCCAATGGAGCATCTTCTGACAAAATCAATTTTGTGTGAAAGGTTCCAAATTCATTAATTTCTAAATCTTGGTTCAAAATTTCATCTCCTTTTGAATTAAAAACACTTAAATTAACTGGTTTTTCTCTGACAATTTCATAATTTCCATCATAACCTATGCGGTGAATTCCTTTTATAAAAACTTCTTGTCCCGGTCGATAAATTGGTTTGTCTGTATAAATATAAATTTTGCGTGCAGAATAAGCCAAGGGGTTCCATTCAAATCTACTTTGATAAGTTAAAAAAGTGCTATCTTCCCCTTTGGTAATTATTATTCCCTCCAGGTTTGGAATGGGATTAGAAAATGCTAGACCGTTTTGATCAGTATAAATGGAATTAAGAAGAATTAAGCTTTTATTCTCTTGTTTATATAACTCTATTTTAGCTTCAGAAACTCCTTCAAAATTTCTTAAGTCAATTATCCAGTAAAGATTTTTAAGTTCTTTTAATTTCTCTGGACTTACTGGTTCTAAAGAATCTTCGTAATACCAGGTAACTTCCGTTCCAGGAGAAATTCTTTTTTCAGCTACCGCTAAATTTGTGACATTCAAATAACTTCTTTCGTAAACTTGCTTTAAAATTTCTCCTTCTCTCTCCCAAATTCTCCCCTTGTAATCTGGGTGATAAAAAGTAATAATATAATTCCCAAGAGGATTTTTAAAATAATTTTTAATATCTAACTGAAAATAATTTTTAACCCAATATTTTTTAGGCAATTCAATTTTATCCTTAATTCTTTCTCTGCAATTGGTGATTACCTCCGGCCCTTTATACCATTTGGGTGGATTTAAAAGATAAAACAGAAAATCCTTAGCTTCTAATTTGCAAATATCTACTAACACGTATTCCATATTTTCTGTCGCAAAAGTCAACTTTGTTTTTTCTGGAGTTGTAACATTATATTCTCTCTGCAAATGATAGAAATTGAGTGCATATTCTGGCATTTCTCCGGTTTTAAATTTTATTGAAAGCGTTTGCGTTTGACCGAAAACATCTTCTAAATTTAAACTCAAAATATAATCACTATTTGGGATCAATTTATAATTCAAAGTAGTGCGAAATTGTCCAATGTCGCAAGTTTCTGTTTCAAAATCACTTATTCTTTCAACTTTCCAAGACCTTCCCCAATAGTTAAATTCGTAATCTAAATTCGAATTAAAGTATTTTTCCAGGTCTTCCTCTGGGGGTACTAAAATTGGAGTATTGCTACAAATTACAAGTTTTTCTAAACTTGCGTTTTTGTCGTTGTTTTTGGGAAAAGTTTTAATAATTTTAAATTGAGGATAAGAAATAATCTCTTTTTTTATTGGTTCTTTATTTAATGTTAATCCATGAGTATTTACTATTTTTTCGAAATTGACTTCCAATTTTTCTTCAAAGCCAATTTTTTCACTTTGAAATTTTAAATAAATACTTTTTTTATCTTTTACTTTTTCGCAAATACCACTTTCAGAAACATTTTCATTTTCTTGTTTGCATTTTTCTCCATATCCGATTTCTTTTAATTTTGGAGCTGAGATTTTACTTTTATCTAAATCAATTTCTTCATAAAAACTTATCCAAAGTTTCCCTTGATGATCGAAAAATTGAGGACTCGCATAATCTGTTCTTTCTGATTCTGCCCAAATACTCTTAATAATTCCTGTGACATTAAAATTAATTGTTTTTGGTTCTTCCAAAATAATATCTCCCTCTAGTGGATATGCTTTTTCGATTTTTAGTGTATAGCTATTTTCAAAATCCCACAGTTTTTCTCTTCCAAAACGATCTTCTTTTGGGTAAATTTGAATTATTGAATAATCACTTTCATCTTTTAAAGAGAATATTTTAGAATTTGTTTTTAATCCAAAAACCGATGAAACTTTGGCTAAAAAAGTTTTAAAAAAACTAAAACCAAAAATTTCTCTTTCAACGCTTTCTTCTTTGGATTTAATTTTGTACTCGGCAATAAAAGGAATTTGTTCCCCCGTTTCGTTATTGATTAAAACAATTTCATTTTTTGTTTTTTCTAAATCCACTGGCTGATTAAAGTAAATTGAAATTGGTTGATTGTAAAGAATTTCTCCTTCTGTGGCTCCGAGATATCTTAATTTTCTTGTTTGGAATTCAATTTCCTTTTCGTTTACTGCTAATCCGTCCATTGATACAAAACCAGGATTTATTTTGACTTTGTAATTTGAAGAACGAATTAATCTTTCCTTTGGAATAAATTGCAAAACATTTGTTGAAATCCACTTAAACCGACCTTCAGTTTTGGGAGTAATCTCAACAGGTAGATTTTTTGCCTCCAGATACCCTAAAGTTGTTAAAGGTACCATTGGTCTGTTAAAAACAATTGTAATTTCTGTATCTTCTGGAGATTCGGAATTTTCATGAGGAAAAATAGCAACAATTTCTGGATCTTCCACTGCTAAAAAATCAGCTTTTATTTCTCCGCCATCAGGAGTAGTTAATTTCACGAGGTAATAGTGATTCAGTTTTAATTTTTCTTCGGGTTTAAAATAAATAGCATTCTCTAAAAATTTTTCTTTTTCTATCCACTTCCCTTTTATTTCTGGTTCAAATTTAATGTGATTTTTAGCAAAAGTTTTATCGAAACCTGGGGGAAGAGTAATTTTAATAATTGCAGATTGAGAAATTTTTTCGGGAACTAAACGATAGGTTTCAACATAAGATGGAAACTTTTGAGCTCTTTTTTTCAAAAAGCAAAATCCAGAAATTCCTCCAAAAATTATGAGAAAAATTAAAATTAAAACTTTTTTCTTTAAGATTTTTTGAAAAAAAACTTTTTAAATTTAAATGATACATCTTTAAATTGTTTTACTCCAAGTATTTTGCTTTAGCAATATTGTGTTCTTGTAAGGTTTTGCTAAAAATCGTTTTTCCGTCCGGAGCTGATAAATAGTACCAGTACTCACTTTTTTTAGGATACAATGCTGCCAAAATACTTTCAAGTCCTGGATTACAAATTGGGCCTGGGGGAAGTCCTAAATATTTGTAAGTGTTGTATGGATGGTCAATTTGAGTTTCCTCTATTGAGATTTTTGTGGTTTTTTTTCCAGTAATATAAGTTATTGTTGCATCAACCTGGAGGGGCATTTTGTTTTCTAACCTTTTCCATAAAATTCCTGCCACTAATTCTTTATCTTCTTTTGTTTTAACTTCTTTTTCTAATAAAGATGCTAAAATTAAAATTTCAAAAATTGTCTTATTTTGTTTTTTTATTTCTTCTCTTAAATCTGGAGTGATTTTTCGATCAAAATTTTTCAACATTTTTCTAATTATTTCCTCTGCGCTTTCCCCCAATTTCACTTCATAAGTATCCGGAAAAAGATAACCTTCGAGAGAGGCATCTTTTGGTTTCTCTTTTAAAAATTCAAATTCGTTAGAAAAATCTTTTTTTATTGATTTTTCAAAATCCTCTTTTTTCAAAATACCTTTTTCCTCAAGATACTCAGCGATGTCTTTTATGCTCCAGCCCTCCAAAATTGTAATTT
Source organism: uncultured Candidatus Saccharibacteria bacterium (assembly GCA_964530195.1). Classification (GTDB taxonomy): domain Bacteria; phylum Patescibacteriota; class Minisyncoccia; order Minisyncoccales; family GBS-2; genus CAZGXQ01. The sequence continues at coordinate 8,663 of CAZGXQ010000044.1, read as the reverse complement.
TTTCTTTTATAACTTCCCCCTTTATAAACTTTTCAACAATTTCTGGAATATTCATTGAAGGAGATAAAAGATAAGTACCTGCTTGAAGTCTTGGGGTATTACAAGTTAAAAAATTGTAAATTACAAAAAACCAGCTCCATTTTATCAATTTTTCTTTTTCTAAATTTTGAGCTATAGTCTTTACCCCTTCCCCTCTCCTTATTGTAAAAGTCAAGTATTCTTGGCTATTTTTATCTTTTGGCAAATAAATTCCTTGCCAGAAAAATACAGCAAAAAATAAAATCGTCACTAAAAAAAATGAAAAAATGAAAAATTTTTTTCTCATCATTTTATTTTGTAACAAGTGGAACAAATACAAAACCTGGATATTCAATTTCTTCAAAATCTTTTTCTGATTTTTTTTTGAAAAGCCAAATTGATGTTCCAATTGGAGTTACAATTTTCCCTCCAACTTTTAATTGTTCTTTCCAGGCAGGATAACAAAACTTTGCAGAAGCTGAAACTAAAATTTTGTCAAATGGTGCCTCTTTTTCCCAACCCTTAGAACCATCACTACAAATAAATTGGGCTATTCCTTTTTCAACAAAATTATATTTAGCTACATTTTTTTCTCCAAATTCTTTTAACTCGGGAATAACTTCAATAGCAATTACCTTCCCTTTTTCTCCCACAATTTCAGCTAAAAGCGCTGTTGTCCAGCCTGAACCTGACCCAATATCTAAAATTTTATCACCTGGCTGAGGATCTAAAAGTTCTAACATAAAAGCTACGACCAAGGGTTGAGAAATTGTTTGCCCAAAACCAATTGGTAGAGCTTCGTTTAGGTGAGCTAAATTTTTCATTCCTTCTGGCAAAAAGTCTGCTCTATTTATTCTTTTAAAAGCCTCGATGATTTTTGGTGTTTTCAACCAACCTTCCTCAATTAAGGTTTCTATTAAATCCATGATTTGTTTTTCTTGTGACAATTTTATACCAATCAGGATAGGTTAATCCTTGAAAAATTACTCCACTCAAAAATCCAAAGGTTAAAGAATTAAATTGAAAAATTTGAAAATAGAAATTTAAAGCTAAAATGCAAGCTCCTAAAAACCAATGATGAAGATGAATTTTCCAATTTTTAAACTCAATTATTAAAGATCTTATTTTTCCCCTTTCCCCAGGTTTTTTCCCAGCTAGAGATTTTGTAAAGAGATAACCAAAAAGTGCTCCTAGAAATGTTTTAAAAGAAACAAAAGCTAAAATGAATCCCAAAAAAAACTTTGATTTTGAAAAATTCATTTTATTTTGAGCGGGGGTACCAGGATTCGAACCTGGAATAAGGGATTTGGAGTCCCTCAGTTTGCCAATTGAGCTTATACCCCCTTTTCTTCAATTTTACAAGGAAAAATTTGAAAATCAACCTATTTTGTTTCTTTATGTAAAGTGTGTTTTTTGCACCACTTGCAATATTTTTTCAATTCTAATTTCTTTGTCACTTTTTTGGACTTTTTGGTGTAATAATTTATCCTTTGGCAAACTGAACATTGAAGTTTTACGAATGGTTTTTTCTTTTTTGCCATGTTTTTGAGCCAGGGATGGGAATTGAACCCATGACCTTTCCCTTACCAAGGGAACGTTCTGCCACTGAACTACCCTGGCTAATTAATTTATTTTTGAAAAAAAATTCAAAAAAGTCAAATAAAAAGTGGCCCTTAGAGGCCACCAAAAATTCTTATTAATTTTTTCCCAACCTCAAAAGGATTTTTCGTTGGATCAATTAAAAATAGGGCGCTCTTTTCTTGCACATCAAAACTTAACACACCGAAGGGAGCCAAAAACAAAAAAAATTGAGGATCTCTTTCAGTACTTATTTGAGGCCAAAATTCGTCTTCAGTTTCCATTAAGAGAAAATAAGAGCGATACAAGAGAGGAGCAAAAGAAAAAAGCACAGGAGTATTTAAAACTCTCATTTTTACTTTTCCGATCCAAAGTTCTTTTCTTTGCCATACAAAAATGTTTCCAATTTTTTCTATCTTCCCTTCACAAAACAAATTCCAATCTTTGATAACTTTTAAATTGTTATCAATCACAATATCTGGATTTAGTTTTGCTAGCCATCTTAACTTAAAAGGAATAGCTGGTTCACGTTGAGTATTTGCGATGATTTTTTCACAAATTATTCCACGATCTTTTAGCCACTTTTCAATCAATTCTGGAATCCAAAATCCAGAAAGGATGATAATTTCAGCGTTTTTCTCTTGTAACTCATTTAGAAGCTTTAACCCAATTATATTTGGTTTCCTTGAAAGATAAATTTTTTTTCCTATCTTGGTTCTCGCAAAAGGAAAGACTATCTTTAAAAAAGCTTTTCTTTCTATTGAAAAACCTCCAGCTAAAGTTCCATCAAAATCCATCACTACTCTCATTTTTTTCACCTCCTTTTAAAGAGCTTTGATTTTGTGGGTAGGGCAGGATTTGCACCTGCGAAGGCCAATCGGCCACCAGTTTTACAGACTGGTGCGTTTGTCTACTCCGCCACCTACCCAAAGATCTTGAAATTATTTTACAAAAAAAGAGGTTTTTATTCAATAACTATTTTATGTTTTTCCCTCCACTCTTTAATTTTTTGATGATTTCCAGAAAGCAAAACCTTTGGAACCTTCCATTCTATTCCTTTTTTGGGTGAAAAGACTGCAGGTCGGGTATATTGGGGGTATTCAACAAATTTACCTCCTTTCAGTAATCTTTCTTTTAAAAACTGAGGTTTCCCCAAAACTCCAGGAATTAACCTTGAAATTGTTTCAATAAGTACCATTGCTGGTACTTCCCCACCCATTAAATCATAAGGACCGATCGAAATTTTCAAATCTGCAATATATTTTGCCACTCTCTCATCTACTCCTTCGTAGCGCCCACAAATTAAAATTAAGTGCTTCATTTTTGATAATTGATATGCCATCTTTTGAGTAAATTGCTTTCCCCTTGGAGTAAACAAAATTATCTTTGATTTTTTTGTTTTAACTTTTGATTTAATTTCTTTTATTGCTCGATAAATTGGCTCAATTTTCAAAACCATTCCCAATCCTCCTCCATAAGGTCTGTCGTCCACATTTTTGTGTTTATCGAAAGTAAAATCTCTTAAGTTATGAACCCGAATTTTAATTAACCCCTTTTCTTGGGCTTTTTTTATGAATGATTCATTCAAAAAGCAATCAAAAAGTTTTGGAAAGATTGTTAAAATATCAAAAATCATAAAATAAAACGGCGCTACCTTTTAATGATAGCACCGTTTTTTCTAGTATGAAAGCCTTCCAAGTTAGATCTTTAAATCCTCAACTCCAGAACCTTCTTTCTTTACTGGCTCTTCTAACTTCAAATTCACTCTTGCTCTATTTTTCATTCCAATTATCTTAACTAAATTTCTGATAGCCTTAATTGTCGCTCCTCCCTTTCCAATCACCTGTCCCATATCTTCTTGATTTATTCTCACAGAAAGCAACACTCCCATCTCATCTATCTTTCTTTCAATTCTTACATCATCTGGATGATCTACTAAAGATTTGATCACATATTCTAGGAAGGCTTGATAAGCCGGAGTTTTTTCAGCCATTTTTTGTTCTTTTTAATCTATTTTTTTCAAGTAATTCGACCTTTTTCCCCAGATTCTGGAAGTTCTTTAAATTCTTGAATTTCTTCCTTTTCTAGGGACCATTTGGTGCTGTTTACTATTTTAGCAAATTAAAATTTTATTGTCAAGACTTTTGCAAAACTTTTTTCTCTTTGTGCTTTTTTATTTTTTCTCCTTGAATGATTTTTTCTTCAACCAATAAATTATAAACGCTTTCTGAGGGTTTTGCTCCCACTGACAGCCAATATTTAATTCTTTCTGATTTTAGTACTTTTTCTTTAGTTAAAGGATTCCAAAACCCTACTTCTTCAACAAATCTTCCTCCACGAGGAGGGTTTTTTTTATCTGTGACAACTATTTTAAAAGATGGTTGATTTTTTCTTCCGGTTCTAAAAAACCTAATTGCCAACATAGTTTTAGCTTTTTAGGTATTAGAGATTAGCCTTTAGGTTTTAGCTAATTTTACCAACCTTTAATTTCTAATGCCTTTTTTGCTGCCTCCAATTCTGCTTCTTGTTTTGAGGAACCTTCTCCCTTTGCTACCAACTCATCTTTAAGAAAGACTCCTACTATAAAGTGTTTTGCGTGATCTGGCCCGAATTCTTCTAATACTTTATATGTTGGAGTAATTCCAACTCTTTCTTGTGCCTCTTCTTGAAATCTACTTTTTGCATCTTTGAAAAGTCCTTTTTCAATTATCTCTGGCAATTTTACAATTAAATATCTTTCGATAAAATCTTTGCAAATTTTATAACCTTGGTCAAGGTAAAGAGCCCCAATAAAAGCTTCAAATGTGTTAGCTAAAATATACATCCTTCCCTTGCCCGTTTCTTTTTCTTCTCCACGAGATAAAAGCAAAAAGTCATTAAAACCTAAATCTTTTGCAATTTCAGAAAGCATTCTTGCATTCACTAATGCAGCTCTCCAATTAGTGAGCTCTCCTTCATTTTTTTGAGGATAGTTTTTGTAAAGATACTCAGTTACCACTAATTCTAAAACTGCATCACCTAAAAATTCCAATCTTTCGTTATGAGATAAAGGAAAATCTGGATTTTCATTTAAAAAAGAGCGATGACAAAATGCAGTAATTAAGAGGTCTTTATCTTTAAAATTTATATTTAATTTTTTTTCAAGAAGATCAAAGTTTTTCATTTTGCATTTCTCTATAAACTGCCCCCAAAACCCCATTAACAAATTTTCCAGAACTTTCTCCTCCAAAAGCTTTGGCTAACTCAATCGCTTCATCAATCGCAACCTTTGGTGGAACAGCTTTTTTGTCCCCAAACAACAATTCATAAAGCCCTAATCTTAAAATATTTCTTTCCACCATCCCAATTTGTTCTAATGGCCAAGAGGGGGCTGCGCTTTTTATTACCTCATCAATTTCCGATAAATGTTCTTTTACCCCGTTTATCAATTCAAAAACAAATTTTTTTTCTCTCAAATCTGGACCAAACTCTTTGATATTTCTTTCAGCAATTTCATTTAAATTCTTTTTTTTATCAAAAAAATCCCACTCATAAAGAGTCTGCATTGCAATACATCTTGCCAAGTGTCTAGCTGACATAAATTTGATTTATTCTTTTTTTATCTTTTCCTCTCCCTTCTTTTTTTTCTTTTCTTTGTCTTTCTTCGAAACCTCAATTACCGTTTTATTTTTATAAAACCCACAAGCAGGACAAACTACATGAGGTAATTTCTCTTGACCACAATTTGGGCATTTTGCAAAATTTGGAACTTCTAATTTAATTTGAGCTCTTCTTTTTCTCTGTCTTGATTTTGATGTTCTTTTTTTTGGAACAGCCATGAAATTTATGTTATATTTTATCAAAGAATACCAAAAAATCAAGATTGATTCTAGAGTTTAAAAGAGTTAAAATAAAATAACTTTTATGAAATTCTATCACTTACATGTCCATTCCCACTATTCTCTTTTAGATGGATTGCCAAAAATTGATGATCTTTTGGATTATTGTCAAATTTTAGGAATGGACGCAATAGCTTTAACTGATCACGGTGCAATTTATGGAGCGGTAGAGTTTTATAAAAAAGCAAAAGAAAGAAAGATTAAACCAATTATTGGAGCTGAGCTTTATTTGGCGTTTGAAAAAATGCATCAAAAGAGGGTTGGAATTGATGATAAACGATATCACTTAGTTTTGTTAGTAAAAAATCTTCAAGGTTACAAAAATTTAGTAAAACTAATTACAAAATCTTACCTTGAAGGTTTCTATTACAAACCCAGAATCGACGAAGATCTATTGGCTCAACACTCTGAAGGGTTGATTTGTCTAACAGCTTGTATTCAGGGGAAAATTCCAAGGTTAATTTTGGAAAAGAAATTTGAGGAAGCTGAAAAAACAGCTCTAAAGTATTTGGAAATTTTTGGAAAAGAAAATTTTTATTTAGAATTACAATATCACCCAAACATAAAAGAACAAAAAATAGTTAATGAAGCTTTAATAAAAATTGGAAAAAAATATGGAATTTCATTGGTTGCTACGAACGATGCCCATTATTTAAGACCCGAAGATGCAGAATCTCAAGACATTTTAATGCTCATTAATACTGGTGCTGATCCAAACGATCCTGAAAGATTAACAATGAGAGCAGATGATTTTTCTCTGAGAAAACCTGAAGAAATGATAAAAAATTTCAAAAATATCCCTGAGGCAATTGAAAATACAGAAAAAATAGTTTCGCTTTGCAATTTTGAATTTGAGTTAGGAAAAGTAAAGTTACCAACTTTTCAAACTCCAGACGATACCTCACCAAACGAATATCTGAAAAAACTCTGTTTTGAGGGATTAAGGAAGAAATATGGGGAAAAACCAAAAAATGAGGTAATTCAAAGGTTAAATTATGAGCTAGAAGTGATTGAAAAAACTGGATTTAGTTCTTATTTTTTAATTGTTCAAGATGTGGTGAGATGGGCAAGAGAAAATAGAATCGTTGTTGGTCCGGGAAGAGGAAGTGTTGGGGGGTCTTTAGTAGCTTATTGCCTTGGAATTACAAATATTGATCCCCTAAAATACAATTTATTATTTGAAAGATTTCTTAATCCAGAACGTATTTCTCTTCCAGACATTGACCTAGACTTTACTGACAGGAGAAGAGATGAAGTCATAGAATATGTTGCTCAAAAATATGGAAGAAATAGAGTAGCTCAAATTATTACCTTTGGAACAATGGCAGCAAGAGCTGTGGTGAGAGATGTGGGAAGGGTTTTGGGTTATCCTTATTCTTACTGTGATAAAATTGCAAAAACAATTCCCCAGGGTTTAACCCTAAATGAAGCCTTGGCAAAAGTAATGGAATTTCGCCAATTTTATGAAACCGACGAGAAAGCGAGAAAGCTTATTGATTTGGCACTAAAACTAGAGGGATGCGCAAGACACGCCTCAACCCATGCCTGTGGAGTAGTAATTTCAAAAGATCCTTTAGATGAAATAGTTCCTTTGCAGCACCCAACTCAGGATGAGGAAGCCATTGTTACTCAATACGAAATGCATTCAATTGAAGATTTGGGACTTTTGAAAATGGACTTTTTAGGACTAAAAAATTTAACAATCATTGAAGATACTCTTGGAAAAATTTACGCAATTCACAAAAAACAAATTGATATTGAAAATATTCCACTAGATGATAAAAAAACTTTTCAACTTTTGACTAGAGGAAACTCAGTTGGTGTTTTCCAATTAGAATCTGAGGGAATGAGAAAATGTTTAAGGGAGTTAAAACCGAACAATCTTGAAGATATAATTGCAATTCTAGCTCTTTATAGACCAGGTCCAATGCAGTTCATTTCAGATTATATTGCTGGAAAAAGAGGAAAAAAGAAAATTGAATACTTGCATCCAAAACTAAAACCGATTTTAGAATCAACTTACGGAGTTTTAATTTACCAAGAACAAGTAATGCAAATTGCTCAGCACCTGGCAGGTTTTACTTTAGGAGAAGCAGATGTTCTAAGAAAGGCAATTGGTAAAAAAATCAAGGAATTACTCGATTCTCAAAGAGAAAAATTTATTGAGGGTTGTAAAAGAAATCAAATTCCAGATCAAGTAGCTATTAGAATTTGGAATTGGTTTGAACCTTTTGCAAGATATTCATTCAATAGATCACATGCTGCAGCTTATGCAATTATTGCTTATCAAACTGCTTTTTTGAAAGCTCACTTTCCTTTAGAATTTATGGCTTCTTTGCTTACTGCAGAACAAAATGATGTTGAAAGAATTGGATTTTTAATTGAAGAGTGCAAAAAAATGGGAATTGAGGTTTTGGGACCTGACATTAACGAAAGTTATAGAAATTTTAGCGTGGTCCCAGATAAAAAGCAGATTCGTTTTGGACTTCTAGCAATAAAAAATGTTGGCGAAAACACTGTAGAAGCAATTTTGGAAGAAAGAAAAAGAGGGGGTCCCTTTAAATCAATTGATGACTTTTTGAATAGAATTCCATCTAAAGAATTAAACAAAAAAAGTTTAGAAAGTTTAATTAAAGCTGGTGTTTTTGATAGGTTTGAAGAAAGAAATACTTTACTCTCAAATTTGGAAACTCTTTTGGAGTGGAATAAAGAAAATCAGGCAAGAAAAGCTTTAGGACAAAAAGGACTTTTCGATATGATGAGTTTTCAACCCCAAATTAGATTGAAACCCACAACACCTGCTACCCAAAAACAAAAAGCAATTTGGGAAAAAGAACTTTTAGGACTTTATATTAATTCACATCCGATTTCTGAATTTAAAGAGGTTTTGCAAAAAAAGGCAATTCCAATTTCAAAAATCTACGAAAAATTAGATTTAAGAGGCAAAATCATCAAAGTTGGGGGCGTGATTTCTGCGATCAAAAAAGTTATCACCCGTGATGGAAAACCAATGTTTTTTACCAAATTAGAGGATGAAAAAAGTTCAATAGAGGTTGTTGTTTTTCCTTCAGTTTTAATAAAAAATCCAGAGGCATTCCAGGAAAATAAAATCATTTTAGTTGAAGGAAGGGTTGATGAAAAGGATGGGGTTCCAAAAATAATTTGCGAAGAGGTCGAAGAAATTTTAGA
>CAZGXQ010000043.1:0-6905 GCA_964530195.1 uncultured Candidatus Saccharibacteria bacterium | reverse complement strand
TAATGCACCTACCACATTGTTTATAATATTAATAAATTCCACTTTTGCATTCTGAAACTCATTCTCAATCATCTCCTTCAATCTTTTAGCTGAAGAAAAATCATCGCCATGGGTTATCACTGCTTTGATGTTTTTATTTCTGATTTTTTGATTGTCTTTACTAAATTGATTGAAAAACGCCAAAACTTTATCTTTAGCTTTTACTTTTATTCCTCCTGGAACCAATTTTCCATTTTTGAAAGTTAAAAATGGTCTTATTCCTTTTTGTCCGAGAACTCTTAATAAATTAGCAACCACAGAAGAAATTCTTCCGCTCTTCTCTAACCATTTAGGATCTTCAAGTATTACGAAGCTTTTAATCTTTAGCTTAAGGCTTTCTAATTCTTCAACAATTTCTTCAGCTGATTTCCTTTTTTCAATTAAATCAATGGCTTTCAACACTAAAATTCCTTGACCAGCACTAGCTTGTAAAGAGTCAACAACAAAAATTCTTTCTTGTTCGTGTGGATGAAGAAAATTTTTTGCCATAACCGCAGAGTTAAAGGTGCCAGAATGTTTCGAGGTCAAGGTAATACAAATAATTTTTTCATATTTCATTAATTTTTCCTTGTATTTGTCGAGGAAATCCTTTGGTGATGGCTGAGATGTTTTACCAAAGCTTCTAATTCCTCTTTTTTCTAATTCTCTCATTTTTTGAAAAGTATTTTCGCCCGGCAAATTTTCTATTTCTGGCCAAATTAATTTAACAGGAACGACGCCAATGTCGTATTTTTCTATGATATTTTGTAATAAATCTGCAGCCTCGTCGGTAATTAAACCAATTTTTTCCATAATTTTTTAGATTTAATTAAAAAACTCTTTAAAAAAATTTATTTTAAGCATTTATCGATTTCTTTTTGCTAAAAATGAAAATGTAGAGAATTTCCAGTATTGCTAAAGTATTCAACAAAAACAATGCTACAAACCATCCTTTGTGATTGTTTTTGGCTGCTTTCCAAAGAGCCACTCCTTTCCAAGGTAAGGTCCAAGCTAAAATCAAGAGTGTTAAAACTGATTCTTGAATTAAACTTTGAGTTAAAAAATTCATTTTCTAAATGCTTCCGAGGATTTTTTCTATATAATAACAAGTGCCTTTGCAGTTTTCTCTTGCAGGGGGAGGCTCTTTTAAATCTAAAATTTCTTTTGCCTTAACTAACAAATCTGTAACTAATCCAGTTTTTATCTCAACTGAAACCATTTTTGGACCAAAACTTAACATAAAATTGCTTTCTGTAAAAATTTCATTTGGAATTTCGTTTGTGGGATTAAAATAAACTAAAGAAAGTTTTGAAACTTTCATCTTTGTTGCCAACAAAGCATAACCATTCAATTGAACTTCATACATTGGAAAAAATTGGTCCTCCTCTTTAAATTGTGAGGTCTTAAAATCTATAATGTGAAGGGTGTTGTCTTTAAGTTTTAATATTAAATCTGGAGCTCCCCTTAAAACCAATCCGGTTTTTTTGTGCAAAGCTACTAAATATTTTTGTCCATGTCTTTTTTCTACTACTCCCACACTATCTGCTGTCAAAACCCTCTCTACATTTTCAATTTTTAACCATTCAGGCAACTTCCTTTCTTTTTTCCACCTCAACCAAACACTATTTTTTAAATTTCGATCAATCACATTAAAAACACCAGGAAAAAAACTTGGAAAAGGACCAAAGTGTTTTTCATACCAAAAACACCTTGGACAAAAATCTTCCTTTGCCAAATTCCCCAACTCTTTTACCCCTATATATTTTAATCTTTCGTTTTCTGCCATAATTTAAAAATTTAAATCTTTAGCTAATTTTACTTCACTTTTCTCTAAAAATCAATTCATCTCACAAAAAATCCAAAAAGGCCACCAAAAATGCAAAGCAATCCAAAAATTAAAGTAAATTTAGAAAAGTTTAGTTTTTGAGAAATTTTGATTAAAAAGTGCAAAGTTAAAATTCCAGTCAAAAAAGAGAAAATTAAGGGTTCAAAGGAAAAAGAAAATAGGGTCGGGTCTTTAAGATAAAGATAAACTGAGGAGGCAAAAACAACTGGAACCGACATCATATAAGAAATTTTTAAAATTTCAGGAGGTGAAAATTTTCCAAAAGACAAACCAAAAATAGTAGCTCCTGATCTTGATAAACCAGGAATTACTGAAAAACCCTGCAATACTCCAGTTAAAATTGCCAACCTTTTCCCTTCAATCTTTACTTTTAATTTTTTGCGCTGAAAAAAAGAAGTAAAAAGTAAACCAATCCCGGTTATTAACAAAAGAAAATTCCCTATTACAAAGTTATTGATTAATTTATAAACAGGAAAACCAACAACCAAAGAAACAAAAGTTGAGGTTGCCAAAAACCAAAACAAAAAGCGATCTTTGTAAAGTAAAACTTTTATCCAATCCTTAAAAAAATAAACTAAAACCGCAAAAAGAGTGCCAAAATGCAAAACAAGAGAGAGATCAACAGGATTGACTTTTTTAATAAAAAAATTCGAAAACAAAGATACTATTCCCTCGCTTGAAATTGGCAACCACTCAAACACCCCCTGCAAAATCCCAGCTATAATTTTTTCAAATTCAAACATGGTAAATTGTCATAAATTTTATTTGATGATTTCTATGACTTTATTAACTGGCGCTGGTGATGTTTTTATGATCACTTTTTTGGATTTTTCAATTGATGGCAAAAAGTCTTTCCCCACTATTTTTTCATCGTCTAGCCAGTAAATATCTAAATTCGAATAAGAAAAAAATAAACCAAAAAGAACTAAAATTAAGATTAAAATAGCAAATTTATGTTTAGTATAAAACACGCAAAGGTAAAAATTTATTCAATTTTTAAAATTTTACATTTAATTTTTCCTTTTGGAGTGTCTGCCAAAACTTCTTCACCCGCTTTTTTCCCCAAAAGAGCCCTACCCAGAGGAGATTCTAAAGAAATTTTTCCCTCAAATGGATTTGCCTCTTCTGGTTCAACAATTTGAAATTGATTTTCTTGTCCATCAAGCAATAAAGTTACTTTAGCTCCAACTTCTACAACATTTCTTGTTTTGTTTTCTTCAATAATAATTGCCCCATTTAAAATTGATTTTAATTCAGCAATCCTGCGCTCCAAAAGAGCCTGATCTTCTCTTGCTTGTTGATAGGCAAAATTTTCAGAAAGATCTCCAAAGGAAGAAGTGTGACGCAGCCTTTCTGCAATTTCTTTTCTCCCCTCTGTTTCTAAGTACTCCAATTCCTTTTTTAATTTTTCGTAAGTTTTTTGAGTTAATTTCTTTGGCATAATGCTATATTTATAAGAAAAAAATATTTTTGTCAACACTCTAAAAAGTGCAAAAACTGGTCAGAGGTCAGACCTCTGACAGGTGTTTAAATTAGTTTTTTCTCTTTGAAGCTAAAAATTTTGTTTTTGGAAATGATGATGTGGTCTAAAAGGTCAATTCCCATTATTTTTCCCGCTTCCTGAATTCTTTTTGTAATTTCCAAATCGGCTCTTGATGGGGTTGGATCTCCAGAAGGATGATTGTGAACTAAAATTACTGAGGCTGCATTTTTCTCTAATGCATGTTTAAAAATTTCTCTTGGATGACAAATATTAGCATCTAAAGTTCCTACAAACAAATGTTTTTTGAAAATAACCTCATTTCTGGCATTTAAGTATAAAGCTCCCAAATGTTCTCTTTGTTTTTCTCTTAAATAAGAAAACTGAGCGACTACATCTTTCACAGATTCAATTTTTGGTAATGTTTCTTCTCCTAATTTGAGGATTCTTTTTGTGAACTCAATTGCTGCCAAAATTGTACAGGCTTTTGCTTTATCAATTCCCTTGATTTTAATTAAATCTTGATATTTCAATTTTTGAAATTTCTTTTTTGAAAATTTTCTTAAAATTTGTTTTGCCAAATCTAAGGCAGATTTTTCTTTTGTTCCAGTTCTCAATAAAATTGCCAAAAGTTCTTCATCTTTTAGATTTTCAGGTCCCTTCTCTATTAATTTTTCTCTCGGTCTTTCTACTTTTGGTATCTCTCTGATTAAAATTTTTTCTTTTTTCATTTTTTCTTTTGAATTCTATGTTCTCGCCAAATTTTTGCTGCTTCGGGACAAGCTTCTTCTAGTTCCAAAAGAATCTTTGCTTCAATTTCAGCTGTAAATACTTCTTTTTTTCTTTTTGCAAAATCTAAAACGTTTTTTGTTATCTTTTCGACTATTTCGTTTTTCTTTTCTTGTGAAAGATTACTAGCTTCCACTGCTAAAATTAAAGATTTTTTTATCTTGTTTAAATTAAATTTTTCTTTTTCTCCTCCTTTTTTGATAACCTCAATCATGTTTTTGTTTTAAAGAATCAATTTTAGCTTCAAAAATTACCTGTTTTGTGATTTCTGGCTCTCCGATTTGATCTAAAACAAACTCGCCTTTTTCAGAAGCTGTTTGAATTCTTAAATTTCCAAAACGGAAAAAAGAAGGCAAAAATCCTTTAATTTGAGCTCTCATATCTTGAATTTTGTCTAACTCAACACTTGAATATTGAATGTTAAATAAACCATTAAGTTTTACTTCAATAATCCTTCGGTTTGTCACTACCCAATAAGTTAAATAATACCTTGTAATCTCTAAAAAAATTAAGCACCAAAGAATTGGCAAAATTAAAGAAAAAAGAAATGCTAAAATAAAATTTAGTTTAAAATTTAAAATTTCTGGAAAACTTTCTACTAAAAATCCTGGCCAAGAAATTTTTTTGATTGAAAAGAAAAAAATTAAAATTAAATCAAAACAAAAAATCAACAAGAAAGGTAAAATCTGAAGTTTGAGAACTATTTGATGGCGTCTTTTCAAAAGATAAATTCTTTCATCTGGTTCTAGCTTGATCATTTTAGATAAAAAAGAAAGAAAAAAGGGTTAAAAGAAAACAAAAAATTTGACCCAAAACTAAAAATGTTAAAATCTTCCTCTCTTTTAGAGAAATTAAAGGTTTAAATCTTGAAAAGTGATAAAAGATAATAAGAGTAAAAACGAAGCTAAAAATAAAAACTACAGAAAACAAAAGCAAAAAAATTGTTTTTAACATATTGGTCGTTCTTTACATTTTAAATTCAACAGCAAAATTAAAGCTAAAATTGTCAAAAAAAGAGAAAAAGAAAATGGAGCAAAAGAGCCAAATCTATCCCACAAAATTCCAGCCAAAAATGAAGCAGGTAATGAAAAAAGACCAATTACCATTTGATAGCTTCCCAAAGCTGAAGCTCTAATTTCTTGATTTACTAATTCTGAAACAAAAGCTCTTTGTGAAGGTTCTATTGCTCCCTTGTGAAGTCCGTAAAACAAAAACGCCAGAATTATCCCAAAAAAATTTTTAAAAAATAAAAGGGTAAGACAAACAAAAATCCAAAACAAAAAAGAAATTTCTAAAACTTTCTTTCTGCCGATTTTATCTGAAAGTTTTCCAAAAGGGATTGAAAACAAAGAAGCAGTGACAGTAAAAATCAAATATAAAACTGGAATAAAACTTATTTTGAAACCAAACTCTTTAGCAAAAACTAACAAAAAAGAATAAGAAAAAGCGCCAAGAGAAAAAATAGCGCTCAATATCAAAAAGTAACGAAACTGGGGGGTAAAGGATTTCAAAGAGATTCCTTTGAAAATTTTTGTTGAATCCTTTTTTTGTTCTTTAACAAAAATTAAAATTAAAACCACGCCAATTAAAGAAGGAACGGATGCTAAAAGAAAAAGCTTTTTAAAGCCCAAAAAATTAACCAAAAGAATGCAAAGCAAAATTCCAACAACAGCTCCTAAATTATCCATCATTCTCAAAAACCCAAAGTTTTCTCCCCGATCTTGATCTGTAGAAGCGTCTGCAATTATTGCATCTCTGGGCGCAGATCTTATTTTTCCAGCTCTATCTAAGATTCTAAAAGGGATTAAATGTTTCCAAGAAGTAGAAAGTGCATAACCTATTCTTGATAAAGAACCCATTAAATAGCCCAACCAAACAAAAATTTTTCTTTTTTGAATTTTATCTGAAATGTATCCTGAAATTGCCTGGGAAATTGAAACTAAAGCATCACCCAATCCATCCAAAAAACCCAAAACCGACATATTAGCTCCCAAAGATTTAACAAAAAGCGGCCAAACAGGATAAATCATATCAGAGCCCATGTCATTCAAAAAAGAAGCTATTCCAAAAATTCTTACTTTGGCTTTTGAGTCCTTGTTCATAATTTTGAGTATTTTTAGAGCTGTTCGACTATTTGTTTGAAATGATTTAAGAACTTCTCTTCCTCTTCTTTAATTAGAGGTAAAAGAGAAATGTTTCTATTTAATTCTTCAATTTGCTCTTGAATTTCTTTTTTCCTCTTTGCTCTTTCTTTTAATGTTTTTTCCACATCTTCTCCAACTTGAAAGATTGGACTCTTTTCTAATTCTTCTAGCTCTTTTTTTAATCTTTCCAAAATGTATTGATTTCTTATCAACTGAAAGTCGTAACTAAAAATCTGCTCTTCCAATTGAGGAATAATCTTTTTTGTAAAAAATTCTTTTTTTGTCATGTTTTTTGTTTTTTTATGACCTTGTTTTATTTTTGGCAAATTGGGCAAAAATGAGCTGTTCTTTGACCTATTTTTTTTGCCACAATTTTGCCTTTACACCTTTTACATTTTTCTTCTTCTCTTCTGTAAACTTTACGCCACTCATCAAATTCTCCTTTTGAGCCATCAATTCTCCTAAAATCGGAAATTGACTCTCCATGTAATTGAATTCCAATTTCTAAAACTTTTTTGATTGCCAAATAAAGTTTTTTCATTTCTTCTTCTTTAATATCGCTTACTTTTCTAAATGGATTAATTTTTGCCATCCATAGAGCTTCATCTGAATAAATATTTCCAATTCC
>CAZGXQ010000042.1:0-4536 GCA_964530195.1 uncultured Candidatus Saccharibacteria bacterium | reverse complement strand
TGCAACAAAGAAATAAAATTTGGGTTAATGTTGGAAAAAGCAATGAAGTTGGGCATTGATTTAATTGCAACTGGTCATTATGCAAGAATAAAAGGAGTCAAGGAAATTAAACTTCTAAGAGCCAAAGATAAAAGAAAAGATCAAAGCTATTTTTTATGGATGCTAAATCAAGGACAGTTAAAAAGAATTCTATTTCCGATTGGTAATTATACCAGAGAAGAAGTCGAAAATTTGGCAAGAAAATTTAAATTACCAATTTTGAAAGCCAAAAAATCGGTTGAAATTTGCTTTATCCGAACGACGGTTAACGATTTCTTGAAAGGATATTTGAAAGAAAACCCCGGTTTAATCGTTGAAAAATTTTCAGTTAACCGCAACAAAAAACATTCTAACATTCTGCAGAATGTTAGAATATCTTCTGATTTCAAAATCTTGGGAAGACATAGAGGTTTATGGTTTTATACCATCGGCCAAAGAAAAGGAATTGGAATTTCTGGAGGTCCGTATTGGGTTTTAGATAAAGATGTGAAAAATAATCTTTTGATTGTGACAAAAAATGAAAAGGATTTATTAAAGAAAGAGTTAGTTTGTAAAAATGTTAATTGGATTTCTGGCAAAGAGCCAAAATTACCTTTGGAAATTAAAGCAAAAATTCGCTACAAAACAGAATTTGCCAAAGCAATTATTTATCCGACATTTTCACATTTGAGAGAATGTGCAAATATCAAAGATAAGGTTTATAGAGTAATTTTTGAAAAACCACAAAGGGCAATTACTCCGGGGCAATCAGTGGTTTTTTATAAAGGTCAAGAAGTTTTGGGAGGAGGAATAATTTGCTAAAATAGTTTTTCTTGACAACGCTTTTTGCTTGGTATAATATTATAAAATACCCCCCATGGGCGGGTTTTAAAGAAGCATGAAAAAATATTTTAAGAAACAAGTTTTAAATCGAATGAATTATCTTATAGGCCATCTCGAAGGTATAAAAAAGATGATTGAGAATGATGAATATTGTATTGACATTATCAAACAAAACAAAGCAGTAATTGCAGCAATTGAAAAAGTAAATGAGATGATTTTGGAAAATCACCTAAATACTTGTGTTACCAAAGCCATTAAAGGAAAAAGCGCAAAAGAAAGAAAAAAGAAAATTAAAGAAATTTTAGAATTATTTAAAAATTCTGAAAAAAAATAAAATGGAAAATTTAAACGATCAAAAAAGTTGTTGTTTAAGAACCGATTCAGAAAAGAGCAAAAAAGGGCTTTTCGCCGGGCTTTTGTGTGGTTTAATTCCCCACACTTTTTGTATTCTATTTATTATTTTTAGTATCCTGGGAGTGAGCACCGCAACTTTTCTTTTGAAGCCCTTATTGCTTAACCCTTATTTCTTTTATATTCTGGTAGGCCTTTCAATTTTTTTTGCTACAATTTCCGCGATAATTTATCTCAAGAAAAATGGAATTTTGTCACTCCAGGACGCTAAAAGAAAGTGGAAATATCTCTCAACACTTTATGTAACAACAATTTCTGTTAATTTACTTTTTTTTACGGTTATTTTTCCTTATCTAGCAAATCTAAATCAGAGCAAACCCACGGTTTTTGTTGAAACTGTTCCTTTATCTTCCATTACTCTAAAAGTTGATATTCCCTGTCCAGGCCACGCACCTTTAATTATCAACGAGCTTAAAAAAATTGCGGGAGTTGAAAATGTTCAATTTAATTTCCCCAATTTTTTTGAGGTTAAATATAACCCTTCAAAAACATTAAAAGAAAGAATATTTTCTTTGGATGTTTTTAATACTTATAAAGCTGAGATTATAAAAGAGGAAAAGGAGAATTTCCAAACAGAAAGAGAAAAATTATTGTCCCAACTTTATTCAACTATTGAGAAAGCCAAGATAAAAGGAAAGTATAAATGTTGCATAGAACCCCCTTGCACGATGTGTTATCTTGGTGAATGGATATTTGAAGATGGAACTTGCAATTGTGATGGAATGATAGCAAAAGGTGAATGGGATAAGGTTTGCCCTCAATGCATAAGAGGAATCAAAGAAGGAAGGTGTAAATCAAAAATTGGTACCTGTCCTATTTTATAAATTTAACACAAAAAAGTAGATATGAAGAAAGTTTATTTATTTGTTTTAAGCCTCGCAGTTTTAGGAACAGTTCTATTTTCCGTTTTTTATTTTTCAGACAAGCGGGAAATGGAGGGTGAGTGCGAAATTAACAAGATGATTTTTTATTACACCGATTGGTGCCCTTGGTGCAAAAAAGTCAAAAGCGAAGGAACGATTTCAAATTTAAAGAAACTTGGCGTTGAAATAACTGAAATTAATGTTGATAAAAAAGCGCCAGAACATCAAATCCGTGGAATTCCAGCTTTTGTCATTGGAGAGAATATTTATGAGGGCTACAAAACTTTTGAAGAGTTAAAAAAATTGCTGAATTGTAAAATATTACAGTAAAAAGGTTCTACCTTTAACAAGCTTGTCTTTGAAAATTTTTAAATTTCTTGAACTTCCAACAAATTTATCGTTTTTTGTTGACAATATCACTAACTAGGATATTATTTAAAAATACCCCCCCAAGGTGGGTTTTGGAAAGGTATGAAAAAATTTTTTTAAATAAATTCTAAAATGAACTGCTGCCAAAAACCAAAAAGAAAGAAAAGAAAAAGGTTATACCAGTGTTCAGAGTGCGGTCTTTGGTATAAGGAAAAAAAGTGGGCTAAAAAATGTGAAAATTGGTGCAAAACACAAAAAAGCTGTAATTTAGAGATTATCAAACATGCAATAAATAAAAAAATATGCAAGAAATAATTTTAAAAATTTCAGGGATGCATTGTGCTTCTTGTGCCAGAAACATTGAAGCTCAAGTAAAAAAGCACCCTGGCGTTAAATTAGTTAACGTTAATTTTGCTACTTCTGAGATGTTTGTTGAAGCCGAAGAATTTGTTTCTGAAATTGATTTGAAAAAGATTGTTGAGGAATTGGGATACAAAGTTGTTGGAAAAGTAAGAGAGCAAGAAATTGAAGAGCAAAAAGAAATTAAAAAAGCAAAATTGCGGGCAATTTTTGCTTTAGTTTTGAGCTTTCCTTTAATGGTGACAATGGCCCTGATGTATTTTGGTAGAAAGATCCCAGGTCAAATTTGGTTTGAAACCATTTTATCTTTTATCGTGGTTTATGTTTTGGGATGGAAAACTCACCTTTCAGCTTTAAAAGCAATCAGAAGGTTTTATGCCAATATGGATGTTTTGATTTCTCTGGGAACGACAGCAGCTTTTTTGTTTGGAATAGGAGCTTTTTTTGCTGAATTACCAGTCTTTTTTGAAGTTGCTGCTTTTATTATGGCTTTTCATCTTTTGGGAAGATATTTGGAATCAAGAGCTAGAGGAAAAACTTCTGAAGCTCTTCGTGAACTTTTAAAATTGGAAGCTAAAACTGCCAGAATTTTAGTTAACGGCAAAGAAAAAGAAATTCCAATTGAGGAATTAAAAGTTGGAGATATTATGATTGTCAGACCAGGTGAGAGGATTCCAACTGATGGTGAGGTAATTGAAGGACAATCAACAGTTGATGAATCAATGGCAACTGGAGAATCCCTTCCTGTTGAGAAAAAAGTTGGCGATAAAGTAATTGGGGCAACAATTAATCAAGAAGGACTTTTAAAAATTAAAGCAACCAAAGTTGGTAAAGATACTTTTTTGGCTCAGGTGATAAAACTTGTTGAAGAGGCTCAAAGATCAAGAATTCCCATTCAAGAATTTGCAGACAAAGTTACTTCTTATTTTGTTCCGGTAGTTTTAATCACTGCTTTGTTCACTTTTTTTGGCTGGTTGATTTTAGGGAAATGGTTTACTGCAATAGTAGCATCAATTACTGTTTTAATTATTGCTTGTCCTTGTGCTCTGGGTTTGGCTACTCCGACTGCTTTAACTGTCGGAATTGGCCGGGGAGCAAAAGAAGGAATTCTTATTCGCCAGGGAGAGGCAATTGAGTTGATGGGGAAAACAAAAATCATAGTTTTGGATAAAACTGGTACTTTAACAAAAGGAATTCCAGAAGTGACAGACATTAAGGTTTTTGAAGGAAATATAAAAGAAGAAGAACTTTTGCAAATTGCAGCTTCAGCTGAATCTGGTTCTGAGCACCCTTTAGGAAAAGCAATTGTTAAAAAAGCAAAAGAAAAAGGAGTTGAAATTTTACAAGTTCAAAATTTTAAAGCCATATTTGGCAAAGGGGTGATGGCAGAAATTAATGGCAAAAAGATTTTGGTTGGGAGGAAAGAATTAATGGAAGAAAACAATTTAAGTGTCTCAAGTTACCAAGAAATGGTAAGCCAACTTCAAGAAGAAGGAAAAACTGTGATCTGGGTGGCTCAAGAAAATAAGATATTGGGTGCAATAGCAGTGGCTGACACTTTAAAAGATGAAACAAAAACTGCAATAGAAGCTCTTCATAAAATGGGATTTAAAACAATAATGCTCACTGGAGACAATCAAAAGACTGCCAAAGCAATTGCCAAAAAAGTTGG
>CAZGXQ010000041.1:0-7120 GCA_964530195.1 uncultured Candidatus Saccharibacteria bacterium | reverse complement strand
GGAATTTTCTTTGCTGGGAAAAAACATGTCTTAATAAAAGCAATTGCCTCTTATTTAGAAGATCAATTAATTACTACTTCACCAGAAGAAGTAGCAAAAATCAGAAGATTAAAACAGGCTCAAGTTTAAAAATATGCCAGAAGCAAAAAAACAAAGCCGTTTTTTTCAAAAAATCCCAAAAACAAAGCTTTTAACGCCTGGTGGAATGATTGTTATGTTTTTGGCTATAACCTTAGATCTTTTAGATTATTTGCTTGATTTTATTGGTGTTTTAATTTGGAAAGGACTTCATTATGAAGTAATAAATTGGCCAATAAAAACCTTTGGAGATGTTTTTTTTGCAGTATTTTCTCCTCTCCTCTTGGGCATCTCTGTTTTAACCAGCGTTTTGCCACTCTTACTCGAAATGATACCAGTTGTTGGAACGTTGATTCCTAGTTGGTTAATAAATGTAATTAGAATGATTTTATGAGAAAATTTATCAAAATAGTTTTTGGCTTTTTTTGTTTATTCATTGTTTTGGGAATCGTTTTGGCAGGGAATGTAGATTTCCCTCAAAGATTAGCTCAGGGTACAAGAAATTTTGTGGAAAATGCTATTCGGGTTGGAATAATTTTGGCTTTTTTATCTTTAGTCGTTGCTGGATTCTCTTTTATAACTTCTGCTGGAAATGTTGAAAAAATTTCTAATGCCAAAAAACAAATTCTCTCAAGTTTCGTTGGTCTGGTTTTGCTTTTAGGAGGGTGGATTTTTTTAAGACAATTCAGACCAGAATTTACCACTTTGTCTCCTGCTCAACCTTCTCAAATAGCCCAAGTTACTGGAGAAATAAAAACGGTTGAGGCAAGCCATCTCGCTTTTTCTGAAATCCCGATTGAAACTTTCTTAAAGGGTGAAGAGGATGTAGAAAATTCTCATTTCTTTAATGTCGAGGAGTTGAGAGCGGTAAAAGAAATATTAGATGAAATTAAACCGAGAGTTGAAGAAATTAAAACAAAATTTGATCAAATAAAAAATCTTTTGAATTTGTGCAGTTGTTCAAACTCTGAACCTTATTCGACCACTCCCCGAACATGTGCGCCTGCCCCTGCCCCTGATGCTCTGTGTGAACCCCAACAACCTACTTGTCAAGCTCAAAAATGTTTGGGCGATCCTTGCCCAGAAGAGGCAAGAAGAAATATGGGGTTATTGATGAATCAAATTGCAAATTACGCAGAGGAAATTGAGAATTATCTGATTGAACTAAAAATAAAAAGTTTACCGATTAAAGAAAGAATGGCAAGATTAATGTTTGCAATAGATAATTTAAAAAAATGCCCTTTTTCTGAAGCTTATAATCGAGATCTATTCTCTTTTGCCATTGATTATCTAAGAAAAAATGCTCCTAAAACAAATTGGATTGTTTCAAGAATTCCCCTTTTTGAGGGAATACAAAATCCAAGAAAAAATAGTATTGCAGATTTCTACTGCCCAATAACAGGCTTTTATTATCTTGGAACTCATTCGGAAGAATTCGAAAAAGCAACCGCTCAATTTTTTGGAGCGCCAAAAGATATTCTTAGTCTTCAAGAATGGGTTGATTTTTTTCAAAGTTTGCCTGATACTGTCAAATCGTGGGGCGAAATTTTTGAAAAAACAAAAGAAGCAACTTCGGTTTCTCCAGAATATGAACTCCAGATTTCTTGTCCATTTTCTGTTCCATTTGGAGAAATTTTAGATAAATTCTTAGCGGCATTAGGCGATTTGTTACTTAAGATAGAGGAGGTTGATAACAATCTAGGAGAAATTTTACCTGATATTAACAATTATTATCAATTGACATTTACTTGTGCCCCCGAAAGATGTACTCCAGTTTGCAACTGCCTTGGTATTGGGCTCTGTGGCTGCGTTTGCTATTGTGCAGGATTAGCTTGCGATTTTGTAAGTTTAAACTTACAAGCTATAACAATTGCGAACAGAATTGAAAAGATAAAAAACTCAATTGAAAGTTTTGAATTTTCAAAAATTGAAAAATGGATAGAGGAGTGGGAAACAATTGAAAAAGAAGTAAGAAAAAGAGAGACTCCTTTAACTAAGTCCGAAATTGAAAAACTTTATCAAAAATATCCTCAATCAAAAGAGGTTGTTGCATTTGAGATTTTAGCCTCAAGAATGCACTATACTATCTCTCATGCAATGGAGGTGGAAGCTGGTTGGAATCTTTCAACTTGCGCTGAGTACAAAGAGGGTTCTTTATCGCCTGATGGGAAAAAGGTCGAAAGCGCTGAAGAATGTAAATGTGAAGAAATTCAAGAATGTAAGAACTCTTTTCCAATTTTATCTTCTTACGAATGTCGTTATTTAGCCCCTGGTTGGTGGTTAGCTGCGTTTTTTGGAATAGATACCTCTGAATGCATGTTTTATAATTATTTTGCATGTAGGCAGATGGAAAGGAAATGAAAAAACATATTTTCACAATTTTAATTTTTCTTCCTTCTTTAGTCTTTAGCGGAGGATTGGAAGTTAGATATCCAAGAATTGGAGGAATTACTCTTTCTGGAATTACCCATCCTGCTTTTTATGCCCAATATATTTTCAATTTTGCCCTGGGCACAATTGGAATTTTTGCCTTTTTATCGCTGGTTTTAGCGGGTTTTCAGTATCTAACTTCAACTGGTGATCCTCAAATTAAACAGAAGGCAAAAGAAAGAATAAAAAGCACGCTTTTTGCAATTGCGATACTTGCTTTTACCTATATTATCTTAACCTTCTTTAGAAGAGAGTGGGAACAAATTCCCACAATCTCTCCTCAACCCGTAGGTTTGCCCCCTACGGTCACTCCTTGGATTCAACGTTCTTACGATCCGTTACTTCATATTCGCACCACCGCTAACAATATGAATTCCGTGGCCGAAGAAATCAAACAGTTAGCTACAAATTTCACAGATAACACAAAGGATTGTAAATGCGAAAATACTAAAGCTTCTTGTGTTTTTGTTAATTACCCTTATTGTGATTTTGTAAAGTGTGTAGGGGATCCTTGCGCCAATCGTCAAGCTATAGACGAAACTCAAATCAAATTAAGGATAAAGGTGGAACAACTTTTATTTTACTATCGAGTTTTAGAAGATGCGGCAAAAGAAGAACACCTAACGCCAGATCTTTGGGGACCACTAGAAATTAATCCAGTAAGAAGAACTGTAATTGAAGCTCAACTTAATCAACTGAGAAACCTTGTTGAGGAGCTAAGAGATCCGATTAACCAATTAAAACCATTGATTACTGAGTTTACAAATCTTTCAAATCAATGCAAGGCTGAGGGAAAATGTCAGGGAAGTTGTATCTTACAAGTTCAAACCAACTTTTCAAAGTGCCTCCCGTCTCCAGAAACATGTACTGCTATAAATCCAAATGAGCCAATCTGTCCAATAAATGATATTGAATCGAGAAATGTCCAACTTACAAATCTTATAACCCAAATTCAAAATATTTTGGGTCAAATTAGATCCTATATTATTGTGCTTTAAAAAATGAAGGTTAAATTTCTTTTAAAAATTTTTGTTCTCTTGTTTTTTCTTGTTTCAACCTCAGTTCTCGCCCAAACTAGCTTTGAAATTTCTTATCCTGCTATTCCTGGAGTTGCTCCTCCTACTTTTGGAACGGGTGCTGCTACTCTTATTAGCTATATTCAATATATATTTTATTTTGCAATTCTTGTTGGAATTATCTTAAGTTTTGTTATCATTGTTTTTGGGGGTTTAAGATATCTTTATTCAAGGGGAAACCCACAAATCATAGCTCAGGTTAAATCTCAAATTTTTAATGCGTTTTTAGGACTTGGAATACTTTTGTTCTCCCTTACTATTTTAAATTCAATTTCTCCGGAATTTTCACGAATTGAACCCACTACTCTTACTCAAGCAAGATTGGCTGTCAATATTTTAAGAAGATTTAGAATTAATTTAAACTGGCAACAGCTTGTTCAGCTAATTTCACCTACCTCCCTTCCATTAGAAGTTTCTTATCCAATGGTCGAAGGTTTCAGACCCACAGCTATCCCACTTGAAACTTGGGTTGCTCCAACACTTTATCCTTTACACCAGTATGTGGCTCGTTTTGTGAAATATATCTATGATTTTGCTTTAATTTTAGGAGTAATTTTGGCTTTTTTCTTTTTAATGTTAGGAGGAGTAAAGTGGTTAACCGCTGGAGGGAACATAGGTAGAGTAAAAGAGGCAAAAGAACAAATTTTTGCTTCGCTTTTGGGTTTGCTTTTGTTTTTGAGTTCTTGGTTGATTTTAAGATTTTTCCGACCAGAATATACAGTTCTTTCTCCCCCAGAACTTCCAGATACTGAAGTGGAACTGGAACCTGGTGTTTATATTTGCACTCAACCAATGAATCCTGATCCTAATCTAGACCCAATGATTAGAGTTTTGAGATGTCGAGACCAAAAAATTTCAGCTCAAACTTATGGCGCTCCCTGGCCCGTACCAAATTGTCTTTTTCCAAAAGGATTGGCAAAAGAAATTAAAACATTTGCAGAAACTCAATGTCTTTTGATTAAAACTTCCCAAACTCTCCCTGTATGGCTAATTGGAGAACCAGTAGATATTAACTTAGTAAGAGAACAACTAGAAAGTGTCAGCAGTACAATTACTGATGTCGAAAGAGATGAAATAATCCAAGAGTGGGAAGAATATAACCAGAGTCCGTTTGTTTTTCAGAATTTAGTTATATATATCAATGGACATTATGGTCTCGTTTTGCATGAAGAAAGAGATTTCAAGGGCAGAGGAGAAATTATTTTGAAACATAGCTTATCCGCTTTTTCCCTTCCTGCTTTTTTTGTTGGTGGTGATGTAGTTGATTTTAACTTAAATTATCACTACCGTTACGAAAGAAGTGGCTTTCGCTCAATTACTCTTTTTGAAGATTCTGTAATAGACTGCCTTTTGAAAACCCAGGCTGATCGCCAAAGTGGTCTAGTAGACATTAGCAATTGTCTTGGAATTACAAGTGCAGATGACATGTGGATTACCTTTTATAATCTCCCTGATTTCGGGGCTTTAGAGGAAAAAATAGAAGAAAGTAAAGAGTTGACAAATTATCCTGAATTAAGAAGCGCTTTTTCGCCAAACCTGCGCCGTCTTGAGCCTGGATCAAATACTTTAGATCCAAGAACAGACCCCTGTTATTCTGTTAAACTACCAGAAGAGGAAAAATGGGTCGTAGTTGTTGGAGCAGATAGAACGGTTACTACCGATATCTCCCTTTATCTTCATCCTATTCCAATTTATGTTTTTGACAAAAGCCAAAGGAATTTAGAAGCTACTTATGTTGGAAGTTTTTGCCAACAAGGCGAAAGAAGGATTCCTTGTATTACTCATTTTTTTGCCTGGCCAGGTAAAATATTAAAAGAAAAGAAATGAAAAAAGAAATAGTTACAATTTTATTTTTTCTTTTCCCTCTTTTTTCTTTTGCTCAAATGCCAACAAGTTTTGAAGTAATTTATCCAAGAATTCAAGGTATTGCCTTACCTTCTCTTCCTGAAGTTTATGAGAGACCGGAAATTTATATTAATTACATTTACAGAATAAGCATTATCTTTGGTGTAATTTTAGCCTTTTTTTCTTTGGTTTTAGGGGCTTTTTTATATTTAACATCTACTGGAAATATCGGAAAACAAATTGAAGCAAGAGAAAGAATTTGGGGTGCAATAGTTGGTCTCGTTCTTTTGCTTTCTTCCTTTTTAATTTTAAGAACAATCCGCCCTGAATTTGTAACTCTAAGGTTAGCTTCTTTAAGATACCCTTACATAGAAATTGAAGAAGGGGTTTGGCTTTGTAAAAATGAAATTAGAGAAACTTACCAATTTTTTAATCATGATTTCACTTTAACTTTTGAAATGTATATTCAATCAAGATTGGCAATTAAACAAAATTGGAACATTTTAAATCGGGCAGAGCAAAGGGCTATTCACAATCTCTATTATAATGTGCACCAAAATTGCCATTTAATAACATTTTCTCAAGAAATTCCGGAGGATTTTAGAAGAGCGCAACATGTGTATATTATTGGAAATTATGGAGCAATTTTTCACTCTTTGCCTAATTTTAAAGGTTTAATCAGAGTTATCACAATTAACGAAAGATTATTGAATTTAGATTTTTTCAATCCAGATCTCCAAGACGATCTTCCTTCTTTTTCTTATTTCACTCTCAGAGATGATGAAATTCCAAATTTCTCTGTAACCTTATTTAAAGACTTTAGATTAAACTATTTAGATCGACTTTTTAATCAAATAAACCCAATGTATAGTTCTGTGTTGCCTAATTACTCCCAAAACATTGAAGAGTATGCAGAAAACGGAACAACAACTTTTTATACTTTCCGAAATTTCCACGAGGACTTAAGCGCTGATTATCAAAGTTCAACTAGCACTTGTCCTTCTTTCAGAGATCCAGGAACCCAACCTTGTTTTAGAACCTTTGGGTTTAGAATTCAAGATTTTGCAACAACTACCCAAAGAACCTACACAGCCAGATACATAGATGGAAGTGTTCAAAATCTTTCCTTTAGAGTAGGGATTTTAAGTGTTTCAACAACTCAAGTTAATTTAGATCCTTGTTACTCTTTACAAATTGTCTTGCCTCAAAATGACAAATTCAGGGGAAAATCCTGGTGGGTAATAATCGCTCGAGGGGTTTTGCCAAGTCCTCTTCCAACTCCTTCTCCAAATATTCCTTTCCAAATATGGGCTTTAGGTCATCCTTTTTTATGGGCAGAGGTTTTTGATAAAAACGATAGAGATTTTGAAGACAATTATATTTCCTATTTTTGTGAAGATAAAGCAAGACATAAAAGATATCCCTGTATAGGAAATATTCAAATTATTCCAGGAAGAATAATAAAAGAGGTTGAAAGATAACTAGGGATAAGGTTTAATTACTACTCTTCTTTCTGGTTCTTGACCGATGCTTTGGGTTGTAACATCTGGTCTTTGGGCTAATTCCAAATGAATTATTCTTCTTTCGTAAGCTGGCATTGGAGGTAAAATTTTTTCTTTTTTTGTTAGAGCAACTTCATCAGCAATTTCTTTTGCCAAATCTTTTAGATATTTTATTTTCTTTTTTTTGTA
>CAZGXQ010000040.1:0-11476 GCA_964530195.1 uncultured Candidatus Saccharibacteria bacterium | reverse complement strand
GCGCAATTTCCAGTATTCAAGCAAACAATTCCTGAAGCATCGGGGAATTTATAATTTCGGTTTTGGGTGAGAGTTTCAAAATCAAAAAATGCCTGATATTCTTCTTTTTGGAAAAACAAAGAATCCTTTAAAATCAATTTTCCATTGATTTCCGTATCAGTATTTAAAGTCAAATAGGGTTCAACAGAAGGTAGAGAAAAAATTTCTTCTTTTTCAGAAATTGAAACATCAGATTTTGGTTTAAAAATTTTACCAAATCCGGGCAAGGCTGCGCTCATTGAAATTAAATAGTTTTTTGCAAAAGCAAAAGCGAAAATGAAAAATAAAAACAATCCAAAACCCAAACCAAACCAAAAAATATTTTTTTTGAAAAATTCTTTAAAGCTAAATTTTGTTTTTTCCTCTTTTAAAACTTCTATTTTTTCCTCTTTCTTGTCCTCAACTAATTCAAACAATTCTTTATGGAGTTTTCTTATTGCAAGTTCTTTTTCTTCCTTTTCCTTTTTTTCTAGCTTTTCTTTTTCCAATTCTCTTTTAATTTCCAAAATACTTTTTCCTTCTTTTATTTTTCTGTCAATCGAAATTAAAGTTGACAAAACTTCAATTGGAAAAGCTCCAGTAGGAGGTAATCCATTAAAAGATTTTCTTTTTGCGTGAGGAAGTAATCCAATTTTTACATAATATCTTAATCTGTTTTTTGGATCTCCTTTTCCAAAATCAACACCAAATGCTTTAGCTTTTGTAATTAAATCATCAATGCTTATTAATTTTTCTTTTTCCTCTTCCATTTTGAAACTCTTGACAAAATTTTTTTAATTTATTAAATTCAAAATTAGAAGGCCCGCACCCTCTGCCAAAAATTTTTGGCAAGAGGAAACAAAAATCGGCTGTGAAATTTACCCTGCTCACTGCCCGATTTGTGCGGGCCTTCTTTTTTATTTTACTCTGTCAAAAATTTTTGTAAAGTCCCGTGAAATTTATTCTCGTCACGGGAATTTTTTTATTATTTCATTATCAGTCAACCAAAAACCGCTGTCAAGACCTAAAATTGTGGAAAAATTAAATTGCAAAAAAATTTGAAATTTCGGAATTAAAAGACAAGATCATTAAAACTTTTAAAACCTTAAGGTAATAAGTGTTTAATTTCTGCTTTCTTTCGAAAAGAGTTTTTACTTTTTAAAATTTTGATCTTGCTTTTCTTGAAAACTCATGACAACCTTTGATAAATCAATTATGAGAAAATCCATCAAATGGAGTAAAGAGGGAACAACGAAAGACTAAAATATCCAATCCAGAATCGAGAAAATGTCCCGTAACGAGAAATTACAGATTTGGGGCGTAACTCACAACACTTTTTGGGTTCTATTTGCACACTTTTATTTTTGGACTATAATATAGTATTAATGAGTTCAGAATTGAAACAATGTCCAAAATGTCATAGTTCAAATTTTTGGCAAATAAAAGATGGAAGGTTAAAATGTAAAAATTGTCGTTATCTTTTCACTCCTCGCGAAAACATTTTTAATATCTCCAATGAAATTTTAAAAGAAGTTATTGGTGAATTTTTGCTCGAACATTCAACAAATATCATTTTAGAAAGAGTAAAAATCTCCAAGTATAAGCTTTTAAAAATTTTAAATAATTTAAGAGAAATATTGTCAAGGGATATTCCAGAAGTTTTTGAAGGAATTATAAGTTTGAAAATAGAACCAGAACCAATTGGAAAAGATTTTGCTATCGGCATTTTAGCAAAAGAAGGTCAGGTTTTTGCCAAAATTTTGAATATTGAACCTCAAGAATTAGAAGAGTTTTTAAAGAACAAAGAAAGGGTTGGCAAAAATGAAAATTGGTTACAAAATTTTGCACTTATTTACAAAAATTCGTTTTATCGACTCTCTCCTCAACAATCTTCTAAAATTGAAATTTTGGAAGTTTTTTGGGGATATCTAAAACGAAAGCTTTTTACAAAAGGAGGAATAAGAAAGGAAAGATTACATCTTTATCTTGGGGAATATGTTTGGCGATTTAACAATCGAAAATTGAGTTTAAAAGAAAAGGAAGAAAAAATTTGGAAATTAATTATGAAAACACAAAATTTAGAGGTATAATAAAAATAATGATGGCAAAAAGCAACTTTTTTTTATTGTTTTTTCTTTTTTTGGGTTTTATTTTCTCTCAAGTTTTATTTGCCGAATCTAAAGTTCAAACTGCTGGTTATTATCCTGTAGTGGATAAAGAGGCTAAGGTTGGAGACATTTTGGCAAAAAGTAAAGAGGGATTAATTCGAGCTAAAGTCCCCGGAGATCCAAATATTTTTGGTGTAGTAGTTGAAAATGCAATAATCATTTTAAACAAAAAAACTCAGGACTCATTATTGGTTGCAAGTGAAGGAGAAGTAATGGTAAGGGTCACAAACAAAGCAGGAGAAATTAAAAAAGGGGATTTTATTACCACCTCAGATATTCCTGGTGTAGGACAAAAAATGACTCAATCTGGAACGGCTTTGGGAAAAGCTTTAGAAGATTTCAATGAACCAGAGGGGATGATCTTGGTAAGCTTAAATATTCAACACGTCTCTTTGCCAGGGGGAATTGAAAAACCGAGATTAAGTGATTTTTTCCAACTTGTAGTTCGAAATTTAGAAAGACCTGAAAATTTTCCGATGGTCTTGAGATATATTTTTGCTCTTTTAGTAGCTACTGGAAGTTTTCTTGTTGGTTTTTCGTTCTCTATTAGAGCAATGCAAAAAGGAATAGAAGCTATTGGAAGAAATCCTTTGGCAAAAAGAAGTATTCAATTAGCAGTTGGATTAAATTTAATTGGAGTTATAATCTTAACTTTAGCTGGATTAGGAATTGCTTTGTTTGCTATACTATACTAATATGCCAGAAACCATTCCCTCAAATTTGTTTTTACTTTTTGTCTTTTTGTTCTTTTTCGTTTTTTTAATTTCATTTTTTACGGTGTTAATTTTGATTCTGCGAAAAGAAAAAAAATTCAACAGAGAAACCATCCTTTTGCCAATTTCTCCATCTTTTAAAGAAAGTGCAGAAGCAATGCTAAAAAATGAGTTGGAAAAATCAACAAAAGAAGTTAGAGAAATTATCAAAACTTCATTTTTTCAACTCATCTCGAATTATCAAAGAGAGACAGAAAAAATCTCTGAAACAGTATCTGTATTGGCTCTTGATTTCAAAAATACTCTAAAACAAAGAACAAATGAAATTTTTGAAGCTTTAAAGGTGGAACTTAAAAAATCTCTCCCAGAAATTGAACAACAAAATCGTCAAATCTCTCAGGCTATCTTAGAGGAAGCTAGAGAAAGAATAACTCATTCTGAAAAGGAAATTGAAATGATTTTTCAAGAAGTAAAGAAAGAATTTTTAGAAAAAAAAGCCGAAATTGAAAAAATGTTAGAGAATTACAAACAGGAAAAAATAAAAGAAATTGATGAAAAGATTTTTCAAATTCTTGCTGATGTCTCAAAAAAGGTTTTAGGCAAAGCTATAGATCTTTCAACACATGAAGAATTAGTATTTAGCGCATTAAAAAAAGCAAAAGAAGAAAATTTTTTTAAAGCATGAATTCATTTTTTAAAAATGTTTTCACAAAGGAAGATTTGATTTCTCTAAAACAAGAAATTTCAGAAATTCAAAAAGCAGTTTTTGCTCAGACTGGTCTCTTATCCGAGAAGGCAAAAAGTATTGCTAAAAAAGAGTTGCTTGAATATATTTTGGAAGTAGAAAAAAGGGGGGGAATATCTTTTAATCCTAAAGAGCAATTTGAATTTCTTGAAAACCTAAAAAGGAAATTAGATTCACTGCCTGTGCTAAAAATGGTCTTAGCTTTTTCCCCTCCCCCAGCTACAATTGAAAGAATTTCTCAATTCTTAGAAAATGAGTTAGGAAGAAAAATTGTCTTAGATTTAACCTGTAACCCTGAAATTATTGGTGGAGCAATTTTAGAATACGAAGGAAAGTATATCAATTTATCTTTAGCAAAAAACCTTGAAAAAATCTTAAAAACCAATGAATGAATTTTCAAAAATTTTAGAAAAAACAGGTGAAATTGGTTATATTACCTCTCTTTTTCACTCAATAGCAAATGTTTCGGGATTACCTTCTTTAAGATTAGGAGAAAAAGTAATAACTGAAGAGGGGGAAATTGGATTAGTTTATGGAATAAGAGAAAAGGATGCTGAAGTCTTAATGTTTGAAAGTGCTAACTTGAGGACTGGACAAAAAGTGGCAAGAACCGGAGAGTTGTTTGCAATTTATGGCGGGGAAGGATTGTTGGGAAGAGTTGTGGATCCCCTTTTGAAACCTTTGGATCAATTAGGACCTATTCGGGGAGAAAAGGTTGCCCTTTCAATTGAACGGGAAGCTCCAAATATTGGGCAAAGAGTAAAAATTAACAGGGCTTTTGAAACAGGGTGGATGATTGTTGATCTTTTAGTACCTTTGGGTTATGGACAAAGAGAGTTGGTAATTGGCGATTCAAAAGTTGGAAAAACTATATTTTTGTTAGATACCATCTTAAATCAAGCAAGAAAAGGAGTAATTTGTGTCTATGTTTCAATTGGGAAAAGAGCAATTGATGTAAAAGCTGTTGAGGAATATTTAAAAGAAAACGGCGTAATGAAAAGTTCTGTACTTGTTGTTGCCTTAGCAAATCAGCCTTCGCCTTTAATCTTTTTGGCTCCATTTTCTGGCATGGCTATTGCTGAATATTTTAGGGATCAAGGAAAAGATGTAGTTTTAGTTTTAGACGATATGACTACTCATGCTAAAGTTTATCGGGAAATTTGTCTTTTATTAAAAAGAAGTCCTGGAAGAAATGCTTATCCTGGCGATATTTTTCATATTCATGCAGCACTTTTGGAAAGGGCAGGAAATATTAGAATAAAAAATCGTGAAGTTAGCATTACTTGTTTTCCAGTTGGCGAAACTTTAGAAAATGACATTTCAGGTTACATTCAAACAAATTTAATAGGAATGACAGATGGACACATTTTTTTCGATGTTAATGAATTTAGAAAGGGAAAAAGACCTGCTATAAATTCTTTTCTTTCTGTTTCAAGAGTTGGAAAACAAACAAGAAAGGTCTTTGAACAGCATTTAGCAAATTGGATTCAATTAAAATTGGGGGAATACAAAAGAGCTTTAGAAATTGTTCAATTTGGAGTGGAGCTTCCCAAAAAGACAAGAGAAATAATTAGTTTGGGAGAAAAAATTGAAACAGTTTTAGAACAGTTCCCGGGATCTCCTCGACCAATTTGGCTTCAGCTTTTTCTGGTTGGGCTTTTAAGATCTGAATTTTGGCAAGAAAAACCAATTGGAGCCATGAGAAAAGATTTAGAAAAAATTCTTGAAGCTTTCAAAAAAGGTCTTCTCTTTGATTTAGAAAGAGAGATTTCAAGAATTAAAACAATAAGAGAGTTTGACCAGTGGATAAAAGAAAAAATTCCGGTTTTAAAAGAAATTTTAAAATAACATGGAAACATTGAAAAAAATAAGAGAAGATTTAGAAGCAGTAAATCTTATTTCAACAATTACTAGTGTTTATTGTGAAATAGCAAAAATGCGAATGAATCAAATAAAGGGGTGGGTTTTAAAAAATAGGGAATTTCTGCAAGAACTCTTAAAGATTTATCAAAAAGCCAAATTAGCTTATTTTTCATTTTTAAAAAAAGGCAAATTTGTCGAAGAACCCAAAAATTTGGAAAAAATTACTTTTCTCACAAAGATTCCAAAAACAGCAATTATTTTTTTGTCAGCTAATCAACCTTTTTATGGAAAATTAATTTATGATATTTGGTCGGTTCTTTCTGATTTTTTAGAAACAAAGGGGGTTGAATTAATTGTTGTTGGAAAAATTGGAAAAGATTTCATTTCTAGGTTTTATCCTTCAAAAAAATATGCTTTTTTTGAATTAGATGATGATAGACCGAAAAAAGAAGAAGTTGAAAAAATTGTCGAATTTGCAAAAAGATTTCAAAGGGTAATAGTTTTTCATGGAAAATTCGAATCACCCTTGAGACAAAGTGTTGTAGCAAGCGAAATTTCGGGAATTTTTCCAACTCTTGAAAAAATAGAAATGGCCAAAGAATATTTATTTGAACCTTCTCCAGAAGAAATTTTTGAATTTTTTGAAACAGAAATTTTTGCTCGCCTATTTCATCAAACAATTTTTGAGCATCAATTAGCAAAATTTGCAGCAAGGGTAGTTTCAATGTATGAAGCCACAGAAAAATCAAAAAAAGAAAAAGAAAGACTTCAAATGAAGAAAATAAAAATTCAAAAAGATTTAATGAACAAAAAGCAAATAAATTTATTTTTGGGACATTCTTTATGGTCAAAGACATAGGTTTTATAAAATCAATAAGGGGAGATATAGCCGAAATTGAATTTCCTTTTGGTGAAGTTTTAACTGGTGAAATTTTAATTTTAAAAGATGATCCCAGAGTAAAATTTGAGGTTCAGGGCGCTTTAAAAGAAAATATCTTTTTTTGTTTAATTTTTGGGAAAAGCGAAAAGTTAATTCGCGGAGCTCAAGTTCAAAGAACAAGAGAAAAATTGAAAATTCCTGTCGGAAAAGAACTTTTGGGAAGAGTAATAAATCTTTTTGGAGAACCCTTAGACGGATTGCCAAAAATTGAAACTCAAAAAAAACGCGAAATAGGAAAGGGGGCTTTTCCGTTTGAAGAAATCACATTAGAAAAGGAATTAATTGAAACTGGAATTAAGGCAATTGATTTTTTTGCTCCCCTGAGAAAAGGAGGGAAACTTGGAATATTTGGGGGGGCGGGAGTTGGAAAAACTGTTTTACTTTCTGAATTAATGCACAATACTGCTTTTTTCCATAAAGGAATTTCAATCTTTGCTGGAATTGGAGAAAGAATTAGAGAAGCTCACGAACTTTATGAAACATTAAAAGAAAGCAATGTTTTGCCCTCAACCATTTTAGTTTTTGGACAAATGAACGAAACTGCTGCAGTAAGATATAAAGTGGGTTTTGCAGCTGTAACAATCGCTGAATATTTCAGAGATGAAGAAAACAAGGACATTTTGTTTTTTGTAGATAATATTTACAGGTTTTTGCAAGCTGGTACAGAGCTTGCAACCCTTTTGTCTCTTATTCCTTCTGAAGAAGGCTATCAACCTACTTTGCTTTCTGAAATTGGTTCTTTTCAAGAAAGATTAGTATCTACTAAAGGTGCTGATATTTCATCAATCCAGGCAATTTATGTGCCTGCTGATGATATAACTGACGCTGGAATTCAGGCTGTTTTACCATATTTTGACTCCCTTATTTTTCTTTCTCGTGAGGTTTATCAAGAAGGAAGATATCCTGCAATTGATCTTTTAACTACATCCTCTACAGTTACTGATATTTCAACAATTGGAAGAGAGCATTATGAAACTCTAATTGAGGCAAAAAGAATTTTGGAAAGGTACACTCAATTGAAAAAAATCATTTCAATTGTTGGGGAAGAAGAGCTTTCAGCAGATGATAGGATTATTTTAAAAAGAGCAAGAAGGCTTTTAAATTTTATGACTCAACCATTTTTTGTTGTTCAAAATCAAACCGGAATTGAGGGAAAATATGTAAAGAGAGAAGAAACTATAAGGGGAGTAAGAAGAATTTTGGAGGGAGAAACCGATGACGTTCCAGAGGAATTTTTAATGAATTTGGGTTCTTTGGATGAAATTTCAACAATTTTATGGGAAATGAGAAGGAAAAAACATATTTAAAAGTTAAGGTTTTTTGGAGACCCGAAGCTCAACAACAAAATTTTGAGGGAGAAGCTATTGCTGTTTCTTCTAAAAATCAGTTGGGAAATTTTGATATTTTGCCAGGTCACGCAAATTTCATTACTTTTATTTTCAATGAAGTAATTATTCATTTAGATAAAAATAAAAAAATCTCTTTTCGTTTTGAAAGAGGGGTTTTAGAGGTTAGCGAAAATAATGTGAATATTTTTTTAGGGTTGTAATTCTTTGGGCTTTTCTTCTGAAATTGTTTCTGGAGATAAAATTCCTTCTAAGGCAGGTTTTCCTTTTGCTAAATTTTCAAGAATTCTTTTTACTTCCTGGTTTTCGGGGTTTAATTCTAAGACTTTTTCAAATTCTTTTTTTGCTTTTTCTTTTTCTCCACTTTTATCATAAACCAACCCCAAAAGATATCGAGCTTGAAAATAATTGGGAAAATCTTTAACTACTTTTTCTAAAAGATCTTTTGCTTTTTCAAGTTCTCCAGATTGATAATAAAGAAGTGAAAGCTGAAAGCTAACCCCCAAATCATTAGGCGCTACTGAGTGGGTTTCTTCTAATTTTGAAATTGCTTCCTCTGTTTTTCCTTCCTGAGAAAAAACTACAGCCATTAGATAATGGGCTGAAGCATAATCCGACTTTTTATTTAAAGCTTTTTCTAATTGATTTTTAGCTAAATTTAAATACTCGGTCTTTTTTGATGAATCTCCTTTTTTATCTGCATCTTGAGCCAAAAGTATAAAAACTCTTCCCATTTCTCCAAAAGAATAGGGAGAGTTTGGCTCTAATTCTATTGCTTTTTGATAAGAAGCCAAAGATATTTCTTCCGCTTTTTCCACAGCTCCGATCAAGGTTCTATAAAAAAATCCTCTAACATTCCAATTTGCAACATTGTTTGGAGAAATTGTTACTGCTTTTTCAATTGCTACAATACCTTCTCTAATTAGAGAATTGACTAATTCTACTTTTTTTTCTAAAGGAAGATCTTCGGTTGAAAAAATTTGATTGGCTTTTAAAAGATAGAGTTGAGAGAGGTCGCGCCAATAAATATCTGTTTCGCTGTCTTTTCTTGTTGCTTTTTTCATCTCTTCAATAGCTAAATTAAGGTCTTTTTGGGTTTTCAAAATTGCGCTTTTATAATTTATATTTGCCAAATATTTTTTAAATTGAATAGAGAGAAAAATTAAACAAAAAGTAAAAATTGTGCAAAAGACAACAAAAAATAAGCTTTTTAAAAAGGGTATAGCTAAAAAATCTATTTTTTGCTCTTTGGAAAGAATAAAAAAAGTGGAACCCAAGAGAAGCCAAAAAAGAAACCAAAGAGAAATGTTAAAAGAAATGAAAAAGCTAGAAACGAAAATTCCAAAAGTAGAGATGAAAATTCCAATAACAAAAAGAGGAGGCTTTCTTTTGATAATTTCTCTAAAAATTGAAATTGAAACAAAAATAAATAGAAAAAGAAAAGAAATTCCTGCTAGAATTCCTCTAGTGGTTAATAAATCTAAAATGGTTGAAGCTCCATTTGAAAATCTTATTCCCCAAGCAATTGTTTGATTTAAAATAAGAGGTCGATATTTTGAATAATCGAAAATAAAGGTGCCAGGCCCTGTACCAAACAAAAGATTTTTTGGGCTTTCTTTTAATGTTGAAAAAAGAATTTGAAGATTTGGCAAAAGACCAAGATTAATTTCAGGAATTGAAGAGATTATTTTGGGAGAGATAAAGTAAAAGACAATTGAGGAGACCAAAACCAAAGAAAGGATAATTGCCCTAAAAAAATTTATTTCCCCCCTTTCATTACCTAAAACAAAAAGTGAAAGAATGGCTGTTAAAACAAAAATTAAAGTCCAGGCAATCTTTACTCCAGAAATTAAAACAAAAAATAGAAAGAGAAAAAGCAAAAATCCAAAAACGATCCTCCAAAAACTTTTTGTTTGAAAGAAAAAAGAAAGCAAAATAGGAATTAGAATTGCAAAGAAAATTGAACTTGAGGCTATTCCTCCCAAAAAATCAGGAAAAAAAACTCCAAAAAAAGTTCTTTTTAAATAAAACTGGAAAATAGAAAGAATGGCTAAAATAGAAATTGGAATCAAAAGCAAGATCAGGTTAAGATAAACTTCACTTTTTTTCTCAAATATTTGATTCAAAAGAAAAACAAAAATTAAAGAAAAAAATAAAAAAACTAGGCTTTCGCTTATTAATAAAGGAAATCCCCAGAGAGAAGCTGGACGATAAAGAGAAAAGAAGGTAGAAATTGAAGAAAAGAGGAAAAAGAAAAATAAAATCAAATAAAGAATGAAATTTCCTCGAAAAACCGTTTCTTTTTGAAATAAATTGCTCAAAAACCAAAAGAATAAAGAAAAAGAAACTAAAAATGAAAAGAAAACCGCTTTTGGATAAAAAATAGGATCAGCTGAAAAAGGAAAGTAAAAAAGAGGAAAAATCAATATTAAAATTTTAATCAAACTCTGACTGATTTTTTTAATTTTTTCTTTCATCTTGCTAAAATTTTTTCAATTTTTTCTAAAATTTCACTAGGAGTTACATGAGCTTTAATAAGATAATCCACAGCTCCAAGTTTTAGTCCTTTTTCGATTTCTTCTTTTTGCCCCAAATTTGACAAAATTAAAACCGGCGTTTTGCTTAACTCTGGATCTTTTTTAATTTGAGCTAAAACCTCAAAACCATCAATTCCTGGTAATAATAGGTCCAACAATACTAAATCAAATTTTTCTTTCTTTAATTTTTCTAATCCTTCTTTCCCTTCTATTGCCTCTTCAACAAAATAACCTTTTTCGCGACATTCATCACTAATTACTTTTCTCAAGAAAGGTTCATCTTCAATAATAAGAATTTTTGCTGACATATTTAAATGATTATTGGAAGAGTAAAATAAAAAGCTGTGCCTTTTCCTTCTTTTGATTCAAACC
Organism: uncultured Candidatus Saccharibacteria bacterium; assembly: GCA_964530195.1. Lineage (GTDB taxonomy): Bacteria > Patescibacteriota > Minisyncoccia > Minisyncoccales > GBS-2 > CAZGXQ01. The sequence continues at coordinate 774 of CAZGXQ010000040.1, read as the reverse complement.
AAATTTTTCCTCCATGAGCTTCAATAATGTTTTTTGCTACATATAAACCAAGACCTGAACCACTAGGTTCGACCTTTTGGGCATTTTCTGCCCTGAAAAATTTAGTAAAAATTCTTTCTTTTTCTTTCTCAGGAATTCCTATTCCATTATCTTTAATTGAAAACAAAATCTCTTTTCCGCTTCTCTCTTCAAGAGAAATAACAATTCGTCCACTCTCTCTAGTGTATTTTATAGCATTATCTAACAAATTTTGAACAACTAATTTTATTTTTTCCACATCCATCTGGATTGGAGGCAAAGGATTAAAAGGTTTGTTAACTTCTAAATTTATTTTCTTTTTGGCTATTTCTGATCCCAAAAGAGATAGAACATAATCTACAATTGCCTCTAAAGAAAATTTTTGAGTTTTTTCTAAAATTTTTCCTTCTTCAATTTTGGTAGTGTGTAAAAGATCATCTATTATTTTAACTAATCTCTGAAGGGTTTGTAAAATTTCTTCTAAATAACTCTTTTGCTTTGAATTTAAAGGTCCAATTTTTTCTTCTAAAATTTTTGAAATTCCCCACTGGGCAGCCGAAATTGGGGTGCGCAATTGGTGAGCAGCTAAAGCAATGAATTCTTTCTTCAATCTTTCCAAAGAAACTTCTCGAGTAATGTCGCTAAAAAAAATAAGGGTCCCTATTTCTTCTTGGCCTTTCTTGAGTTCAAATGTGCTTAATCTTAAAATTAAATCTTCTTTGATTTTTATTTCTTTTCCAAAAAAGATCGGAAGAG
>CAZGXQ010000039.1:0-6896 GCA_964530195.1 uncultured Candidatus Saccharibacteria bacterium | reverse complement strand
AATTTTCTACTGTTATTCCTGTTTCAGGAACCAAACACATTGCGGGCAAAAGTTGAATCACCCCATCAAATCCTTCCTTCACATATTTTAGCATCTCATAAATTGCATCCCTTCCGTGTCCCCCAACTGTAGATTCCAAATAAGGCTTTATTTTTCTTTGAATGAAAAAATCTTTAAAGAAAATTTTCTTTTTCAAATGATAAAGCAAACTCATTTCTCGATGAACTTCAACTTCCAAATTTCCCAATTTTTTTTCAATTTCAAAGTTTACTGCATGATCGCAAACTGTATAAATTTCACCTACAATTCCTACTCTCGGAACTTTTTTTCTCTCAATTTTAATTTGATTGAGCTCTTTCATAATTTCTCTCTCAAACCTCAAAAGCTCTGAAAATTTTTCAATCTCTCTCATCCTTCTAAAAGCTGAAATTAAAACCCTATCAGTGTCTCCTTTTTCAATTTCCCTCGGTCTCAAAAATTGAGCCTTTTTTTCAATTTTTTCAATTATACTCAGTGCTTTCAAAGTAAAAATGGTAGCTTGGATCATTTTAAAGAAACTAGCTCCAGAGAGCTTTTTTAGCTTTGAAAAAATGTCCAAGGATTGATCAAAAATAACAAAGTTTACATTCTTTCCATTTTCTTTTAAAACTTTATCTTGAACAAAAGCATAATATCTAAGTCTACAAGAACCACCCAAAGCAGTTGGCATGACAATGGTATCTGCTCCCCTCTCAATTGCTTCCAAAAAATTGCCTAAATTTACTTTCAAAGGAAAGCAATACATTTCAGGGGCAATTTTTACCCCTTTTTCAATTGTTTTCGGGCTTGTTCTTTCTGGTGGAATAACTTCCAATCCCAATTTTTGAGCCAATTTTTCAAAAGCAACTGTATAATTGCCCCAGTAAGGAAAGGTTATTTTCATATTTTATCAAAAATTTTATCAAAAAATTGCTTTTCCGTAAATCTGTCGACGTTTGACGTTGCCAGAAGATTACTAGAGTCCAACCTAACACGACAAAAAACTCACCCTCTATATTTTTTAAAATCTGACAGAACTATATAACGTTATATAGTTCTATTGAATTGAAATTATGAGGCGTGAAAAGAGAAGTTCGCTTGGCTAAAGCTAAATCCGTTGATAGGCGCTATTTACTGAGAGTATCAATAAATGCTTCCAACCTTGTTTGAAATCCTGCTTCTCCTGTGTGTTCATCAATGATTAAATACAAAAAGGGAATTTTTCGTTCTTTAAATGTTTTTTCAACAAATTCTTTTAAAGCTGCATCGCAACCGCAAGCAAAAGAAGAAATTTCAATAGCGCCACTAATCTTTTGGTTTAGAATAAAATTTACTTTTCCCATTATTTCGTTTGCAAATTCCCAGTGGAAACTGGGAAATCCGGAATTTGGGATTTGGGATTTATTTTGATCTTGGAATTTGGGATTTGGGACTTCTTCTATAAATATTGGAACTACTCCGAGTTTTTCCAACCTTTCTTTAATCCTTAAATTTACATACTCATCATACAAATTATAAGGATGGGAAATCAAAATAATTTTTTTAGAATTTAAGTTTAATTTTTCGAGCGTCTCTTTTTCCTGCTTTTCCTTAATTTCTTTCTCTTTGATCAAAGCTATTTGAAGGGCTTCTTTTATTTCTTCTTTATCCTTTTTCAATTTCTCTCCTAATTTCACCAAACTTTCTTCAAATCTTTCTTTTTTCTCATCAAAGGTCTCGGTTAAAATTTTAGTTTTTACCAAAATCTTTGCCAAATCTGGAAGACCGAAAAATTTTGGACAATATTCAAAACTTCCTTTCCTCTTTAACCTCGGCACGAAAATCAAATCACACTTTCCATCTAACCATTTCAAATGTCCAAAATAAACTTTATTTGAAAAACAAGTTTCAGGATCTGAAATTTTAACCCCAATTTCAACAATTTCTTTGTTTGTCTTTGGAGATAGTAAAACCTCAAACCCTAAATTTTCAAAAAAGCCCTCCCAAAAATAAGGCCTCTTCCAATAAATTAAACCTCTTGGAATTCCAATTTTCATAATTAAAAAAGAGTTCCTTGCCTTAAAGTACTTTTTTGTTCTCCTTTTTTAAAGATTTTAATTTTTCCGTAAACTCCATCGTATCCTGGCTCAATAAAAACCTTGCCCTCTCTTGCTCTGATAATTCCTTCCGCGATTTCAGGTAAGGTAACAGCCTCTAGGTCTGACCTAGAAACATTTATTAAAACATTAAATTCGTTTCCGAACTCTTCGATCAAGTTTTTGTATTGCCTTTCCACTTCTACCGTTCCCACTCCTTGCCCTAAAGCATCAGCAATTATCTCTTCTAACGGAATCAAACTCTTAAATGGGATGGCATTTTCTGGAACAAATCCTTCTGGTCTATCTGCCAATTGTTCTACTCTGTTTAAAACTCCGATCGTCAACGGCCTCCCACAAACAGGACAAATTCCGTTGTATTTTTTTGTTTCTTTTGGAGAAAGAGAAACCCCACAATTTCTATGACCGTCGTAATGATATTTTCCTTCTTCTGGATAAAATTCAATTGTGTACAAAAATTTGCTTTTATCTTTTTCTTTTATTGTCTTTACAATCTCAAAATAAGAAAGCTCACAATCAAAAACATTGCTCTCTCTACCAATATGAGAAGGGGAATGGGCATCAGAACAAGAAATTAAAGTGATTCTGTCCAGGGCTGATAATCTCCAATTCATTTTTGGATCAGAACTCAACCCCGTTTCTCCAGCAAAAATGTATTTTGAATACTCCTCAAAACATTCCTCGATTGAATCAAAACCTGAACGAGATCCAAACAAAGAAAACCATGGGGTCCAAATATGCGCAGGAACAATTAAACAATCTTCTGAAATATCAAGAACAATCTTTGCTAATTCCTTTGCGTCCAAATTCAAGGTTGGTCTTCCATCTGATTCCAAACTTCCATAAAGTTTTAAATAATTATTTATTTTTTCACAAACCTCAATAGAAGGAGAAAAAATTATTAGATGAATTTTTCTTTGTTTTCCTTTTTTAAAATAAACGCAAGAAACTTCTGTGGTTAAAATAAAACGAGTTTGACTGTTTGAATTTTTTAATTTAAAAAGCCCTGGTTCTGCACTTTCTAATTTTTCATTTATTTCTTTTAACCAAAGTGGGTGAGTAAAATCTCCTGTTCCTAAAATTAAAATCCCTTTGATTTTCGCCCACTTATCAAGGTTTTCAAAATCCATTTGTTGGGAAGTTGCTCTGGAATACTTTGAGTGCAAATGAAAATCTGCAATAAATTCCATTATTTTCTCAACATTCTTTCTTCAAAAATGCCAAAAATAATAAAGATAAACAAAATTAAAAATGTAGAAAAGGCTGCCAAAGAAATAAAACCTGCGCCAATAGCCAAACCCACTGCAGCTGTTGTCCAAAGACCAGCAGCAGTTGTTAATCCTAAAACCTGAGTTTCTACTTTAAAAATTGCTCCAGCCCCAATAAAACCCATTCCAACTGCAATTGCCATTAAAATTGGAGAGGGATCAACGATTTTTAATTTTCCCAAAGAAAAGGCAATAAGAGAAAAAAGGCAAGAACCCAAAGCGACTAAAGAATAGGTTTGGAGACCTGCCCCTTTTTTCTTTATTTCTCTTTCTAATCCAATTAAACTTCCAAAAAAAACTGCCAAAAGAAGTTTCAAAAAAGCTTCTTCCATAAAAAAATATTTTTTACTTTTTTAAAACTTTATAGACTTTATAACCCTCTCTTACTTTTTGAGAAACCTTTAAACCAATAGAATCTCCAGGTTTTGCCTCTTCAATTTTTTTGTGTTCCATTTCCATGGATTCAACAAGCTGAGTAAAATCTCTTCCTCCTCCAACAATTCTTATTTCATCTCCCACTCTTAAAGTGTCATCTAATTCTATTACAGCAACCCCAATTTTTCCAAAATAATGTGTTACTCTTCCAATAAGCTTTTCTTCTTCATTTGCCATAATTTTGATTTTTTAAATAATTTTTGTTTCGACCTTTTTCTTTTTTGATCAACTCAACCAGCCTTTGAACCAATTTTTTTGGATCTTTTTCATAAATAATTTTTTTTGCCCCCCGATGAGGACCAGTGACTATCTGGCGAATTTTATCTGCTGTTCCTCCAGTTCCCTCCAAAACTCCAATTGGTTTTTGAACTTCAAAAGCAGTAGCAAATTCGTGCAATGTCCCCATTCTTCCACAAATTATAATCACGCCATCTGCAGATTTTGTCATGATTACATTCCTTCCCACATAATCTGCACCAGTGTATACTATGACATCAAAAACATCTACGGGAAGTTTATAAACCTTTAAATGCTCTCTTTCTGAAGAAGCTGGCGAAAACCCAATACTAAAACCACCTGCTTCTTTGCAACCTAAAGCCACATAATATGGAACTCCAGTAGTAGCACCAGTAACTAAGTTGCACCCTTGCCTCGCAATTTCTCTTCCTACTTCTTTTGCTATTTCAATAATATTTTTGCAACAATGAGAAATTGTCGCTGATCCCGAAACAACAATTTCAAATTTTTCTTTTTTCATCAATTTTATTTTATCTTTTTAAAAAATTATTTCAATAAAAAAGACAATAAAAAGAGGGGGAACACAATCCCTGTTGTTTTTGACCTTAGTTTAAACTTAGGTTGGGCCAGCCTAAGGGTACCCCTCAGTCTCCAACAACAGGAATTGCTGCCCAGCGAGAAATATCTCGCTTCCCCCTCACTAACTAATTTAATCAAGCTAAAGTTTTGTGTCAAGGAGATTATCTTTAAATATACACATTTCCTTGATTTGTTAAGACAGAAAAAAATATCCTCTTTGCTCGAGAAACAGTCTCAAATCCACCAGGTAAAAACTCAAAGAGAGCTCCAACATAGAGTAATCCTGCCAAAACTAACATGAACACAGCCAAATAAGGAATGAGACAAAATAAAATGTAATTTACTATCCTATCTAACATCCTAAAAAAGTCACAAAGAGTACACTGAGTCAATTCACAAGGAACAATTCCCTGAGTATGAACTATCTCACAAGGTCCTTGAGCAAAAGAGAAAAGAGGAAAAATAAGAAAAAATAAAACAAAAATATTTAACTTTAACCTCATACGCAATACGCTATACAAAATACGGAATACGAAATACACAATACGAAATACGCATTTTTGCCCCCGGCAGGACTCGAACCTGCAACTTAGGGTCCGAAGCCCTAAATGATTTCCAATTTCACTACGGGGGCTACTTCAATTTTATCAAAAAAGAAAAATAAAAAAAGGGCCTAAAAAAGGCCCAAAGAGCTAAAAAAGCTGAAAATTTTTTCTTTGTATTCTTGAGGGTACTTTAGCGCTGCTTCGCAATGTTCTGTTTTGACCAACCAAAGAAATTTTGGTTCTTTTGCTTTCTCAAAAATAAATTTTGCTTCTTGTGGCGGGCAAACTTTATCTTTTTCTCCAGCAATTAAAAGGATATTCTTTAGGTTATAGAGGGGATAATTTGAAAGATCAAGCTTTTCTACAAGATCAAATCCAAGTCTAAAGAAAGCTAAAGCTCTGAAGAAGTGCAAAATAAAACGAGGATAAATTTTAGTATTCATCAAGTTGTAAAAAGGAGAATCAGCAATCACTGCCACTACCTCTTCTCTTTTTGTCGCTACTCTAATTGCACAATTTGCACCAGCTGAAACCCCAAAAAGAACAAATTTAGTTCCCCCCTTTTCTTTTAACCAATCTATTACTTTTTCTGTATCTTCTGCTTCAAAATAACCAAAAGCAAAAAGTTTTCCATCACTTTCTCCCAAGCCTCGAGGATCAAAAAAACAAAGATTAAAACCTGCGTTAAAGAGAGCCAAAATTAAATCCTTTCCGTTAGCTAAAAAGTCAGCTCGATTTCCACCCCATCCTGGAATAAAAATGATAGTTATATTAGATGTTGAATCGATGTACCAGAGTTTAATTTTTGAACCAGAAACATTAATCTCTGTTTCTTCATAACTTAGTCCAAGCTCTTTGGGAGTAAAATTGTTTTGTCTTTTTGGGGCAGCTAAAAGTTCTTCTGTTTTTATCCAGCCAAGAACAAAAAGGGAAAGTAAAATCAAAAAAATTAGACCTCCAATCAAAAAAATCTTCCTTTTCATTTCCCCCTCCTTTTTGTAAAGAACTTTTATTTTTTAATATTTTTTGATTTAACTTGTCAAGATAAAATCTTTGGGTTAATTTAAAAGTGATGATTCCAAAAGAAGTAAAAGAAGTAGTTCAAAAATTAAAAGAAGCAGGATTTGAAGCCTATTTGGTTGGAGGGTGTGTAAGAGATTATTTAAGAGGGATAGAACCTGAAGATTGGGACGTAACAACTAATGCAAAGCCAGAAGATATAATGAAGATTTTTCCAGAGAGTTTTTATGAAAATAAATTTTTAACCGTAACTGTTTTAACCCAAAGTAATAACCCAAAATTAAAAGAAATTGAGGTGACAACCTTTAGAAAAGAAGCAAAATATAGTGATAAGCGTCATCCAGATTTTGTAGGTTTTGCAAAAACTTTGGAGGAAGATTTGAAAAGAAGAGATTTTACAGTAAACGCAATGGCTCTCGAAATACCAAATACCAAATACGAAATACGTCTTATTGATCCTTTTTTGGGTCAGGAGGATTTGAAAAATAAGATTATTAGGGCAGTAGGAGATCCAAGAGAGAGGTTTTCAGAAGATGCTTTAAGAATGATGAGAGCTATAAGATTTGCTGTAACTTTAGGAGAGGGGTGGAAAATTGAAGAAAAGACAAGAGAAGCAATTAAAGAAAATGCAAATTTAATTGAGATGATTGCAAAGGAAAGAATAAGAGATGAGCTAATAAAAATTATAATGTCAGAAA
>CAZGXQ010000038.1:0-10928 GCA_964530195.1 uncultured Candidatus Saccharibacteria bacterium | reverse complement strand
AATTCCACTTTTGTGGAAAAGTGGAATAATGATTTTTGGAATTTTGGTTTTTACAGGTTTTGCCTTTGCTCAAATTCCCTATGAAGAGGGGCAAGTTTATGTTTGTCCTTTGGCAACAAAAATAGAAGAGGTGAATCCAGGGTGTGAATGCCGGATTGATTTAATTTTGGAACAAACAGTAACAAGCACTTGCCCTACAAATAATGAGAGTTATGAAATGACACTAACTATTACAACTTATGAAGGAAAAGAGTACTATGCAATTTTGGGATTTGAAAATGGGGGAGCAGGAATAAATTTCCCACCTCAAGCAAAAATTTTAGCCCCTCTTGAAGGTTATGTGGGTCAAGAGATTTTCTTTGATGGTTCTCAATCTTTTGATCAAAACGAAGATCCTTTGGAATTTTTTTGGGATTTTGGAAATAATGAAATTATTAAAAGTCAAAAAGTTTCTTATATTTTTAAAAACCCCGGAGATTACTTAATAACTCTAAAAGTTTTTGATGGAATGGCAACATCTTCTGCTACTACAAAAATTAAAATTTCAACTTTATCAATTTCAGGGGGAAAAATTTCACAAAAAGAAAGCCAAATTTCTGAAGTTTCAACTCAAAGCGAAAATTTAAAATTTAAAGAAGAAAAAAAGGAAGAGTTAAGCTATAAGTTTTTAAAACACCCTGAAATTACTCAACAAAAAGAAGATCTTAAAAAAGAAGAAATTGTTATTCCTCCTCCCCAGCCAAAAAGAGAAGAAACTCCAACACCCTTTCTTTTAGCCTCTTTATTAAATTTTAAACTCATTACCCCTACTCTTTTTCTAATTTTCATTTTAGCTTCTCTTTTCTTTGTTTTTTCACTTTTCAAAAAGATCAAAAAGCCAAAAAAATAATTATGCTTTCAATCATTATTCCGACAAAAAACGAAGAAAAATATTTACCAATTTTGCTTTCTCAGATCAAAAAGCAAAATTTTAAAAATTATGAGATAATTGTTGCCGATGCTGACTCTCAAGATAAAACAGTAGAAATTGCAAAATCTTTTGGTTGCAAAGTTGTGAGGGGAGGATTGCCAGCAAGAGGAAGAAATGAGGGAGCAAAAGTTGCAAAGGGAGATATATTTTTATTCATGGATGCAGATAACATTTATTTGCCAGATCAATTTTTAGAAAAGCTAATTTCTGAATTCAAAAGAAGAAATTTGGGAGTTGCTTCTTTTCCAATTTATCCAAAAGGAAACTTAATTGATAAAATTTGTTATTTTCTCTACAACAAATTCGTTGAAATTTTTCAAAACTGGACCGCTTTTGCCACAAATTCCGTATTAATTAAAAGAGAGGTTTTTGAAAAAGTGGGAGGCTTTGATGAAGAAGTTAAAATTGGGGAAGATCACGATTTAGCAAAAAGAGCTTCAAAAATTTCAAAATTTGGCTTTATTAAAACAGAACCAGTTTTGACTTCCCCAAGGAGATTTGAAAAAGACGGTAGATTAAGAACCTATTTAAAATACATTTTTGCTGGAATTTATATGTTTTTTTTCGGCCCCATTAAAAAAGAGTTTTTTTCTTATAGATTTGATGACTTGAAAAAAGACAAAGAGAAGGGATAAAATAAACTTGAACATGGAAAAACTACCCCAACCAGAATTTCAAATGGAATATTTAAAGCTTGAACCCCCAAAAAAGAAAAAAAGCTATTTGGGTGTTTTGCTCCTTTGTTCTTTTTTGTTGGGAGTAATTGGGGGAATTTTGGTGAATACTTATTTTTACTCTGAATTAAAGAGTGTTTTCGAAAAGTTACAACCCCAAACTTCAGCTCCAAAGCAAGTTGAAGAGAAAACCGAACAAAAACCATATTTTCCAGCAACTTCACAAGAGGAAGCAATCATAAATGTAGTCAAAAAAGCTTCACCTGCAGTAGTGAGTATTGTAGTAAGCAAACAGTTTCCAGTATTTGAAAGATATTATGAAGAATGGTCGCCATTTGGAGAGCCATTTTTTAAAATTCAAATTCCCCAATATCGCCAAAAAGGGATGGAGAAAAAAAATGTTGGTTGGGGATCAGGTTTTATAATTTCTGAAGATGGACTAATTTTGACAAATAAACATGTGGTTTTGGAAGAAGATGCAGAATACACTGTTGTTACTAACGACGAAGAGCAATATGTGGCAAAGATTTTAGCTAAAGACCCTCTTCAAGATTTAGCAATTTTGAAAATTGAGGCAAAAAAGCCACTTCCAACTTTAAAACTTGGAGATTCAGATAATTTACAAATTGGGCAAACAGTAATTGCTATTGGTAATGCTTTAGGAGAATTTCAAAACACAGTTTCTGTGGGAGTAATTTCTGGCTTGGGAAGAAAAATTACGGCTTCAGGAGGAACTTTTGTAGAAGTTTTAGAAGATGTTATTCAAACAGATGCAGCTATTAATCCAGGAAATTCTGGAGGACCACTTTTAAATTTAAAAGGTGAAGTAATTGGAATTAATACCGCAATGTCAGTTGAAGGAGAAAATATTGGTTTTGCAATTCCAATAAATAAAGCTAAAAAAGCCATTGAACAGGTAAGAAAAACTGGAAAAATTGTTTATCCATTTTTGGGTGTAAGATATGTAATAATTGATGATGAACTTCAAAAAAAGCAGAATTTGCCAGTAAATTATGGAGCTTTAATTCAAAAAGGAGATAGGGGAGAGCCAGCAATTTTTCCAGGTTCTCCTGCAGAGAAAGCTGGTTTGAAAGAAGGGGATATAATTTTAGAATTTAATGGTGAAAAAATTACTACAAAAAATACTTTGGCAAAAATAATAATCAAATATAATCCAGGGGACAAAGTTATTTTAAAAGTTTTAAGGCAAAATAAAGAAAAAATTTTTGAGGTCGTTTTGAGCGAAAGAACCCAATAAAAAAATTATGAATGGAGCTCAATTCACTCATAAAGCTCAAGAAGCAATTTTATCAGCCCAAGATTTGGCAAGAGAAAGAGGTCAACAACAAGTTGATGCTCTTCATTTACTTTATAGTCTTTTATCTCAAGAAGGAAGCGTGGTTTTAAATATTTTAGAAAGAATTGGAGTTGATATTGAAGGGCTAAAAAGAAAAACTCTTTCTGCAATTGACAACTTGCCTTATATTTATACCCCTCAAACATATGGTCAATTCTATTTGACACAAGATATGGCTAAGGTATTAGAAAGGGCAAGACAAGAAATGATTAAAATGAAAGACGAATACATTTCTACCGAACACTTATTTTTAGCGCTTTTGGACACAGAAACTAAAGCAAAAGAGATTTTAGATAAAGCGAATTTCTTACAACCTGGTGGAGGAATTGGTGCATTAGAATTTGGAAAATTAGATTATCAGACATTTTTGAAAGAATTAATGAAAATAAGGGGCGGACAAAGAATTACCGATCCTGATCCTGAAACAAAATATCAAGTTATCGAAAAGTATGCTATTAATTTAACCACAATGGCAAGGCAAGGAAAGTTAGATCCTGTAATTGGAAGAGAAAACGAAATAAAAAGAGTAATGGAAATTTTATCAAGAAGAAAAAAGAACAATCCGGTATTAATTGGAGAAGCTGGAGTTGGAAAAACTGCAATTGTTGAAGGTTTAGCCCAAAAAATAGTTAGGGGAGAGGTTCCAGAAAGTTTAAAAGATAAAGAACTAATCTCTCTTGATTTGGGAGCACTAATTGCTGGGACAAAATATCGTGGAGAATTTGAAGAAAGAATAAAAGCATTGTTAAGAGAAATAAAAAAATCCCAAGGAAGATACTTACTTTTTATTGACGAACTTCACACTTTAGTTGGAGCAGGGGCTGCAGAAGGTGCAGTAGATGCTTCAAATTTGTTAAAACCTGCTTTAGCGAGAGGAGAGTTAAGATGTATTGGAGCAACTACTTTAAAAGATTATCAAAAATACATTGAGAGAGACCCAGCATTAGAGAGGAGGTTTCAACCTGTTTATGTGGCAGAGCCTTCAATTGAAGATACAATCACAATTTTGAGAGGAATTAAAGAAAAATACGAACTACATCATGGAGTCAAAATTACCGATGAAGCTTTAGTAGCTTGCGCTCAATTAGCAGCAAGATATATTACCGACAGATTTTTACCAGATAAAGCAATTGATTTGATGGATGAAGCAATGTCAGGATTAAGATTAGAAATTGAATCTGAACCAGAAGAACTGGGAAAAATAAAAGAAGAAATTAAGAAATTGGAGATTGAGTTGGAAGCATTAAAAAAAGAAAACAAATCTCAAAGAAGACAAAAAGCAATTTTGCGCCAACTTGCAGATTTGAAAGAAAAGGAAAGGGAAATTGAATCTAAATTCAGAACCGAAAAAGAATTAATTGAAAAAATAAAGAATTTGAAAAAAGAAATTGAAGAAGCAAAAATTGAGGCAGACAGAGAAATTGCCAGAGGAAATTTGCAGAAAGTAGCAGAAATAAAATATGGAAAAATCCCCCAACTTCAAAAAGAACTTTGGTCAGCAGAAAAAAAATTAACCCAAATCCAAAAGAAAAAACCTTTGTTAAAAGGCGAAGTAGGACCCGAAGAAGTCGCAAAAGTTGTTTCAAGATGGACAGGAATTCCAGTTACAAGGCTTTTAGAAGAAGAGGCAAAGAAACTAAAAAGAATGGAAGAAGAATTACACAAAAGAATTGTTAACCAAGATGAAGCAATTAAAGCAATTGCCAATGCAATTAGAAGAGCTCGAGCTGGAATTTCAGAAGAAAAAAGACCTTTGGGAAGCTTTTTGTTTTTAGGACCCACTGGAGTTGGAAAAACAGAAACCGCAAAAGCTTTGGCTGAATTTTTGTTTAATGATGAAAACGCAATGATAAGATTAGACATGTCAGAATATATGGAAGAACACTCTGTCGCAAAAATGATAGGTTCTCCCCCAGGATATGTTGGATACGAAGAGGGAGGACAATTAACAGAAAGAATAAGAAGAAGACCTTATTCAGTGGTTTTATTAGATGAAATTGAAAAAGCCCATCCAAGAGTTTTTAATATTTTGTTGCAAATTTTAGAAGATGGAAGATTAACCGATGCCAAGGGAAGAGTTGCGTCTTTTAAAAATGCAATTTTAATCATGACCTCAAATTTGGGCACCGATATTATTGCAAAGGAAGCTCCCTTGGGATTTGTTGCAGGAAAAGAAAGGGAAGCAAAAATGGAATCAATAAGAGATAAGGTAATGGCAGTTTTGAAAGAACATTTCAGACCAGAATTTTTAAACAGAATTGATGAAATCATAATCTTTAATTATTTAGGGAAGGAAGAGATGAAAAAAATTGTTGAATTAGAAGTTAAAAAAGTTGAAAAAAGACTTTTGGAGAAAAATATCAAAATTGAGGTGAGCCAAAAAGTAAAAGAATATTTAGTTGAAAAAGGATTTGATCCAAATTTAGGAGCAAGACCTTTAAAGAGAGTAATTCAGAGAGAAGTTTTAGATCCTTTAGCTCTTGAGATTGTTTCTGGGAAAATAAAAGAAGGAGATAGAGTAAAAATTGATTTTGAAAATGGAAAAATTGTATTTTTAGGTCCCAAAGAAATTTTGTCTCAAAAGAAACAAAAAGTAATAGTTTAGTTTATGTTAAAATCATTTTTTAGGTCTCTATTAATTTTTGTTTTGGGAATTTTGGTTGGATTTTTTTTAAATTACATTTTGTTTCCCTATTTTTTAAAATTCCATTTTTCAAAACTTCCTTCTCCAGCCCCAATTTACATTAACCAAACAAAAGAAATTAGAATTCAAGAAAACACAGCTTTAAAAGAAGCTATTGAAAAAGTTGAAAAAACAATCTTTGCTATCAAAACAAAAACTCAAAGGGGAAAAATTATTGAAGGATCTGGCATAATTCTTACCTCAGATGGTTTTGGGATTACTTTGAACGAATTAGTTCCTCACGGAGGAACCTTTGAAATTTTTGTTGAGGGAGAAAAAGTTAAATTTCAAATTTTAAAAAGAGATCCAAAAACAAATTTGGCTTTAATCAAATTTGAAAAGAAAAATCTAAAAACTCCACCTTTTTTTAATTTAGAAAACTTAAAACTCGGAGAAAGAATTTTTTTGGTTGGTACAAGATTTGATAAAGAGCTTCAAAAAGAAGTTAATGAAGGAATCATCAAATTTTTTAATGAAGATGTAATTGAAACAAATATTTTTGAAAAAGAAAAATTAGCAGGAAGTGGATTATTTGACATTGAAGGAAATCTTTTAGGCATAAACCAAATTACTCCTCAGGGACAGGTGATATCTGTCCCAGTGACAAAAATTCGCCAATTTACTGGATTTTAGCCCTCTTGACAAACCCTCTTGATTGTTAGAAAATAAGGTAATATGGTCTCATTCAAGGTCCAAAGTTTAAATATTAAGAGGGAGTGGTTGATTGCTTTAGGAATAATTGTTGTAGTGGGAATAGGTTTTCTCCTGGGAAGAAATTGGAAAATTCCGACCAAATTTTTTGAGAAACTTCCAGCAGCTCTTCCTCACCCAAGTCCCACTCAAGAAATTTCTCAGCCAGAAGAAAAATTGAAATTAGAAGAAATTCTCGTTACAGAAACTCAGGCTCCCCAATCAAGAAAAGAAGGAAACAAATACATAGAAGTTGCTGGAAAAGGAGAAGGGTTGACCCACCTTGCAAGAAGAGCTTTAAAGGCATACTTGAGAGAGCATTCGGTTAATTTTGAATTAAAGCCAGAGCATAAAATATATATTGAGGATTATCTAGCTTTAAAAATTGGATATAGGTGGTTAAAACTAGGAGAAGAAGTGGGCTTTTCAGAAGAATTGATTCAAGAAGCTCTAACTAAAGCTCAGAACTTAACACCTGCTCAGATTCAAAATCTCAGCCAATTTGTCCCACTTGTCCCATCCCTCTGATAGGACAGGATAAAACTTAATTTTCCAAGTTAAAGAGAAAAATTCTCTCGGTGGTTGGAATTTTTGTTTGACCTATGGACAAAGAAGAAATCTTAAAGTTGACCGATCAACTCTACAAACTTACTTTATTTTTTCCTAAAAAAGAACCCCTCCGCTACAAAATGAGAGAAATAGGAGATGAGATATTAGAATTAATTTTAGGTCAAAACAATTTCTCGTCAGAAGAATTAGCTAAATTACATTCAAAGTTGGAAATTCTTGATGGATTTTTTGAAATCGCAAGAAGACAAAATTGGGTAAAATCAGCTGAAATTTTAACCCTTCAAAAAGAATATCAAAATTTAAAAACAAAACTCACCCCGCTTTCACTACCTTTGTTTTCACCACAAAAACCAAAAGAAAATCAAATTTTGACAAATTCAATAAAAAAAGAAGAGGGAGAAATCAGCCCTGGAGCCGAAGCTCGCCAAAAAAAGATATTAGAAATTTTAAAAGAAAAAGGTAGAGCTCAAGTTTGGGAAATTAAAAAACTTTTTCCTGGAGTAAGCAAGAGAACGCTCAGAAGAGATTTTGCCGCTTTATTAAGAAAGGGATTAGTTGAAAGAGTCGGAGACAAAAATATAACCTTTTATAGGATAAAAACAGAGCAAATCTAAATATGCCTAATTTAAAGAAAGCTTTTAGCAAAATTTACGATCAATATATTGAAAAAATTTATCGTTTTATTTTTTTGAAGGTTAATTCAAAGGAAATTGCTGAAGATTTAACAGCTGAAACTTTTTTAAAATGCTGGGAAGCTTTCAAAGAAAAAGAAATAGAAAACCCTCAAGCTTTTTTATATCAAATTGCCAAAAATTTGGTTGTAGATCACTATCGTCAAAAAGAAAAACTTCAAACAGTTTCACTTGAAAACAACCCACTTTCTGATCCCCGCCAAGATTTACAAGAAACCTCTCATTTAAATTTAGAGATGGAAAGGGTTAGGACAGCTCTATCAAATCTAAAAGATGAATACCAAGATGTCCTTATTTGGTATTATTTAGAAGGAATCCCAGTGAGGAAAATAGCTAAAATGTTAGATAAAACAGAATCTGCAACCCGTGTCCTAATACATAGAGCTTTAAATTCTTTAAGAGAAGAACTCAAAATTCAAAAAGTGTAATAAACTTTACCAAAAATCGTCATAATTTATATGGAGGACAAAGATCTCATTTTTGAACTAAAAAAACTAACCCAAATTAAACCCGATAAAAAATGGGTTATTTTAACAAAAAAGCAAATTTTAGGGGAGGAAAAACCCTCTTTTCCTTATTTGTTTTTAAAGCCTACTTACGCCTTTTTATCTTTAACCTTACTTATTTTTATCTCTCTCCCTGTTTTTGCTCAATTTTGTTTGCCAGGACATCCTCTTTATCCAATAAAGAAAATTACAGAAAGAGCAAAAGCTTATTTTATTCCAGAAAATGAAAGACCTGTTTATGAGTTAGAATTAGTTCAAAAAAGATTTGAGGAATTAAAAGTTTTAGCTGAGAAAAACGAAACAACAAAATTACCCTCTGCCTTCAAAGAAGTTAAAGAAACAGCTTCAAAAGCCACCGAGAATTTGGTAAAATCAAAAACAATTGATCCAAAAGTTCTTGAAAAAACCGTAGAAGTTGCCAAAATAAAGAAAGAGATAGAAAATAAAGTACTAGCTACTAATTTGGGAATTGAGGAAAGAGAAGATCCAATAAAGACAATGGTAGAGATTATTATTTCTGATTTTGAAACAAGAAGTTTAACCCCAGAGCAAAAGGAAATTTTTGAAAAAGCAAAATCAAATTATCAACAAGGAAATTTTGAAGACGCCTTGATTTTACTTAAAATTTTGAGCGAAAATAGATAAAAAGGTCGCGGCTTCGCGACCAAAAGCTTTGTCGCGAAGCAAAGGTCGACGCGACAATAAAAAATAAAAAAATAATAAAAACCAAAAACAATGAACATACTAAAAAAGATTGTCGCAGTTGGAACGATCCTTGGAATGGTTGCTGGAACCAGTCCAGTTTTTGCAGTAACTGCTGAAGAGCTCTTGGCTCAAATCCAACAACTCCAAGCCCAGCTGAATGAGTTATTGGCACAATATCAGCAGTTAACTGGCCAGACTGCTGGTGTGCCATCTGCTTGTGTGGGGATAACCTTCACAAGAGATTTATACCAGGGAATGTCAGGAGATGATGTCAAGTGCTTACAAGCCCTTTTGGAGGTTTCTCCCCAAACAGGGTATTTTGGACCCTTGACTTATGAGGCAGTTGTTAAATTCCAGGAAAAATATGCCTCAGAAATCCTGGCACCCTTGGGATTAACAGCTGGAACTGGGTATGTTGGACCAAAAACTAGAGCCAAATTAAATGAGCTCTTAGCACCGGTTACACCTCCTACTCCACCGACACCTCCAGTCACTCCTCCGACAACGCCAACTCCAACTCCAACACCAGGAGTTGAAGGTACTCTTACTGTCACAGATTACAGCTTGCCACCCTCTGGGGTTCAAGTTTATGCTGGACAGCAAAATGTAGCAGTAATGGCTTTCTTAGTTAAGGCTGCTGGCTCTGATATCAAGTTAGAAAGAGTTGATCTCAGCTTTAGTGCAAAACCACATCGCTGCTTAAGCTATGTTTCTTTATACGACGGAGACAATCCAATTAAGGGAATTGCTTTAACCAGTGATGTGGTAACTGAATTTGCAAGCAATGATTACAGAGTCAGATTCACTGGTCTTGACTTGGTTGTACCACAAGGCACAACCGGAAAAGTCATTACTGTGAAAGTTTCTGCTGTTCCAGTATTCCCAACAGGGTGTTCAAGCTTAACTGTGAAAGTACCTGAACGAGGAGTAAGAGGAGTTGATGGGGCTGGATTGCAACAACAAGCTCCGTCTCCAGCATTGACTGGTAAAACCTTCAACTTCGCTGGAGCAATTACAGCTACTTTAAAGTCAGGAGTAGCTGCAGATACTCCAAAATCAGGAGTAGCTATTATTTCTGCCAACGACAACACCGAAGTTGAATTGGCAAGATTCACTGTGAAAGCTGAAAGCTTAGATGTGACTTTGAAAGAAGTTTATTTGGATGCAGATGAGAATGGATCAACATCAATTACTACTACGCGCCTTCTTTCTCTCAATCTTTATGATGATACCACTTTAATTGGTGCTGCAACTCCAGATTCTGATGGCTATGCATCATTCACCGATTTGAAAGTAGCTATCAGCAAAGATACAACCAAGACATTGGTTGTTAAAGGATTGTTTGCTCCAAGCGCAGCTACTCACAATTACCAGGTAAAGATCAGAGGTGGTTCAGGCTACGGGGTAAGAGGAGAAGATGCTAACGAGAATATAGTTTTTGATGACGCGGAAAGACAAGGCAATACTCTTTATCTCTACACCAAAGCTCCACTTATTGTCTTAGATTCAACTCAAGCTGTTGCCAGAGATGATGATGGTACAGGTGGTGCAGAAACTGGAGAGTTTACCATTACCTTCAAAGTCACTGCAAAAGGTGGTGATATCTGGATTGCAAAGACAATAGAATATAGCACCACCACTGCCCAATATGAGAAAGTTACAGCTATTGTAGACAAAGGAGGTACAAATACTACTGCTAACTCTGCGATTTTGACTTCCACCGCGACAGAGGGTTCTTGGGGATATAAAGTATCTGAGAACACCACAGAGACATTTACTGTAAAAGTGACATTTACAAATAGCTCTTCTGCAGGTTATGTGAGAGGAAAAATTATTGGAATTGGTTGGAATACTGCTGATAATGGCACTGGTGATGTTTTGTGGAGTGATTCCTGGGCAGTTGGTACTCTCTTGACAAACTACGTCTACCTGGCAGCTAACTAACCTTGAAATAGATTAATATTTGCCTCTCCTTGTGGGCGCAAAAGGGGCGGGTTCTTCCCGCCTCTTTTGTTTTCCAAACTTTCCAAATTTTCAAACCAAAACTGATCAGAGGTCTGACCTCTGCACACTTGTTTTTC
>CAZGXQ010000037.1:0-9741 GCA_964530195.1 uncultured Candidatus Saccharibacteria bacterium | reverse complement strand
AAATCAGCAAGAATTAATTTTTAAAATTGTACCAATAGATTCTTTAGAAGTTGTAGAGCATCAAAGAAAACCAAGCAATTATCATGTCAATCATTTAATCTCATCAATAGAAAGAGTAGGTTTTATTGTTCCTTTAGTAGTGACTTTAAAAAATGGAAAATATTTAATTTTGGATGGTCAGCATAGATTTTTAGCAGCTCAAAAATTGGGATTGCTTGAATTACCTGTAATTATTGTCCCCCAGCGCCTTGCCAATTTGATGATGAATTTTAACATCGAGAAGGAACTAAATATTAGAGAAAAATCTTACGTTGCCTCAAACATCTATCGACAGTATTTAAGAGAAAACCCAACTATTTTGGAGACAGAACCAGTTTTGACAGATTCTATAGAGCATGCCTATTATATGACTTTAGGTATTGGATACGAAAAAGAAGAAAAATTAAGAAGAGGGATGCTAGAATCAATAATGAAAAAAATGTGATTTTTTCTTGGAAATGCCTATTGAAGAAGCATTAAAAGAAAGAGAAAGAAGATCAGAAAGAGTTCGCCAAGCTAATTCTTTAATTACAGAAATTGCCCAAAAATTAAAAGTAATGGAGAAATGGCACCCCTTTGTTTATCAGCAAATTTTATCTTTTGCTAATCCTTACAAAAGAAAAAGAGAACCTGTGGAGTTTGATGAAATGTTTGACAATCTTTTGGCAAATTTAGAAAGGGCAAATGAAAATCCAGAAATAGTCCTCAAAGAAGAAGTTAAAGAATAATAATAATAATATAATGATTTTTTACTATTTTCAAAGAAAATTCCACCAGCAAAAAATTCTTTTGGAAATTGAGAAACTCAAAGATAGAAGAGGTTTTTTAAAGGCTGGAATTCCTAGGTTTGAAAGGCTTTTTGGGAGAGATACTTTAATTTCTGCATGGCAATTATTGGATCGAAAGCCTGGAATTGCGAAAGCAACTTTAGAAATTCTTTCACAATATCAAGGTAAAGTCGTGAATAAGGAAAGGGAAGAAGAACCTGGGAAAATACTCCATGAGCTTGATTTCAAATTAAAATATCATCCGCGCTTTAATTTCCCTTTTCCATATTATGGTTCGGTAGATTCTACTTTACTTTTTTTAATTTTATTTTCTTTTTACTATAAAAAAACAAAAGATAAAAAATTTTTAGATTCCCATTGGGAAAACATTTTGAGAGCGGTTAACTGGATTAAAGAATACGCTGACAAAGACAAAGATTTCTTTATTGAATATCAAAGGAAAAACGAAAAAGGACTTTTTCATCAAGGTTGGAAGGATTCTTTTGAAAATCACTTAAAAATAGAACCCCCAGTCGCTTTAGTGGAAGTTCAGGGCTACCAATATTTGGCACTAAAAGAAGTGGCCAATTTAGCTCAAGAAAAAAAAGATTGGGATTTAGCCGATAAATTAGAAGAGAGGGCTTGGCAGCTAAAGAAAAAATTTAATGAAAAATTTTGGATGGAGGATAAAAAATTTTTTGCTTTGGCTTTGGATGGAAAAAAACAACAAAGAAAAGCAATTACCTCAAATCCAGGTCATTTATTATTTACTGGTATAATTAGAGAAAAAGAAAAAATAGAACTTGTAGTAAGAAGGCTCTTTCAAAAAGATATGTTTACTCCTTATGGAATTAGAACTCACTCTGAATTGGAAGAAGATTTTGATCCCAAATCTTATCATTTAGGTTCTGTCTGGCCACATGACAATTGGATAATTGCTCAAGGACTTTTAAAATTAGGATATCAAAAAGAATATCAAAAAATAAGAAAAGCAATTTTGAAAGCTTATAAAGAACTTGGATATTTACCAGAATATTATGGAGTAGTTGATGGAAAAATCACTGTTGATTTGCCAACACCACCTTGTTATTTGCAAGCTTGGAGTCTGGGCGCTCTATTCAATTTTCTCTAAAATTTTTAATTCTAAATTTTTAGTTTCTGTATCTAAAATGACAAAAGAGGCTTTAAAATAAAGTCCAGCTAAATTTCCAGGGTTAGCTAAAATGCAACTTTTTTCTTTTTTTAAAAATGGCCAATGAGTGTGGCCAAAAAAATAAAAATCAAAATTTTCTAATTCCCTTTCTTTTAAGTTGAAAGCATGACAAAAACCGATTTTTAATTTATCAATTTCTATTTTACCCTCTTTTTCAAAAATTTTTGTTTTTTTTGCCTCCTTTAAAATTGATTCTTTAATGTCAGCATTTCCAAGGGAAAGGAAAATTTTATCAAAATTTTTTTCAATTTCTTTTAATGTTTCTCCATTACAGACATCTCCACAATGGATCAAAATCTCTATTTTTTCTCTTTTTACAAAATCAAAAAACTTTTTTAAATTTTCTAAATTATCATGAGTATCTGAAATTATTGCTAGCCTCATAACTTTTTTAAACCATTAAAAGATTCAATTGAAACTTTTAAGATTTTTGCAAAAAATTCTTTTCGCTTTTCAATGGTTTTTTTATCGTACTCTTTTGGTTTTTGAACAAAAGAATGAAAGCCAATAAAAAGTGAATTTAATCTAAAAAGAATTTCAAACTTTTTCTTTTTATTTTTTGGCAAAATTTTATAAAAATTACTCAATATTTCTCTTGCAGTATTTCTTTCTCTCCAAAGTCTTGCCCAAAGAAAGCAAACATCAAAGGCAAAATTTGAAATTTGTGCAGACTCCCAATCAATTATTTTTATTTTTTTGTCAAACAAAATTATATTTCCAATATGAAAGTCTCCATGAGAAAGGTACTTATTTTCTTTTTTTAAAATCTCAAAATTTTCTTTTAAAAATTTTTTTAATTTTTTTAATTCTTCCCCAGAAAAAATGCCCTCTTTTTTAATTTGATCTGGGAGTTGAGAATATTTTTTGATTTTGAACTTCTTTAAAAAAGGAAAATTTGAAATTTTAATTTTCTGAAATTCCAAAATAACTTTACAAATTTTTAAAATTTCTTCTTTAAGAATTTTTCTTTTCAATTTCTCAATATTTTTTTGATTCTCAATAGGGCTTTCTTCAAAATACTCTCTCAAAATCCATTCAAAGTCCTTTTCTATTTTTGCCTCAAAATATTTTGGAAAAAAATCACATTTTTTCCTCATTAAGATTTTTGCCAATTTTACCTCAGTTACCATTCTTTCTTTTTCAAAGGGAGAATCATGTAATCTTGCATAGAAAATAAATTTCTCTCCTTTTTTGTCTTGACAAACTGTAGAATACCTATGTTTTCTTTTGCGAGTTCTTTTTATAAAGTCCTCTGGTTTTTCTAGAGGGTAGAGTTCTTTTTCTTTTAAAATTTTGTTTATTTTCTCTGCTATTTTTGGTATTAGTTTAATCATTTAATATCTTATAATACACTCTTTCGTAATTTTTTGCCATTTTTTCCTTTGTGAAATTTTTTTCTACCCATTCTCTGCAATCCTCTCTTTTAATAGTTGAAATATTTTCTATAGCAGAAACAAAATCGTCAAAATTTTGCTCCCCATTTTTAAAAGGTTTAATTACAAAGCCAGTTAATTTATCCCTTACCACCTCTGGCACTGAA
Organism: uncultured Candidatus Saccharibacteria bacterium; assembly: GCA_964530195.1. Lineage (GTDB taxonomy): Bacteria > Patescibacteriota > Minisyncoccia > Minisyncoccales > GBS-2 > CAZGXQ01. Next base: position 6,182 of record CAZGXQ010000037.1, on the reverse strand, counting down.
CCTCTCTTAAAAGCAATAACTGGAGTGCCACAAGCCATTGATTCAATCATAGTTAAACCAAAAGGTTCTTCCCACTGTAAAGGATATAAAAAAGCAATTGCGTTTTTATAATAAAAGGCAAGTTTTCTTTGGGAAAGCTCTCCTAAGTATCTAATTTTTCCTTTATTCAATTTCTTTTCCACAAATTTTTTAAAAAACTGATAATCTTCTCTTTGTTGTGGTGGAGGAATTCTTCCCGCAATATAAAGTTCAATCTTTGCTTTTTTTGCAATTTTAATAACCTCTAAAATTCCTTTTCTTTTTGACAATTCTCCCACCCAGATAAAATAATTTTTTGGATTTTTATTGAAAGGAAAATTTGAAATATCTATCCCATTATAAACGTTGGCTACATAGTTTAAATTTGGCGCAGGTTTTCTTTGTGCAAAAGAAATTGAAATGAGTTTTGCTTTCAGTTTTTGATATACAAAAATTCTATCTTCTCTTCCCTGGAAAGGAATATGCAAAGTATGTACAATTGGAATTTTTAACTTTCCATATAGAGTTAAGCTCCAGGGCCCTAAATGGTCATGCAAAATATCTAATTTTAGCTTTTCTGCCATTTTCGAAATTACTGCCATTTCTAAAGCATAATAAGGTGCATGTTCTTTAATTTTAGTGTTTTCCCATAGTGCTTTTTTAATTATCGGAATTAATTTACAAGAAACTTTTGAATCTTGAGTTCCAAAAAGAAAAACTTTATGTCCTAATTTTTCCAATTCTTCACAAAGCCAAAAAATAATTCTTTCTGTTCCACCATATTTTTGGGGAGGAACTGGTAAATTTAAGGGAGAAATTTGTCCAATTCTTAATTTTCGCATATTTTTTCTAATTCTTTTAAAAATTTTTCTTCCCCTCTTTCAAAAATTTCTTTTTGTTTTTTTCTCATTTTTTCGATTTCTTTTTTATTGTATAAAAGCTCCTCAATTTTTTTTGCAATTTTTTCAACCTTTGTTGTTTTTGAAAACATTTCACAAACCCCTGCTTTTTTGAAAGGCAAAACTTCCCAAAAGTGAAGTTTTGGAAGAAATTCGGTTTTCAAGACTGAAACATTGCAAATTACAGGAATTTGGCAAGAGATTACTTGCGCTAAAGTAACCATTCCTTGGTGCATAAAAACTAAATCTGAAGAAGCCAAAATTTCAAAATATTTTTTTGCTGAAACTCCTTCAAGTTGAATTAACCAATTTTTCTCTTTTTCAATTTTTGGACCAATATAAACTGCCCTGATCTCTTTTTTCTTTTTAACTAAAAGATCCATTGCTTTTTTGAAATTTTCCAAAGCCCAATCTCTATAGCCTGCACCAAAACCAGAAAAATAAGACAAAATAAGCTTTTCATTACTTTTTATTCCTAATTCTTTTTTTGTTTTTACTTTTTTTTCTTTGCTAATTGGTAAATAAGAAGGAATAAAACCTATTGGAATTAATTTTTCTTTGATGTCTTTTTCAATTTCAAAATTCCCACCAAATTCTTTTACCCCAAGATTAAAAATTTTTTGAGGAAATAAAATGAAATACTTGTCAGCCCATTTTACATAATCGTAGGCCGGGTATTTTTTTGAATTAAAAAGCCAATTAGAGTCAAAACAAAAAACAAAATTTGGTTTTTCAAAGGGGCACACTTTTTTAAACTCATTGTCCCACATTTTTGAATTAAATAAAAACAAAAATTCAGGTTTTTCTTTTTCTACAATTTTTTTGAGATCTTCTGGTCTCGGGGTTAAGAATACTTTAAATTCTTTGTCGTCCTTGAGAAAAAATAGATTTTTTTCTTGGTGCAAGCAGAATAAAATTTCTCCTCCTTTTTCTGCTAGGAATTTTCCTAAAGCCCTTGCTTGCCCTGTTTCTCCTGGTCCCCGTGAAACAAAACAAAATTTATAAGATTTGATAGTATGTTTTCTCATAATTTTTAATCATTCTTTCAATTGAGAAATTTTTCTCAACCCATTCTCTGCAATCTTCTCTTTTAATTTCTCCAATTCTTTCTATTGCTTCTATTAGACCTTCAATATTTTTTTCACCGTTTGCTTTTAAAAATGGAATAACAAAACCAGTTTTTCCATTTTTAATTATTTCTTTGGTAGATCCCAAATCAAAAGTGATCACTGGTGTACCACAAGCCATAGACTCTGTCATGATTAAACCAAAAGGTTCTTGCCACTCAATTGGATATAAAGTTGCAATTGCGCCTTGATAAATTTTGATTAGTTTTTTTTGAGAAAGTTCACCCAAATATTGAATTTTTTCTCCAAGATTTGGTTTTATTTTTTCTTCAAAATACTCCTTTCTTTCTGGATCAATTTTTCCCACTAAAAATAATTTTATTTTCGTCTTTTTTGCAACACAAATTGCATTCTCAATCCCCTTGTAAGGTTCAACTCTCCCTACCCATAAAAAATAATCCTTTGGTTTTTTGGAGAATTCAAAAAGATTAGTATCTACTCCATTGTAAATGACAAAATTTCTTTTGAAAGAGAAATTGCAAAATTTTTTGTGAGCTTTTGATAAAAACACAGCATTAATTTTTTCTTTATATCTTCTTGCAATTTCGTAGAGAGAAGTTTTCTTTTCAATTTTTATTGGATTGTGAAAGGTGAAAATTACTGGGATTTTTATGAAATTTAAAAAGAAAAAAGTTTTTGGTCCTGTGTGACAATGGAGAATATCAAAATTTTTTAGATTTGAAAAAGAAAAAGCAAAATGTTCCAATTCTAAAAGATAATCTGACCAAGGAATTTTGTTTTCTACTAAACTTTTTTTTCTCCACCATTTTATCTTTACAGAAACTTTTGAATTCTTTGTGGTAAAAAGAGTTACATTATGACCTATTTTTTTTAACCCTTCTACAAGATAGTAAACAATCCTTTCTATTCCACCATATTTTTTTGGTGGTATTGGATACCAAATTGGAGCAATTTGGGCAATTTTAAGTTTTCGCATCTCTTTTTAAAATTTTTTTATAAAGCTTTTCGTATCTATTGACCATTCTCTTTAAACTAAAATTTTCTTGTACCCATTTTCTGCAATTTTCTCTTTTTATTTCATTAATTTTTTTTAAGCTTAAAACAGCTTCTTCAATTGATTTTACCAAAAAACCAGTTTCTCCATCTTTTATTAATTCTGGCATAGAACCTTCTTTAAAAGCAATCACTGGAGTTCCACAAGCCATAGCTTCAATTACTACCAAACCAAATGGCTCTGGTCTCTTAACTGGAAATAAAAAAGCCTTAGCCCCTCTTAAAAGTTCAATTTTTTTATTAAAATCTGCAGCCCCAACAAACTGAATTTTTTTCCCATCTATTAAAGGTTTTATTCTAAATTCAAAGTAATCTGCATATTGGGGCAAAATTGGCCCAGAAATTATTAATTTTTCTCCAGATAGTTTTGCGATATCAATAGCTTCAGCTATTCCTTTATCAGGTCCGATTCTTGATAGCCAGAGCAAATAATCTTTTGGTTTTTCAGAAAAAAGATATTTTTCCAGAGGAAGACCATGATAAATTGTTTTAACAATATTTATTCCAGGTCCTCTTTTTTTCTGATCTTTTGAAATTGCTACAAAATAAATATTTGGAAATTTTTTATAAAGAGTGATTGTTTCTTCGCTAAAAGGATGATGCAAAGTAGTAACAATCTTGGGTTTTAAAAATTTTGAAAAAGGACAAGTATACCATTCGCAATGATCATGGATAATATCAAATTCATTTTGCATTTCGATTAATTTATTATAGAGAAGAGAAAAAACAGCATGAGGAGCTCTTAAATTTGAACTCCAAAGAGAGGAGGGCCAAATAGGTATTAATTTTGCTTTTGTTTTCGAATCTCCAGTAGCAAAAAGGGTAACTTTATGCCCCCTTCTCACTAGTTCATCACATAACCAAGAAATTACTAACTCCGTCCCTCCGTAAGTTTTTGGAGGAACAGAGATCCATGGGGGTGCAATTTGGGCAATTTTGAGCATTGAAAGTTTAATAATTTTATTATAGCATAAAATTTGATGGAAAGATCTCCCATTGAAGAGATAAAGGCTAGGCTAGATATTGTGGATGTTATTTCTTCGTACTTACCTTTAAAAAAATGTGGGGCAAATTATAAAACCCTTTGTCCTTTTCACTCAGAGAAAAATCCTTCTTTCTTTGTTTCTCCAGCAAGGCAAATTTGGCATTGTTTTGGATGTTTTTTACCAGGAACTTTAATAAAAACTAAAACAGGATATCACAAAATTGAAGATTTGAAAATCGGAGATTTAGTTGAGACTCACAGAGGAAGATTTATGCCGGTGATAAGATCTTTGTGGAGGCCGTTTAAAGGCGAAATTTTAGAAATTAGAGTTAGAAAATCGAACGAAACGGTTTCTTTGACTCCAGATCACGAAGTTTTTGTAATAAAAACAAAGCATTGTCCTTACAAATCTCGAAAAACAAGAATTTGTCAATGGAATTGCAAAAAGAAACATTGTCCAAGATTTTATTTGAGTTACAAAATCGAAAAATTACCAGCTTCTCATCTTTCCAAAGATGACCTTTTGCTTTATCCAGTGAATGAAAAAATTGAAGATTTAGATTACATTGATTTGGAAAAGTACTATACGAGGAAAGAGAGTAATTTTGGGCCAGAGATTAAAGAGATTCCAACAAAAATAAAAGTTGATGACAAATTTTTGAAATTACTTGGCTACTATATAGCCGAAGGAAGCAATCATAGAGCCTACATTAGGTTTAGTTTAGGAGAAAATGAAATAGAGTTTGCCAAGGAAATAAAAAAATTGATCGAAGAAATTTTTGGGATAAATGCAAGCATTCACAGAAGAAAAACAGGAAAAAGAACCGGACTTGAAATTTCAGCTTGTAATTCAAAATTATCCAACATTTTTGAGAATCTTTGCGGGAAGGGCGCAGATAAAAAACACATTCCTTTTGAACTTCAATTTTTACCACCTCAAAAACAAAGAATAATCCTTGAAGCCATCTGGAGAGGCGATGGTACTCAAGGAAAAGTTGCAAAGTGCAAAAGCAAAAGAAATTATAGAGCAATTACCACAACTTCTCTTTTACTAGCTGAACAATTAAGAGATATTCTTTTAAGATTGAAAAAACACCCCAACTTTATTATTCAAAGAGAGAAAGTTGACAAAAAAGGAGTTCGTCACAAGACATCTTATACAATAATTTGGCAAGAAAACTATAAGCTGCATTTTTCATTTTTTTGGCGGGATCCAAAAACTAAGGTTTTATATTGGGCTTTACCGATTAGAGAAATTAAAAAAAGATACTATAAAGGTGACACTTTTGATTTAACTGTAGCTGTTGATCATTCCTATTTGGCAGGTCCCTTTGCTGTGTCAAATTGCGGAAAGGGAGGTGATGTTTTTAAATTCATAATGGAAATTGAAGGAGTTGAATTCGGAGATGCATTAAGGATTTTGGCAAAAAGAGCCGGGGTTGAATTGAAACCAATTTCTCCAGATTATCAAAAATTAAAGACTGAAAGACAAAGATTATATGAAATTTGTGAACTAGCTTGTAAATTTTTTGAGAAACAACTAGAAGGAAAGACGGGAAAGGAAGTTGTTAAATATTTAATAGGAAGGGGGATAAGTGAAGAATCGATCAAAAAATGGAGAATTGGTTGGGCACCAGAAACAAAAAGATCATTGGTTGATTTTTTGTCAAAGAAAGGGTATAAAAGAGATGAAATTGAAAAAGCAGGTCTTGTTATTAAAACAGAAACTCACGAATATTTCGATAGGTTTAGGGGAAGAATAATTTTTCCAATTTTTGACATCAACTCTCAAGTTATTGGTTTCGGGGGAAGAATTTTTAAAAAAGAACAAGGAGCAAAGTATATTAACACTCCAAACACTCTAATTTACGATAAAGGCAGAGTCCTTTATGGTTTGGATAAAGCGAAAGTTGAAATTAGAAAGAAAAACTTTTGTATTTTGGTCGAGGGTTACACTGATACGATTTTGGCTCACCAGGCGGGTTTTGAAAACACAGTTTCTGTTTCTGGGACTGCTTTAACTCAATACCAATTGGCAATTTTGAAAAGATATTCAGATAATTTGTATTTAGGTTTTGACATGGACATTGCCGGGGATTTTGCAACAAAGAGGGGAATAGATCTGGCCCAAGAAGCAGG
>CAZGXQ010000036.1:0-13064 GCA_964530195.1 uncultured Candidatus Saccharibacteria bacterium | reverse complement strand
CTTTTTCTACCTTTAGTTTAAGCTTTTTGAAGTTGATTTTTTCCATACCAATTTTTCATTTTAACTAAAAATTAAGGAAAAATCAACCCACTTTTAGCTTAAAAATTTAAATTTAAAAAGAGGCGCTTTTTTGGATTTATTTTTATTTTTGAGGTTTAATTTTGTTTTTGTTTTAATTAGAGTGTAAGCTTAATTAATTCAATTAATAGCCACTCAATTACTAAAAAAAATATCGAAAACAAAAATATGAAAAATAATTTCTCCCTTGGAACAAATAGCCAGGAAGAATATTTAGCTAACTTTAATTGATCAAATAAGGGTTTGTCCTCTTTTTTAATTTTTCTAAGGCGATTGGCAAAAATTAAAGGCAAGGATGGAATGAGGTAAAGACCCCAAATAAATATCACAAAATCTCTGAGAAATCTAAAGTCTGGAGATGGATTTTTAAACTCCTCAACTACTACTGAGATGATCCCAGGTAAGATGATCACAGGTAAAAATAACAGTATAATCAACATGAAGGGAATAAATACAATAAAGATAATAATGGCTAGCCTTCTTTTCCAAAAATAACCTCTTTGTTTTATTTTATTAAGCAATAATTTAGTATTCTCGTCTAATGGTTTTAGTTTGGTAGACAGAAAGACTGCAATTATTAATCCAATGATAGAAAAACAATTGGATAAACCAATTAATGCTAATTTCGAAATACCTTTTTTGTTTCTTAAGTTTTTAAAAACTATTGATCCTGCTAAAACAGAGGCAATTATTGATGCTAAAATCAAGAAAACTATTCCAAAAAATACAAACCAGAAAGTTGTAAAAACAAAAAATGAAGTGTAATAAGTTTTAATTGGCGCTTTTGGGTTTATCCAAAGATCATTTGTAAGAAACTTTGAAGGCGCTTCAATTGTAATCTTGGTATACTTGATGCGTTCTTTTTTTCCATCATAAAAATTTTTCAACTCTTCCTCGTCTTTCAGTCTCTGAGTAGAATAGTCGCCAACGAAATACTCGACATTAGTATACGGTTTTATATCCTCAAATATCAACGGAGATCTGTGCCCTAAAACCCGAATTTCAACTGGTATAGTTTTATCTCCATAAACACTCGTCAAAAATAAAGGATAATAAATTTGTGAAGTTGGAAACGTGACAAAAACTCCTCGTTGTATTCCCTTCGGAGCTCTTTCCCCCCAGGGAGAAGGTAGTATTCTGGGCCACCAGGGAATTTCTTCAGTGCTTTGGGTGCTTTCTGAAAGTTGGGGAATTTCTGAGATCCAAGAAATAACAAAACTAAATTCTTTCCCAATATAGTGATCTAAAGCTGGGATCGTGCCTTCATCTATATTTAAGTTTTTATCTTTAAGATACTGATATAAAGCTTGGGCACTCTTTGCAGTAATAATTTCAGTTGTCATTCCTTCTTTCTCTAAATGTTTATGAATTATAACCTCGGGTTCTTCCCAAAATTCCATCATTTCTATTGTTCCTCCACTTTCAAGTGTTATTATTCCTGATGTATCTGATATATCTGGTGGCCAGAATAACCTTTTAATAAATTTAATAATTGTCAAAGTTGGAACTGGATAAATTTGGGTTGTTGATAAGATAAATTGAAGAAATGATAATCTTGATTTTGCCCCTTCTTTAATTTCTATTCCCCAAATTCCTGGAGTTGTAGAAATTATATCAACTATCACTTTGTTTGGATCAGCAGGTACAGGAAAAATCCATAAAGCATTTTCATTCTTTTCTACATTTACACTCAATATCATCTTTTCTAACCCATTTTCATAATTAATCCAAGCCTCTTGGCTATTTTCAGGAGAATATCTCCATATGCCCGAGTAAAGATCAACTGCAATCATTGCCCCATCTCCTGAGCAAATTTTAGGAATGATTAATGAGAAAAATAAAAAACTACGAGGAGTAAAAGAAAATAAAGCCTCATACTATCTAAAAAAAGATTTGTCGTTAAATGATTATTCATTTGTTCGATTTGCGGGGGTGATGGGATTTGAACCCACGATCTTCCGCGTGACAGGCGGATGTTCTAGACCGGGCTGAACTACACCCCCAATAATTAGTAGATGAGTAAATGAGTTGATGAGTTGAGGGAGTTGGGGTGTAAAGAGTAGTGCTCATTACTCATCTACCCATTACTCATCTACTTTTTTATTGTCGAGGGTGGGAATCGAACCCACATCTAGGCCTTATGAGAGCCCCGCTCTGCCATTGAGCTACCCCGACCATATTAGTGATGAGTTAATGAGTTTATGAGTAGATGAGTATGTAAGTAAATGAATTTAATGGGTTATAAAGATTTGATTAAACCGTTGATCATTTTTGAAAGTGCTACAATTTCTGATCTAAATTTCTGATATTCATTTTTATTAATCATATCTAATTCTAAACAAATTTCCAATAGCGGTATACATTCAAACAATGATGTTCGAGCAATTTTATAAAAATTAATTCTTTCTTTAGCAGATTTCCTTCCCGAGCCTTCAGCAATATTTAAAGGAACTGAAATTACTGCCCCGATCAATTGATCTCTTATTCTTGAAAATTTTATTGGAAAATTACTTCCCTTTCGGCAAAGATTCTTAGCAAACTCAAGACTTCTTTGATATATTTTTAACTTTTCAAAGAAAAACTCATCACTCATTATATTTCTCATCTACTCATTAACTCATCAACTAATCTACTAAACATGTTGCGGGGGTTGGATTTGCACCAACGATCTCCAGCTTATGAGACTGGCGACCTACTACTGGTCCACCCCGCGATTTTAATTATAGGAATTTTTTAAATTGCGTCAAGCTCTTTTAAAATTTTCTCATAAACAGAAATTGCTTTTTTTGCCTCGTTTTTATCTATTTTGAAACTTGGATCTTCAATAATATCGTTTCTAAGTTGATGAGCTTTTAGAAGTTCGTCAAGGTTTGGCAAAATGTCAGGAACAAGATCTTGAATTTTTTCTTCAAAAATCTTTCCCGGATATCCTTTTTTTTCTAAAACTTCATCCAACAAACTATCTGCTTCAATCACTGCAAGTTTAAGTTCAGCCTCTATATCAGAAGAGATTCTTTTTTGAATTTTTTCCCATTCCTTTTTAAATTTCTCAATTTCAATCGGACGGTAAAACAAGAATTCCTTTAAATCCCAAAGAAAAATTCTTTTTAACCAAGTAGTTTTAATTAAACCCCAAAGAATGAAACCAAAAAAGAAAGCAGAAAAACACAAAAAAATAGTTTTAATTATTAAAAGCCAACCCTCAATTTTTGGATTCAAAAGAAATTGAATAGCTTGTTCAGGTGTCATAGAACTTTGCCAATTCAATTACTTGAAAATCACTCCCCAATGGACCAATAATTTGAAGACCCACTGGCAAATTTCCCACTTTGCCACAAGGAATTGAAATTGCTGGAAGCTCTGCTAAGTTTGCAGGAACAGTAAAAATGTCAGAAAGATACATTAAAACAGGATCTTTCAACTTTTCCCCAAGTAAAAAAGGAGGTGTTGGAGTTGTTGGAGTAAAAATGAAATTTACTTTTTTGAAAGCCTCTTCAAAATCCTTTTTAATTAAAAGTCTTACTTTTTGGGCTCTGAGATAATAAGCTTCAAAATATCCAGCAGAAAGCGTAAATGTGCCCAACATGATTCTCCTTTTGACTTCTGGACCGAAATTATTCCCTCTTATTTTAGAATATATTTCAAAAATATCTTTTCCTTCAATTTCTTCTTTAATTCCGTATTTCATTCCGTCATATCTTGCCAAATTAGAAGAAGCCTCAGCTGGAGCCAAAATATAATAACAAGGGAGAGCGTATTCTGTATGAGGTAAAGAAATTTCTTCAATTTTAACTCCCATTTCTTCATATTTTCTGATAGCATTTTTTACTACTTTTTCTACTTCAGGATCAATTCCCTTTACAAAATACTCTTTTGGAATTCCAATTTTAATTTCTTTGAGCGATTTAAAAGTTAAGCTCTTACCCGAGTAAATTTCAATGCTTGTTGAATCCATTTCATCCTTTCCTTTAATTGCTTCAAAAACTATTTCACAATCTCTTGCGGTTTTTGTCATTGGACCAATCTGATCTAGAGAAGAAGCGAAAGCAATCAATCCAAATCTTGAAACAGCTCCATAAGTCGGTTTAAAACCCACAATTCCACAAAAAGCTGCAGGTTGCCTAACCGACCCTCCAGTATCTGAACCTAAAGCAAAAATACAAAGATTAGCAGCAACTGCTGCTGCTGATCCTCCAGAAGACCCTCCTGGTGTTCTTTTTAGATCAATTGGATTTTTTGTTGGGCCAAAGGCTGAGTACTCAGTTGAACTCCCCATTGCAAATTCATCTAAATTTGTCTTTCCTAAAATAATTACTCCCTTTTCTTTCAATTTCTTTACTACAGTTGCATCATAAGGAGCAATATATTTTTTTAAAATTTTAGAACCTGCAGTACATTTGAAATCCTTGACCAAAATATTATCTTTTATTGCACAGGGAATTCCGGCCAAGGGAGAAATTTTTTGTCCGGTTATGATTTTTTCGTCTATTTCTTTTGCTTGGGAAATTGCTAATTCTCTGTTAACTTCTAAAAAGGCAAAAATTTTTGGATTTTCTTTTTCAATTCTTTCAAGAAAAAACTTTGTTAATTCAAGAGCAGAAAATTCCTTTTTTAGAAGTCCTTGATGCACTTTTTCAATTGTTAAATCCTCAAATTTCATTAAAAATTAAATTACTTTTTTTACTTTTAAATAATTGTCTTGAGTTGAGGGCATAGCTTCAATTAGTTTTTTCGCAATCTCTAGTTTCAATTTTTCTTTTGGTTCATCATTTCTTATCACATTTTTAAGAAAAGATTTTTGAAAATCTGCTTCAACTTTTGAAATGTCAACTTCTTTTAGCTTTTCAATGTAATCTAAAATTTTAGAAAATTCTCGTTGAAATTTTTTCAGTTCTTCTTTTTTAAAATTTAATCTTGCAAGTTTTGCAATATGTTGAATTTCTTTTTCTGTAATCATTATGTTGGTGGCAATAATTCTTCGGTTTCTACTAAAACTTCGTGAAGTTCATCTAAATTTTCCAATACCATTCCTGCTCCCCTTACCACTGCAGTCATTGGGTCTTCAATAACTTTTGTTGGAATTTTTGTTTCTTTTTGAATTAAAATGTCCAAACCTCTGAGTAATGCTCCCCCTCCTGAAAGATAAATTCCATTCGTCATAATATCTGCCAAAAGCTCTGGAGGAGTTTCTTCAATTGCAGCCTTAACTTCAGTTACAATTTGCCATACAGATTTTTCCATAGCTTTTCTTATTTCTTCCTCTGTAACTATTACTTCTTCTGGTAAGCCAGTAACTAAATTTCTCCCTCGCATTGGCATTTGTTTTTTTTCTCCTTTTGAATTTTTTACAGGATAAGCTGATCCAATTCCAATTTTTATCATCTCTGCAGTTCTTTCTCCAATTAACAATTTATATTCTTCTTGGGCAAAACGTATTATATCTTCATTGAGTTTATCTCCCGCAACTCTTAAACTTTTTGCCAGAACAATTCCTCCTAAAGAAATCACCGCCACTTCTGTTGTACCTCCTCCAATATCAACAATTAAATTTCCTGTAGCTTCTTGAACGGGTAACCTTGCTCCAATTGCAGCTGCCATTGGTTCTTCAATCAAAAAAACCTCTCTCGCTCCAGCAGATTTTGCAGCATCAATTACAGCTTTTTTCTCTACTTCAGTTACCCCAAATGGAATTCCAATGATAACTCTTGGTCCGATCCATTTTCTTTTTCTTGCTTTTTCAATAAAATATCTCAACATTTGTTCTGTAACTTCAAAATCTGAAATTACTCCAGATCTCAAAGGTCTAACAGCTACGATATGGCTTGGTGTTCTTCCAACCATTTTTTTTGCCTCAAGACCGATTGCTAAAACTTGCCCAGTTTTTTGATTAATTGCAACAACACTTGGCTCTTGTAGAACAATTCCTCTTCCCCTAACATAAACTTCTGAATTCGCAGTTCCTAAATCAATTGCCATGTCTTCAGAAAGAAAGTTGAAAAATTTTTCAAGCATATTTTTGAGGATTTTTTAAAAACTCGCTAACCTTAACTAATTTTAATTTTTTTTCGCTTCTTTTTTTGATTTCGACAGAATTTTTCTTTAAAGTTTTCTCACTAATCACCACTCTTGTTGGAATACCAATTAAATCACAATCTGAAAACTTTTCTCCCGGGGTAAGATTTCTTCTATCATCTAACAATACCTCAATATTTCTTTTTTGTAAATTGACTTCTATATTTTTAGCCATCTTTTTAACCCTACTTGAGTCTTCAATAGGAATTAAATGAAATTTAAATGGAGCAACCGAATTTGGCCATATAATTCCTTTTTCATCATGCCAAATTTCAACTATTGTTGCCATTAATCTTTGAAGACCAATTCCATAACAGCCCATATAAATAAATTTTTTTTCTCCATTCTTATCCAAAAAGGTAGCATTCATTAATTGAGAATATTTAGTGCCTAAATAGAATATATGCCCTATTTCAATTGCTCTCTTTTCTTCAAAAGAACTTTGACATTTTGGGCACTCTTTCTTTTCTCCGATTTTTTCAAGATTTACCGAAAAACCACATTTTTCACAAATTAAAACTCTATCTTCCCCACTTTCTGCTAAAACCATAAATTCTTCTGAATATTCGCCCCCAATTGTTCCACTACTAGCTTCAACACAGATTGGATCTAATCCACATTTTTTAAAAATCCTAAAATAAGCTTTTTTAACTTTTGAATAAAATTTTAATGCCTCCTCTTTTGATTTATCAAAACTATAAAGATCTTTCATTATAAATTCTCTTGTCCTCAAAAGGCCCCCGCTCGGTCTAAGTTCATTGCGAAATTTAGTTTGAATTTGAAATAAAGCTAATGGCAAATCTTTGTAAGATTTCACTCTTTTCCTTACAATATCAACCATTTCTTCTTCATGGGTTGGTCCTAAAGCAATTTCTTTTTGATGGCGATCTTTTAATTTAAAAAGTGGGGGATCAATTGTGTCCCATCTTTTTGTTTCAAGCCAAAGATTTTTATTTTGAAGCACTGGCAAATATACTTCTTGGGCTCCCAAATTTAACATTTCTTCTCTGATTATATTTTCAATTTTTTGATAAACTAACCAACCCAATGGCAAAAGCCTATAAACTCCGGCGATTGTTTGTTCAATAAAATCTCCTCTTACTAAATATTGGTGAGAAATTGTCTGGGCGTCTTTTGGTTTTTCCTTTCTTGTTTTACAAAATAATTTTGATTGAAGCATTTTAAAATATAGCTTTTATATCTTTAATTGTAACCAAAATCATTAAAGTCAACAAAATAAAGAAAAAGAAGGCGGTAATTTTTTGTTCTAAACTAGGAGAAATAGGTTTTTTTCTAATTTTTTCTAATGCCAAAAACAACAGTTTTCCTCCGTCTAAAGCTGGAATTGGAAAAAGATTAAAAATTGCAAGGTAAATAGAAATTGTCCCTACAAAAGAAAGATAATAACTCAAACCTGCTTGCTGCATTTGAGCCAACATTTGACCAATTCTTAAGGGACCTGCTATTTCAATGCCACTCAATTTTTTCCCAAAAATTAAATCTTGCAAGATAAAAATAGTACCCAAAACTATGTTTTTGCTTAAAACCCAAATTTTTTCGATTGCCTTAAATGGAGCTATATACCAAGGAAAAGAAACTATAGATACTCTACTCAAGAGTATTCCAATTGGTCCTTCTCCTTCTGGGGTTTCAATTCTTGGAATCACTTTTGTTTGAAAGATTTCTTTGCCTCTCTCAATGGTCAAAATTACTTCCTTTCCCCTATTTTCATTAATTATTTGTTGAAGTTCTTTAATCTTGGAAATTGAAATTTTTGAATCTTGGGTTTGAACTTCTCGAATCACATCTCCTATTCTTAAATTAGCTTTTTCAGCTGGAGAATTTGGAGAAATAAAAACTATTTGAACTTTAGGATCAACTAAGTTTCCGTCTTCAGTATCAGAAACTGATTGCGGAATTCCTTTCGTAAAAAGAAAAGTAAAAATGATCCAAGAAAAAATCCAAAAACTCACTATTCCTGCTCCAACAATTTGGGCCCTTTGCCAAATAGATTTTTGGCTAAAACTTCCTTCTTTCTCAGTTAGTTCATTTTCTCCAAAAAGCCTCACAAATCCTCCAAAAGGAAGAAGATTTATACTATAAATTGTCTCGCCAATTTTTTTTCCAAATAATCTCGGAGGTAATCCAATACCAAATTCTTCAACTTTCACTCCGTATTTTTTGGCGACCAAAAAATGGGAAAATTCATGCAAAAGAATCAAAAAACTTAGGGTAAAAAAAGCGATAAAATAAGCAGAAAGCATAATTTTATTCTAAAATTTCTTTTTCCTTTTTTTCGCATATTTTATCAATCTTTTCATTGTATTCATCAACCAAATCTTGAAGTTCATCTTTCCCTTTGTATTTATCATCCTCTGAAAGTTTTCCTTCTCTAAATGCTGCTTGGATTTTTCCCCAAGCTTCTTCTCTTAATTTTCTAATTTTCTGCCTTGCCTGTTCCCTTTTTTCGGAGAGAACCCTCAATAGCTCCTTTCGGAATTCTTCGCTTAAGGGAGGGAAAATAATTTTTATTACATTCTTTTCAACCGAAAAACTTCCTCCTAATGATTTTTTTTCTAAAGTTTTAAAAATTGGTTCAATATAAGAATTGTCCCACGGCTGAAGAGTAATTTCTCTTGCGCCCGAAACAGAAATTGCTGCTAATTGTTTTAAACGAAATTTTTGCCCAAAATACTCAATTTCAACATTTTCAATTAAAGCTGGAGAAATTCTTGAGGTTCTTATTGTTTGAAGTTCTTTTTCTAAAAACTCCATCACTTTTTCGCATTCTGGTTTGATTTTTTTTATAATTTCTTGGTAAGAAATTTTTTCCTTTTGCATGTTTTTTATAGATTTAACATTAAGACTTCTAAAGCCAACCTTTTATTTACATTAGTAATTAATAAAAGAAAGAAAGTATATTGAATCGCTTCAAGAATTTCTTTTATTTTTGATAAAGAATAAGGAAAACTTTCAATTTCTTTTCCTTTTATTTTTGCTAAAAAAAGATAGCGAAAATAATTTGTGGCCTCTTTTAAAAATTCTTTTTCTCTTTCCTTTTCTGCGATTTGTTTAACAAAATTAAAACGTTTATAAAGCGGTAATTCTAATAGCTTTTTAAAAAATCTTAAAGTTTGAATCTTTTGTGGGTCCGAAATTAATTCAAATAAAATTCCAGGTCTTCCAGCTGAAATTTCGGCAATTATTTCTTTTTCTTCTTCGCTCAAATTTTTCACTGTTTTTAAAAAACTAAGAATTTTTTCATTTGAAAGTGGATAAAAATTAATTTTTTGACATCTTGACAAAATCGTGGGCAAAAGAAGTGAAGGATAAGCTGTAATTAGGATAAAAATTGCATTAGTTTTTGGTTCTTCAAGCGTTTTTAAAAAGCTCTGTTGAGCTTCTTTAGTCATTAAATGAGCATTATCCAAAATAGCCACTTGCCAGTTTGATTTTATCGGCTTTAAACTAAACTTTGAAATTAAATCTCTTATTTGATCAATTTGAATTGTATTTTCTCCCTCAATTAACAAAAAATCTGGATGGGTTTTGAATTTTTTTCCCAAAATTAAAGAACAAAATTCAAAAGCAACCTGTTTTTTTCCAACTTTCTCTGGACCACAAAATAGGAAAGCGTGTGGAATTTTTCCTTCTTGAAAAATTTTTTTAAGGTATTGAATTTGGGTTTCGTGCCCCAAAATCATACTTTTTTTGTAAAAATTACTTTTCGATAAAGATTTAAGTTATCTAGTATCACTCCGGTTCCTTTAGCCACACAAAGTAAAGGTTCTTCAGCTACAATTGCTGGTACCCCAACTGATTTTGAAATTAAAATAGGTAAATTTCGCAACAAAGATCCACCACCTGTCAAAACTATTCCTTTCTCCATTATGTCTCCCGAAAGTTCTGGAGGGGTTTCTCTTAAAACTTCTTTTATTAAACGAACAATTTCCTGTAAAATATCTGAAATAGCTTCATTGACTTCATTTGAGGAAATCGTAATATTTTTTGGCAAACCAGAAATTAAATCTCTTCCTCGAAATTCTATTACTTTTGGTTCTTTTTCTAAAATTGCACTTGCAATCTTGATTTTAATTTCCTCTGCAGTTTGCTCCCCAATTGAAAGGTTATACTTCTTTTTTACATACTCACTAATAGCCAAATCAATCCTATCTCCTGCTACTCTTATTGATTTGCAAGTAACAATCCCCCCCAAAGAGATCACCGCTGCCTCTGTCATTCCTCCTCCAATATCTACAACCATATTTCCAGAACAAGACTCAATTGGAACCCCTGCTCCTAAAGCGGCTAAAATTGGAGTTTTTACCAAATAGACATTTTTCGCCCCAGCTGCCAAAGCTGCTTCAATTACCGCTCTTCTCTCTGTTGAGGTAATTCCAGCTGGTACTCCAATAACTAAATCTGGTTTTAGAAACTTAAAAAATCCTAAAATTTTATTAATGAAATATTTAAGCATTGCTTGAGTAATTCTGAAATCTGCAATCACACCGTTTCGTAAGGGTCGATAAATTCTAATAATGTCTGGCGTTCTTCCCAACATTTCTTTGGCTTTAATTCCGATTGCTAAAATTTTGTTTTCTGGAACTGAAACAGCTACAATTGAGGGTTCTTGAATCACAACTCCTTTTTTCGGAACAAAAACTACTGAATTGCAAGTTCCTAGATCAATACCTATTTTCATACATTATAAATGATATCTTATTTTTAAACTTATTTCAAATTTATAACTTTGATATAATAAAAAAATGAAAAAATGGCAAAGAAAACTTTTATTTTGGGTTTTGTGTATTGTTTTTTTAATAGTTTCTCCTCTTTTGGTTCTCTACTCCCAAGGATATAGACTTGACCTTGAAAGAAAAACTCTTGTAAAAACAGGAGGGCTTTTCCTTAAAGTCCACCCAAAACAAGTTGAGATCTTTTTAAATGGAAAATTCGTAAAAAAAACCGATATTTTTTTTGGTTCTGCTTTAATCCAAAATCTCTTACCCAAAAGGTATAAAGTAGAAGTAAAAAAAGAAGGGTTTTTCTCCTGGGAAAAGGTATTAGAAATTGAACCAAATAAAGTCACTGAAGCTAAAAACATCATTTTATTCCCTCAAAAAATTAATCTTGAAAAATTGGCTAGTTCAATTGAAGATTTTTATCCCTTGTCAGATAAAAAAAGAATTATTTTGAAAGAGAAAAATGAGCAAGGATGGTTGCTTTCTCTTTATGACACAGAAAAAAAATTAATTACTCTTTTGCTAGAAGAAAAAACGATTTCAAAAGCTGGGGCAAATTTAATAAGTATTGAAGAAACAGAAAACGAAAATATTTTAAAAATAAAAGCGGGGGTTGAAGAAAAAATCAAAAATTTTACCTTAAATCTTTCTCAAGTTCCTCCAATTTTAAGAGAAGAAAAAGATGAAATTGAGGAAAATTTTATAGCCAAAAAGAAAACTGAAAAAAACACATATTATTTGGACTCTTTTGGAAATCTTTTTTTAAACCAAGAAAAATTAAACCAAACCCCTCTTTCTCTTAAAAAAGAAATTGAATACTCAATTGAGATTTTAAATGAAAACATTTTTGTGAAAGAAACCAAAAATGAAAGCGAAAGCTGTTTTTATCTTCTGAATCCAGAAACTAAAAATTTTGAGAAATTTTTTTGTGGAAAAAATTTAAAAATCTCGCCAGACGGAAAAAAGTTAGCAATTTTTTCAAAATTTGAAATATGGATTTTATTCTTAAAAGAAGAACTAAATCAACCTCCCAAAAAAGCAGGTGAAAAATTCTTGTTGTTGCGTCTTTCTAAAGAAATAAAGGATTTATTTTGGATAAATTCTAATTACTTAATATTCAATTCAGAAGAGGGAGTCAAAATAGCTGAAATTGATGATCGAGACAAGATTAATTTAGTAACTTTTGAAGAATTTAAAAACTCAAAAATTTTCTGGAATAATTTAGAAAAGAAAATCTATATTTTAGAGAGTGGAGAATTTTATAGAACCCAATCTTTATTTTAAACTCTTGAAACCTCAAGCTTTTCTTTAAGCTTTTCCCACTCCATTTCTTGACGTCCTGCAATTTTACAAATCTCAAAAAATTCGCATTTTTGACATTGCCAATTCTCTGGCCAATCTGTCAATCTTACTGGAATTATATCTGCTTCAATTTTTTCTTTTAATTTTGAAAACCAATTTAGAATGTTTTCTACTAAATTTTGGTCATAATCAAAAAGGAATTCGCTAATTTCTTGAGTATCTTTGTTCAGATAAAGCAGGATTCCTTTTTTAATTTTGAAATAATGCAAATAAAGTTGTAATTGATTTATATGATCTTGAAGAGGAAGTTTTTTTGAATTTATTTTCCCAGAAATACTTTTGATTTCTAAAACATATGGAATGCCAGGTTCTATCTTTTCTTTAATTTCAATCCCAAAATCTGAAAATGTCTTATCCGTGAAAGAAACAATTGCATCTGCTCTTCCTGCAATTAATTCTTGAGGAGGAATCTGAATTTCTGTGGCTCTAACAATTCCTAAAGAGAATAAATGCCTTAAAATTCTTTGTTGAATTATTTCCCCTTCTTCAAAAATTCTTAATCTTTCAGGTTCTATTTCCTCTGCAGGTGCTTTTTTAAATCTAAAAAAAATCATTCTTGGGCACTTTCCAGCTTCACTGATAAAAAACCTTATTCTTTCTTTTTCCTTTTTCCTTTTTTCCTTTTCCCTTTCCAAATAAAATTTATCAATTAATTCCTTGAGCATCATTTAATTTTAGAAAAACTTCCCCTCTTTTGCCACGCTCAGCGTGGCCTTAAAAACGCTTAGCGTTTTGCCACGCTCAGCGTGGCTTTAAAAACGCTTAGCGTTTTTGCCACTGAGGAGCTCTTCTTGCTCTTTTTAATCCTGG
>CAZGXQ010000035.1:0-7768 GCA_964530195.1 uncultured Candidatus Saccharibacteria bacterium | reverse complement strand
CTCCTCTACCCAAGATTCCCCTTTTTCTTTTAGCTTAAAATATATTTCTTTTCTTGAATCCCAAATTGAAAATCTGAAAGTAAAAATGATTTTGCCCCAAGGTTTTTCTTTAAAAGACACTAAACCTTTACAAACCAAAACCGGAGATTGGGAAATCCAAAGTTTAAATAAAGGGGAGGGGGGAGAAATTGAATTTTTTGGATTTTTCCCAAGAGGTGGGGCGCCTCTTGGCCAAGAACTTCAATTTAAAGCTCAGCTATTCATTAAAACTCCAGAAAAAGAAATCTTCTTAAAAGAAACTTCAATAAAAAGCTTAACCTTTGAACCTGTAATTTCTTTTTCTCAAAAAATTAACGGAAAGGAAAACTATATTGCAACTCCCGGCGAAAAACTTCGTTACCAAATAACTTTTAAAAATATTTACAAAGAACCTCTGAGAGATTTAAAAATTACTGTTACTCTTTTGAGCCCACTTTTTGATCTTGAAACAATTGATGCTCCTCTTGGGGAATTTGCTCTTGGAGATAATGCTATTTCTTGGACCGGAGAAAAATTAAAAACTTTAAGATATTTATTACCAGGGGATGAAGGAGAAATTGATTTTTGGGTTAAATTAAAATCAGATTATAAACCAAAAAGTAAAGAAGAAACTAATGCTGTTTTAAAAACCAAAATTTCGGCTGCTGGCTTTGAAGTAGAGTATAGAAATAAGGTTCAAACAAAGGCAATAGTTTATCAGGAAGGATATTATAGCGATAAATATGGATTCTTTCAAAATTCAGGTCCTCATCCACCAAAAGTTAATGAAACCACTTCTTATACAATAGTTTGGAAATATGAAAATTATTATAATTGGGTCGAAAATGCAAAAATTGTAGCAACTTTTCCTCCTGAGGTAAAAATAATTGCCCTTAAAGGAGAGAATATTAAAGTTGAAACAGAAGTTGCTCCTCCTGGAATTTATCCCTATCCTGGAATACCTGCTAGTTTTAAATTTCAAAGACCGCTTCAAGAGGGAATGCAATCTTTAGAAGTTAAATATCTTCAAATTATTTTGTCAAAAGAAGTACCTTATGCCTGGCCCAAAGATTTAGAGCCTACTGGGTATTTTGGAAAAATAACTGTTGAAGCTGTAAACGCATTTCAATTAAAGTATAAAGATGAAATTTTAACTCCCCAAAATTTGACAAAGCCTATTGGTTATGTAGATGAAAGAACAAGATTAAAATTAAATGAATTGTTAGCAAAAGGAGTGCCTCTAGGAGGAGGAAAGGTAATTTGGGAAGTTGGAAAAATTCCGCCTGGAACTGGTATTTTTGATTCTCCTCCAATGGTTGCTTTCCAAATTGCCTATACTCCAGGGTTATCTCTCAAGGGACAAGTTGGAACCTTAATTTATACGGTAACCTTAACTGGAATTGATACATGGACAGGAAATCCTATTCAAGTAACCGATGAACCAATTACTACTCTCTTGCCTGATGATCCCGGAGGAATAGCAGCTGGAGGAATAATTCGTTAAAATGATCTCTAAGGTTTTCTCAGCTGGAATTTTGGGATTAGAGGCTCAAATAATTGAGATTGAAGTTAGTGTAGATTTTGGCTTAAGACGTTTTGAAATTGTAGGACTTGCTGATAGAGCAGTTGAGGAATCAAAAGAAAGAGTGGCAACAGCAATTGAAAGTTCGGGATTTAAATCTCCTCATTCAAAGCCAATAAAAGTTTTGGTTTCTTTAGCTCCAGCTGATTTAAAAAAAGAGGGTTCTCTTTATGATTTGCCAATTGCTTTAGGTTATCTTTTAGCAACTGGAGAAATAAAATTTAATCCTCAAAAGAAACTGATTTTGGGAGAATTGGGCTTGGATGGAAAATTAAGACCCATAAAGGGTGCAATTTCTTTTTCTTTGCTTTCAAAAGAAAAAGGTTTTTCAGAAATTATTTTGCCAAAAGAAAATGCAAAAGAAGCTGCCTTAATTGAAGGAATTAAAGTGATTGGAGTAAAAAATCTAAGAGAAGCTATTGGATACTTGGAAGGAAAAATTGAAATTTTACCAGAAAAAGTGGATTTTCAAACAATAATTCAAAAAAATAAGGAAAATTTTAGCGAATTAGATTACATTAAAGGACAGGAAATTGCAAAAAGGGCTTTGGAAATTTCTGCTGCTGGAAATCATCATCTTTTAATGATTGGACCTCCAGGAGCTGGAAAAACTCTTTTGGCAAAGGTTTTGGCTAAAATTTTGCCTCCTCTTTCTTTTGATGAAATTTTAGAAGTTACAAAAATTTATAGTATCGCTGGGCTTTTGCCAAAAGATTCACCTCTAATTTTTGAAAGACCATTCAGGTCTCCCCATCATACAGCTTCTGAAGTAGCTTTGATTGGAGGAGGAAATCCGCCAAGACCAGGAGAAATTACTTTAGCTCACAGAGGAGTATTGTTTTTGGATGAATTTCCTGAATTTCATCGAGATGTTTTAGAAAGCTTGCGCCAACCATTAGAAGAAAGAGAGATCACAATTTCAAGAGCAAGGCACTCTTTAAGTTTTCCTGCTTCTTTTACCTTAGTAGCTGCTGCCAATCCCTGTCCTTGTGGAAATTTTGGAAATCCAGAAAAAGAATGTCGTTGCTCTTTTTCCCAAATTCAAAAGTATCAAAGAAAGCTTTCCGGTCCCTTAATAGATAGATTTGATATTTTCGTTCAGGTTCCCCCACTAAAATATGAAAAATTGATCTCAAAAGGAGAAGAAGGTTGGGCAGAAAAAGTGAAAGAAAGAGTTAAAAAAGCTAGAGAAATTCAAAAAATTCGTTTTAAAAAAGAAAAAACTAATTCTGAAATGACTTTGGAGGAAATTAAAAAATATTGTCAAGTAGACAAAGAAAGTGAAAATCTTTTAAAAAAATATGTCAACACTGGAAAATTAACTGCTAGGGGTTATCATCGAGTTCTAAAAGTTGCAAGAACAATTGCAGACTTAGAAGGCTTAGAGAAGATTTCTTTTGAAAATATCTGTGAAGCTTTAAATTACAGGCAAAGAGAAATTTAATAAATATAACCTAAAATTCTTGGATCTCCAATTTTCAAACTTCTCTTACTTACTACTCCAAAGCCAAGATAGTTCATTTCAGAAATAATAATTTTTCCATCTTTTACTTCTTCAACATAAGCTACATGTCCTAAAGAATGTCTAGTTTTTAAAGAAACAATTGCCCCAGGTTTTGGTTCACAATAACTTCCAAGACATACTGGATATCCTGAAGCTTGAGCGTTTTTTAGCCAATCTTTAGCATTTCCCCAAGATGGAACTTCTCTTTTTTGTGCTACCCACCAAGTACAATAACCATAGGGATAGGAAGAAATGCCCCCAACAAAAATTGGGGTTTTTCTTTGAATTGTCAAAGGTTCTTTTAGCTTTGCTCCAGGAACAATCAAAACTTGACCTTCTGAAATTTCAGTTGGAGAAACTATTTCATTAAAAGCCAAAACATCTTCTAAATTGACTTCATATTTTTTAACAATTTCTTCTAAACTCTCTCCCTCTTTAACAATATGAATTGCCCCATCTACTGAAGGAATGATTAATTCTTGCCCTGGCAGAATTTTCTCATCTGCCAAATTGTTAGCAAAGGCGATGGTTTCCACTTTTAAATTATAATTTTTTGCAATTGCTGAGAGGGTTTCTCCTTCTTTAACCTGGTGAATTAAAATTTCATTGTTTGGAATTTCCGCACCTAAAAGCTGGGCAAATACTTTTGGCAAAATTGTAAAGGGGGGATTAATTGAATAGAGAAAGGATTTTTCTTGAATAAAAAAGGAGGGGGTTTCTGGCACGGATTTTTTGGTTGGATCTACAAAGGAAGAGCAGTAGGGATGGAAAAAAGAAAAGAAACTCTTTCTTTGCCTTTCTTCTTTTTTCGAAAAAGAAATTAAAAAAACTAAAATTGCCCCAAAAATTAAAAATTTGCCTAAAGTTTTTAATTTTTGGCTAAATTCTTTCATTTTTTTCTATTTTCTTATATCAAGATCTATTTGTCAAGTTGAAATTCTGTTAAAATAAAAAGGTGAGGATAAAAGAATTAATAGGGCTTTTAAATAAAAATTTCCCCTTAAAATCATTTGGGCAGAATTTTTTAATCAGGGAAAGTATATTAAAAAAAATTGCTTCCTTTGCAGAAATTAAAGAAGATGACTTTGTATTAGAAATAGGACCTGGTTTTGGAAATTTAACAAAGGAGTTGGCAAAAAAAGCAAAGAAAGTTTTAGCAGTGGAAAAAGATAAAAGAATGGTGAATTTGGCAAAAGAATTTTTAAAAAACTTTAAAAATGTAGAAATTTTAAATGAAGATATTTTAAAAATTGATCTCTCAAAGCTTAATCTTCCAAAAAAATATAAAGTTGTTGGCAACCTTCCTTATCATATCTCAAAACCCGTAATTCAAAAGTTTCTCAAAGCTAAGGAAAAACCAAATTTGATGATTTTTTTAGTTCAAAAAGAAGTTGCTCAAAGAATTTGTGCTAAAGCTCCAAAAACAAATTTTTTAGCCCTCTTTGCTCAATTTTACGCAAAAGCTAAAATTTTAGACTATGTAAAAAAAGAGTGTTTTTGGCCCAGACCAAAGGTTGATGGCGCAATTTTAAAAATTGAACCTTTAAAAAATGGCTACGAAAAAATAATTGACCCTGAAATTTTTTTTAAAGTTTTAAAAGCTGGATTTTCCCATCCTAGAAAACAACTTATTAATAATTTGACTACTTCTTTAATAAGAAATAAAATTGAATTAGAAAAGGTCTTTTTAAAAATTGGAATAAACCCAAAATCAAGAGCAGAAAATCTCTCTCTTTTATTATGGGTAAAATTAGTAAAAGAGCTATTTGGCTAATCTCTCTAGTAATTTTCCTTTTGTTTGTTCCCTTCTCAAGTGAGGCACAATCTCCTTTTGCTCAATTTATAACTGGTCTTTTAGGCGCTGCTTTTAAAAAATACGAAGCTGGCGTAATATTTATCTTTTTTATTCGCCTAATCCTCATTGTTTTGGGATGGATAAATAGTCTTTTGAGTGATGCAATCACTAGAGCTTTGCATCCTGGGCTATTGGGAGGATGGACTTACCTTCAAAATCCCTTTGTCACTGCGGGGCTTCAAATTACGGGAGGCTTCATTAGTATTGGATTGGTTTTGGTTTTAGTTTGGATTGCCTTTGCTACAATTTTAAGGCTTGAAGGTTATGATACGGGGAAACTTTTGTGGAGATTAGTAATTGTTGGTATATTGGTTTACTTTTCTAGAGTCATTTGCGGTTTAATTGTCGATGCTTCTAATATTTTTATGTATTATTTTACAGACAAAATAGGAGGTGTTGGGGTTTTTACTACTACTTTGCATACTGTGGGGCAACAAATTGTAGAATTTTTAAAAGATATTGTTAATCCCCTTGCCTGGCCAAAAAGAATTGCAGGATGTTTAATTGTGATTTCAGTTCAAATGTATACAGCTACTCTTTTAATTGCCTACCTTTTAACTTTCCTTTTCCGATATGCTGCCATTTGGATTTATGTAGTTTTATCTCCAGTTGCTTTTATTTGCTTAATCTTGCCTGCAACTAGACAATATTGGGAAAGGTGGTTCAAAGATTTCATTAGTTGGTGCTTGGCAGGCCCAATTTGTGCTTTCTTTCTTTACTTGTCAGCCAGAGCTGGAGAAATAATTGAAAGCGAACCTTTGCCTGGGGGGCAAACTCTTATTCAATTTTTTGCAAATACCTTTAATCAGTGGGATGAAGTAGCCAGAATTATTCCTCATTTTTTCACTTTAGGTCTTTTGCAATTGGGAGTTATGCTTGGAATACAAGCTACAGGTTGGGGAGGTGCTATGGCTTTAAGACTTGCTGGACAGGCTGGAAGAGTTATAGGCCGGGCAAGGGGAAAATTATTAAGATCAAGAGCTACACGTTGGCTAGCTGGTACATTAGGAGAAACGCCAGAGGACTTACAAAGAGCGGCTAAGTGGTTAAAAAGATATGAAGAAAGACCTGTAGCTGGTCTAATAACTCGTCCCTTAGCTCGTACTCTTGAAAGAGGGGCTCAAGTTATGGCTCCTTATTTCTTACCTTATGCTATTAGAGCGCGGGAGGTTACTTTACCAAAGGAGTTTGAAAAAATGACGCCTGAGGAACAGGCAAAAATTGCCCAAAGCCCAGTTTATAGAACTCATGAAAGGATCCAGATTTTAGGAAGAATGGCTGAATTAGGAACTTTAGCTAAAACTACAGAAGAGTTTCAACAACGAGCGGCAATAGAAATGCAGCAAGCTTTAAGAAATCCAGTTTTAAGAACCCGATATGGAGAAGATTTTAAGAAATTTTATAATGCTGTGTTTCATCTTATGACAGAGGAAGCAAAGTTGAATCTCGCTCCACCAGAAAAAAGACGCTCCGTTGAAGAAGCAATCACTCAAAGAGAGAAAGAATTAAGAGAAGAATATGAAAGAAATGAAGCGCTAAGAGAACGCATTGATGAAGAATTGAGAAAGGGAAGAACCTTAAGAGACATTGCAGCTGGAGTTTTACATTTTGAACAATTGAGGCCTGGAGATGTAACGAAGGTTCCAAGTGAGGCTTTAGCCTCAATTGAAGCAATTTGGGGAGCTCATCGAATGAGCCCGGAAAAGTTCCAAGCTATTCTCAGAACTTTTGATGTTGAAACCGCAAGAAAACTTTTAGAAAGTCCTGGGGGTTGGAATCAAATGTATAAAGTAGTTAAGGGAAAACCAGAAGAGGAGGTTAAATTATTAATAAAACAAAGAGAGGAAAACCCTTACCTTTTCCATTGGCTTTTTGCCAGTGAAGCGGGACGCTATATTCCTTTTCCTGGAAGGGAAGTAATGGATCGAGAATTTGTAAGCTATGGTATGTTCCGAAGACACTTCCCAGAGTATGAAAAATTTGTTGAAGAGACGAAAGTTGCCGAGAACTTAAGGGTCTTAGAGAGACAATTGGTAAAATTGCAAGGGGAATATAATGAGGCCCGCATTCAAAAACAAAAAACAAAGGCAAGATTATTAAGGCAAGCTTTTTCAGAAATTGAAGAAAGGGCAAAAACTATAATTAGAGAAATGAGAACTCGAGAAGAAGTTGAAGCGTTCTTAACTCGTTTTGGTCAACTTCTCTTGCAGCCTCCTTTTAGACAAAATCCTCTTTATGAAACCCTTCTAAGTATTAATGTCGATTTAAGAAGAAAGTTAGAAGAATTAAGATAAAAACTATGGCAACAAAAATTCCACCTGAAAAATTTTGGAAACTTTACAAAGAACTACCCAAAGAATTACAAGAAGTTATTCTTTCAGAAAAAACAGGAGAAGAAGTTTTTGACATTTGCGAAAGATACCAAATACAAGAAAGGGGAGAAGAAATTTTAGATTTCGTGGGTTTGGTTTTAATTGGGCTTTTACCTCCTGAAGATTTTCAATTAGCCTTGGAAAAGGATTTAAAACTTTCCCCTGAAATTGCAGAAAAAGTAAGCCGAGAGATTTTCCGGTTTATTTTTTTCCCCGTAAAATTTAGTTTGGAAAAAATTTACAAAATGGAAACTAAAAAAGAGCCTCCTAAAGGAATTGAAAAAAGAGAGGATATTTACCGAGAACCAATTGAATAAAAAATTATGTTGTTTAGGGTACCGAAATTTATTGAATATGAAACAAAATTAATTGGACCTTTAACTGTTCGCCAGGGGCTATTTATCATCATCCCTTCTGGGGTAGCTTTTTTGATTTAT
>CAZGXQ010000034.1:0-7747 GCA_964530195.1 uncultured Candidatus Saccharibacteria bacterium | reverse complement strand
TTGCTTCATCAATTACTGCGGCATCAAATTCAAAATCTTTCAAAAACTCAAGCGCTGCAGAAGAATTAGTACACAATACTACTTCAGCTTCCTCTAAAATTTTTTTAGCAATTTTTTCTTCAATTTTTGAAATTTCTTTGATTATCTTTGTAATTTGATTTTGAATTTTTATCCATTCTGCCATTGATTCAATATCTTCAATTTTTATTCCCCTTTTTGTTCTTTTTGCTTGTGCTAATCTTAAAATTTTCTCATCTTCCAATCCTCTTTTTCTTTGAGGAGTAGGTTTTAAAAATTGATCTCTAAAAGCAACTAATTCTTCTATCTTTTCTCTTAGTCTTTTTACTTTTTGGTAATTTTTTGAATTTTCCACTTGATAAAAAAGAGTGGATTCAATTAAATTTTTTGCTACTCTTGAAGGATGCCCCAATCTTACAACTTTTGCTTTTTTCATTAATTTTTCTACTAAGTTATCAACTCCTACATTACTTTCTGCACAAGCTAAAACTTTTTCTCCTCTTTTTACAAGTTGCAAAATAATTTCCACTAATGTTCTAGTTTTTCCAGTCCCAAAAGGTCCTTGAATTAAAAAGAAATCTTTAGTTCCTAAAGCAAAAGAAACCGCTAATTTTTGGGAGAAGTTTAAACTTTTATCAATTGGAGAAAAGGGGATTTTTTTTGAAGGAATAGGAAACAACTTTCCTAAACTGTAAAATAAAGCCCTTCTTCCGCTTTCTGTAAGACTTTTTAAATTTTCAATTTGCCTTTTAAAAGTAACATCGTTTGCAAATAAATCAATTCTTATGTCATTTAATGCCCAAATTGGAACATTTTCTAAAGCCACGCACAAATATCTTTTGCCCTTTTCGGTAACAACTCCAACCAAATTGCTTCTTAATGGATTTCCTTTTGAAATTAAAACTAAATCTCCAACCGAAATTTCAGTTTGGATTTCTTTTTCTCTTCCATATTTTACTATTTTGAAAGCAAACTCCCTTCCAACAATTTTCCCTTTCAAATTTAAAATTGCCCTTCCCAATTTTTCTCTTTCCTTTCCAGGAAGGGTTTTGATTTCCTTTTTCATTACTTCAATCTCTGCTTCCTTTTCTTTTTCAATCAATCTTTTGAACCATTTGATGTATTTTCCTAGTTTCATCTTTTCTTTTTTTAAACTTTTTGGTATTATTCCTTAAATAATATGGAAAATTGTATTTTTTGCAAGATAGCAAAAAAAGAAATTCCTTGTTTTAAAGTCTTTGAGGATGAAAAATTTTTGGCATTTTTGGATATTAAACCAAGAAATCCAGGTCATACCTTAGTGATTCCAAAAGAGCATTTTAGATGGGTTTGGGATGTTCCGTATTTGGGAGAGTATTTTGAGGTAGTAGGTAAAATAGCCAATGCAATCAAAAAAGCAATGAAAACAGATTTTGTTGTTTCTTTTATCATGGGCGAAGAAGTTTTTCATGCTCATATTCATTTACTTCCTAGGTTTCCAGGAGATAATCATGGAGCTTTAGTAGATCTTTCAATTATTCACAAAATTGAAAAGGAAGAAATGGAAAAAATTGCAAAAGAGATTTCCTCTTTACTCAAAGCTTGATGTTAAAGAATAATTTTTTTAAAATAGAGGAGTCAAGGTCAAGGTTTAAAACATAAATTTTAACAAAAGCCATGATAAATCAAATTACAATTTCTTTAATTTTTGCTCTTTTTGGGATTTCTTTCGTTCTCTATTTAATCCAAAAAATTAGAAAAGCTTCAAGCGGAACTCCAAAAATGGAAGAGATTTCAAAAGCTATCCAAGACGGGGCAAGAGCTTTTTTGAGAAGGGAGTTCCAGACAATGGCTTTAGTTTTAATAGTGATTGGGATTTGTTTGGGAATAATTAATAAAAATTTAGGTCAAGTTTTAGCTTTCTTTTTTGGCGCATTTGTTTCTAGTTTAGCTGGCTATTTGGGAATGAGAATTTCTACCTTAGCTAATGCTAAAACTACTGAGGCTTCTCGATTAAGTTTTGTTAAAGGATTTGATATTGCATTTTCTGCAGGAGAAGTGATGGGATTTTTGGTAGTAAGCTTGGGACTATTGGGAGCTAGTGTTTTGTGGCTTATTTCAAAAGATGTCAATATATTAATAAATTTTGCCTTTGGCTCTTCTATTGCTGCCCTCTTTCTTAGAGTAGGTGGGGGAATTTACACAAAATCTGCTGATATTGGAGCAGATTTAGTGGGAAAGGTAGAACAAGGAATCCCAGAGGACGATCCAAGAAATCCAGCAGTTATTGCAGATCAAGTAGGAGATAATGTGGGAGACATTGCTGGAATGGGTTCTGATTTGTTTGAAAGTTATGTTGATGCGATAGTTTCAAGTTCAGTGATTGGTCTTTTATTATTAGGTGAGAAAGGGTTAATTTTACCTTTTATTTTAGCTGGTTTGGGGATTTTGAGTTCAATTATTGGAAGTTTTTTTGCTAAAGTTTCGAGCAAATTAGAAAATGCTGATTTTGCTCAACAAGTTTGGGGGGTAGAAAAAGCAATGAATCGGGGAATTTTAGTAGCTAATGTTTTGATGATAATTTTGGCTTATTTTCTTGTTCAAAAAATTTTTGGTCACCTTAAATTTTTCTGGTGTTTATTAATTGGTCTTTTGGTTGGATTTTTGATTGGAAAAGCAACTCAATATTATACTTCAGGAGAAAAAAAGCCAGTAATTAATATTGCAAAGTCAGCCCAATTTGGAGCTCCGGTTTTGATTTTAGAAGGACTAGCAACTGGATTTTTGAGCATAATTTTGCCAGTTTTGGGCGTGGCAATTGCTATGTTTTTAGTATATTCTATAGCTTTACCTTATGGACTTTACGGAATTGCAATTGCAGGTTTGGGAGTTTTAGTAGTTTTGGGGATTAACCTTTCTAGCGATTGTTATGGTCCCATTGCTGATAATGCTGCAGGTATTGCGGAAATGGCAGAACTTCCTCCAGAAGTAAGAAAAAAGACGGAAGCTTTAGATGCAGTGGGCAATACTACTGCAGCCATTGGAAAGGGTTTTGCGATTGGTTCTGCAGCATTAGTAGCTTTAGCTTGGCTAGCAACCTTTTTACAAAAAGCAAAATTAGAAACCATTAATTTGGCTGATCCAAAAATTTTAGCTTCGCTTTTTATTGGAGGAATGATTTCATTTTTGTTTCCTGCACTGTTAATTCGAGGAGTAAGCCGAGGAGCTTTAGAAATGGTAAAGGAAGTAAGAAGGCAGTTTAGAGAAATTGAAGGATTAAGAGAGGGTAAAGCAAAACCAGAGTATGAAAAATGTATAGAATTAGTTACAAAAGCAGCTTTAGCAGAGATGTTGTTGCCTGGATTTTTGATTATAATTTTACCAATTTTAGTAGGATATTTCTTTGGAGTAGAAGGACTGACTGGATTTTTAGCTGGAGCTTTAATTACTGCCTTTCCATTAGCTTTGTTTATGGCAGATAGTGGTGCTGCTTGGGACAATGCAAAAAAATATATTGAAGCTGGAAATTTCGGAGGAAAAGGCTCTTTAGCTCATCAAGCTTCAGTAATCGGAGACACTGTTGGAGATCCTTTAAAGGATACTGCAGGTCCTTCAATTAATATTTTGCTAAAATTGATTGGAAAGGTAGCTTTGATATTTTTACCCCTCTTTTTATAGTTAATGAAAAAAGGATATAGGGCAGAGTATGAGGCAAAAAAAAGATTAGAAAAGATTTTTTCGAAAGAGGATATTTTCAAATTGGCAATAGGTGGGACAACTGACTTTTTTGTCCTAGCTCCAAACGAAAATAAGGTTTTGAAGTTAATAGAAGTTAAAACAACAAAAAAAGGTAAATGGTACCCTTCAGAACACGATAAAAAGCAATATAAAAAACTCATAAAAATTGAAAAAAGGCACAAAATTCCGGTAGAATATTGGATAAAGATAAATGGAAAATGGCAAAGTTTTAGTTTGAAAGAAGTAAAAAAGTTTTTCGTATGAAAAGAGATGAAGCTTTAAAATTACTAAAAGAAAACCTTAAAAATCAAAATTTAATCAAACACTCTTTAGCAGTAGAAACTGGAATGAGAGAATTGGCAAGATTTTTTGGCGAAGATGAAGAAAAATGGGGAATTTGTGGGTTATTACACGATTTAGATTACGAAAAAACAAAAGGAAATCCAAATTTACACTCAAAAGTTGGGGCAGAAATTTTAAGGAATTTAGGATTTGATGAAGAAATCTGTGAAGCTGTTTTGAGTCATAATGAAGCTCATAAAGTTTTACCAAAAACAAAAATGGCAAAAGCTTTATTTTGTATTGATCCTTTAACAGGACTAATTGTTGCTGCAACCTTAGTTTTACCTTCAAAAAAAATTAACGATTTGAAGGTAGAAAATGTTTTGAATCGATTCAAAGAAAAATCATTTGCAAAAGGAGCAAATCGTGAGAATATAAAAAAATGTGAAGAATATTTAGAACTTTCTTTGGAAAAATTTATCGAGATTGTTTTAAGGGGAATGCAAAAAATTTCTCAAGATTTGGGGCTTTAAATTGATTTGAAGATAAAAGGAAATTAAGGTAAAATTAAGGTATAAAGGTCGAAATAATTTTAACTATTAAAAGTTAATAAAATGGCAGAAGAAAAATATATCGGATTTTGTGTAAAGTGCAAGAAAAAGCAAGAAATAAAGGATCCTCAGGTTGTTACCATTAAAGGAAAAGGTGGGACAGAGAGACAGGCTGTTACAGGAGTTTGTCCTGTTTGTGGGACAAAGATGTTTAAGATTTTAGGAAAAAAATAGAACCTTAAAGACAAAATTGGGAAATGAGAAAGAGAGGGATTTTTGGCGTTATTTTTGGATTTTTAGTTGTTGGAAATATTTTGGCTTGGAAAATAGTTTTTGACTTAAGTAAACCTGAATTTTTGGAGGTTAATTTTTTTGATATTCCTGGGGAAGCAATTTTAGTTCAAACTCCAGAGAGAAATCAAATTTTAATTGATGGAGGGTTAGACTCTAAAATTTTAGAAAAACTTTCAAAAGAAATCCCTTTTTGGGATAGAGAAATTGAGCTTTTAATATTAACTCATCCTGACATTGATCATTTGGGTGGTTTGCTAGAGGTTTTGAAAAGATACAGAGTTAAAAACATTATCTGGACAGGAATAGTGAAAAAGGGAACAGGGTATGAAGAATGGAAAAAATTGATTGAGAAAGAAAAAGCAAAAATAGAAATTGCTAAAGCTGGAAAAAGAGTTTTTTGTCAAGATTGTCAATGGGAATTTAAAATTTTTTCTCCTCTTTTAAGTCTTGAAGGAATTGAATTTAAAGAAAGCAACGATACATCAGTTGGTGGAAAATTTATTTTTTCAAAGACCTCATTCCTATTTACCGGGGACCTTTCTCAAACTGCTGAAGAAAAAATTTTAACGAGAGATTTTTCTTTAAAAAGCGAAATTTTAAAAGTAGCTCATCACGGCAGCAAAACCTCAACCTCCGAAAAATTTTTGGAAAAAGTTTCGCCACAAATTGCAATAATTTGTGTTGATAAAAACAATAAACATGGACACCCACATCAAGAAGTGCTTGATAGGCTAAGAAAAAACGGAGTAAAAATTTTAAGGACAGATCTAAACGGTGATATAAAAATAATTTCTGATGGAGAAAAGATTTATGAAGTTTCCAATTTTTAAAACAAAAATTAAAGGTTTAAAAAGAAAGTTTAATCTTTCAGATCCAAAAGAAGAAAGGGAATATTTTTTAGCAAAAGCAGGGAGAGAAATTGAAAAGTTAAAAAATTTTTTAAAAAAGAATACCTTTGTTGCTTATTTATTGGGAAAAAAGAATTCTGGAAAAGGAACCTATTCAAAAATGTTGGCTGAAATTTTGGGACCAGATTTAATTGAACATTTTTCAATTGGAGATATGGTGAGAGAAATTGATAATGAAATTAGGGACAAAAAAAAGAAAGAAGAGTTACTAAATTATTTAGCTAAAAATTATCGTGGAAGAATAGAACTAAAAGAAGCAATTTCTGCTCTAGAGAATCGAGACACAAAAACTCTTTTACCTACAGAGCTTATTTTAGCTTTGATTAAAAGGGAAATGGAAAAAAGAGAAAAGAAAACTCTCTTTATTGATGGCTTTCCAAGAGATTTAGATCAAATTAACTTTTCTTTGTTTTTTAGAGACCTAATTGGGCATCGTGATGATCCAGATGTTTTTGTTTTGATTGATGTTCCAGAAATGGTAATTGAAGAGAGAATTAAATGGAGGAGAATTTGTCCAAAATGTCAACTCTCAAGAAACTTAAAGTTATTGCCCACTCCAAAAGTTGGTTTTGACGAGAAGGAAAAAGAGTTCTATTTAATTTGTGAAAAATGTAATCTTCCAATGGTAAAAAAAGAAGGAGATGAATTAGGAATTGGACCTTTAAGAGAAAGATTAAATTTGGATCAAAAATTAATGGAATTGGCAAATTCTCTTTATGGAATTCCAAAGATTTATTTGAGAAACTCTATCCCGATAGATTTGGCAAAAAAATATGTAGACGATTATGAGATTACTCCAGAATATATTTTTGAAATAAAAAACGGAAAGATTGAAAGAAAAGAAAGACCTTGGGTTGTATTAGATGATGAAGGAAAAAAATCTTACTCTCTTTTACCACAGCCTGTAGTTGTTACTTTTATTTGGCAATTGGTTAAAATTTTAGGGCTTTAGGACTTGACACGCTTTTTTGATTTTTCGATAATGAAATAATCACCTCCGTTCGTAAAAGTTTTATGAGATTTTTCAAAATAATTTTTCTTTCCATCTTTTTAATCTTTTTTTTTGTCGCCAGCGCTATTGCCGGAGGATGTGAAGAGAGTTGTTCTCCTTCTGAAAATTGTACCTGCCGGAGCTACAAAATCTATCCCGGAGAGACACTTATTATTAATGAACACGGAATTTGCCAAAGTGTATATAACAGCTCAGGATCTCCTATAACTTTCATTCCCTCCCGAACCCAAACAGAGTGGAACCTTTTTTGTACTTATCCCCCAGGTCATATTACTTGCAAACCTTGCCCTCCTCAAGTTTCTTGCACTGCAGTTTCTTCTAGTAGAATTGATGTGTCTTGGAATGATGTTACAGGAGAAGAAGGTTATAAAATCTATCGTTGTTCAGGATCAGGTTGCACTCCAACAACACTTGTTCACACAGTAGGAGCTAATGTTACTTCTTGGTCAAACACTGGTTTGACAGCCAACACTACTTATGGCTACAGAGTAAAAGCTTATAATACAGGAGGGGAGAGTGAGTGGAGTAACACTGCTTATTGCACTACCTTAGCACCCACACCTACCCCAACTCCTACCAGAACTCCAACACCTACTCCGACTAGAACACCAACTCCAACTCCAACCAAAACACCTACACCCACCCCCACCCCAATTGCTAAACCCGATTTAGTAATTTTAGATTTTTGGTTCGATAGCAATCTACAAGTAAATTACATCATTAAAAACCAAGGAAATGCTTTTGCTGGAAGATCTTATACTGACCTTTTATTCCCTGGAGAAAACACTGCTCCAAATGGTAGATGGGTTTATGAGAATTCTTTTTCTGCAGGAGAACAAAGAACAGGAAAATTTACTTGGCAATGTACTTCAGGTCAAACTTATAATCTTCGAGTTTGTGCTGACAATTACAACAACATGGTTGATGAATCCAATGAAACAAACAATTGTTTAGGAAAAACTTTA
>CAZGXQ010000033.1:0-4084 GCA_964530195.1 uncultured Candidatus Saccharibacteria bacterium | reverse complement strand
AGGAAGGTGGGGACGACGACAGATCAGCATGGCCTTTATGCCCTGGGCTGCACACGTGGTACAATGGCAGCTACAAAGGGTTGCGAACCCGTAAGGGGGAGCTAATCCCTAAAAAGCTGCCTCAGTTCGGATTGAGGGCTGAAACTCGCCCTCATGAAGCCGGAATCGCTAGTAACCGGGGATCAGCCACGCCCCGGTGAATACGTTCCTGAGCCCTGTACTCACCGCCCAATGAAGTGTGCCTGGCAGGTAAGATGACTAGTGGGTGAAAGTCCCACCAGCTCAATGGAGCTGTAGCCAAAAGGGCAGTTCAAATCCCGTAAGGGATTTGGATGAAGGGCTTGAGGCAAAGAGCAGCCCTCCAGCCTTAATGGGCTGTAAAAATTAGAGACGACTTCTGCTGGGCGGTCAGGAGGAAGTCTCATCTCTAATTTTCTGAGGGATGCTCGAAACAGTCATCTTACTGACCCAGGGAGATCCCGAAGAGGAAAAAAGCTGATACCTTTTCGGGAAGTCAGCGAGGCCATAGTACTCAATATATCTTGACGCCGCGTTTGACCAAGATATAATTGAGGAAGGGCCTCACCTACCTATGCTTTCTAGAGATTACATAGTTGGATTGGTAGATGGAGAAGGTTGGAAGAAAATTGAAAGATTAAAGAAAAAATTGCATAGGTAGGGCTCCGCCCGGTACGGGAAATCCGTCTGCCGGGAAGGAAAGGGAAAGCTAGCTTTAAGCACCCATTCCGTCACGCCAAGCGAGCTGGGAACAGGTGAAATTCTCCGCAAGGAGAATGAACCTGGGCTCAGTGAGAGGGGCGAAGTCGTAACAAGGTACGGGTACCGGAAGGTGCCCGTGGACCACTCAATTTAATTTATTGGTCGACTAAGGTCGAGGGGTCGAATTCGCTTCTTGACCTTAGGGGTTTTGATCGAGGAGCCCAAAAGTCTCGATCCAGTCGGGGCAACTTTAAGAGACTTTTCCTCAAAAACCTCAAAAATCTAATATGGGAGCTAAAGAAAGTTTTATTAAATTTTTAGAAAAAAATAAAATTAAATACGAATTAATTTCTCACAAAACAGTTTACACAGCTTATGATAAAGCTGCAACTCTAAAAGTAAAACCAGAGATTGTGGGAAAAACTCTTGTCTTAACAACTAATGAGAAAAATTTTCTTTTAGCACTAATTGGAGCAAAC
The DNA here is from genome assembly GCA_964530195.1 of uncultured Candidatus Saccharibacteria bacterium. Lineage (GTDB taxonomy): Bacteria > Patescibacteriota > Minisyncoccia > Minisyncoccales > GBS-2 > CAZGXQ01. The sequence goes on along the minus strand of CAZGXQ010000033.1, from coordinate 2,885 downwards.
AGAAATCTAGATAAGGCAAAATTAAAAAAAATTCTCAATAATTGGAGAAAAAAAAGAAAAGAAAAAGCAATCAAAACTATAGATTTTGCTTCAGAAACAACGATAAAAGAAAAATTTAAACCTGCAAAAGTTGGAGCAGTTCCTCCTTTTGGTTTTTTTTGGAAATTGCCAACATTTGTTGATAGATCATTGATTTCTAAACCAAAAATTATTGTAAACATTGGAGAGTATGATTGTTCAATAAAAATCTCGCCCAAGATTTTTAAAAAATTACCCGATTTTATAATTGGTTCTTTTAGTAAAAACAAAAAATGAATGTACTATCAGCTTTTCTCTAAAATCTACGAGAAAGCAGCTGAAAAAATGTGTGTTCAGGTTAAAGAGTTTATAAAAAGTGATGAAAAAATTTTAGATTTAGGTTGTGGTTCTGGAATTTTGGCAAAAACTTTAAAAGAAAAATATAATCTCGACATTTTAGGAATAGACATTAAAGATAGAAGAATTTTTCAAATTCCTTTTCAAATTTATGATGGAGAAAAAATTCCTTTTCCAAACGATTTTTTTGATGTAGTTTTAATTTCCTTTGTTTTGCATCACACAGAGGATCCAATTTCGATTTTGAGGGAAGCAAAAAGAGTTGGAAAGAGAATTATAATTTTTGAAGATTTGTCAGAGGGGATTTTTGGAAAAATTTACTGCTTTTTTCACTGGATATTTTGGAATTTGTTTTTTGGAAAATCACCAAAATTTAATTTTTATACCACTAAAGAGTGGGTAAAAATTTTTAAAAATCTTGGACTAAAAATAATTTCTCAAAAAGACTTTTTAATGAAAAGAAAAATTTTTGTTTTAGAAAAATGAAAGTTTCTGCAATTTTACCAGTTTTCAACGAAAAAGAGAGGGTAGCTAACATTGCAAAAGTTTTAGAGGAGAGTGAATTTTTAAATGAAGTGATTTTTGTTGACGATGGCTCAAATGATGGAAGCTTTGAGTTTTTAAAAAAATTTGAAAATCAAAAAATAAAAGTTGTTGGGCTAAAGAGGAATCATGGAAAGGGTTTTGCTTTGAGTTATGGAATAAAAAGAGCAAAGGGAGATATTGTAGTTTTTGTCGATTCTGATTTAATAGGTTTGAAAAAAGAACACTTGAGAATTTTAATTTTACCTCTTTTAAAGAAGGAAAAGAAATGCACGATTGGTGTTCTTTTGGAAAAAAACCGAAAAATCATTCGACCTTGGGAATTTTGGCTTTCTGGTGAGAGAGCTCATTTTAAAAAGGACCTTTTGCCACATTTGGAAAAAATTTCAAAACTGAGGTACGGAGTTGAGCTTTATTTAGATTCAATTTTCAAGCCAGAGGAAATAAAAGTTGTAAGATTAGTTTCTTTGATTTCTCCCTCAAAATTTGAAAAAAGAGAATTTTTCGAAGCTTGCGCAGAATACTTCAAAGAAACTAAGGAAATTTTCGAAGACTTAGTAAAAATAGAGATTGATTTTCAATTTGCAAAAAATTTGATAAAAAGTTATATTAAAGAAATGATAGGTATGTAATTGAGTAGTAGAAAAGTTCATTCCAAATTTATGGGTGGCTAGTTCAGTGGAAGAACGGCCCCGCACCTTAGGGGCATGTAGTTCAGTGGTAGAACGCACCCCTGATAAGGGTGAGGTCGTAGGTTCGATTCCTACCATGCCCAACACAAAAGGTGCGGGGAGGTCGTAGGTTCGATTCCTACGCCACCCAAACTCTGGGCCGATAGCTCAACTGGCAGAGCGCTGGTTTTGCATACCAGAGGTTAGGGGTTCGAGTCCCCTTCGGTCCAAAGATTTTTTCCAAAGGTCGATTAATTAAAAAATTTTTAAAAATTAATGAGTGGAAACACTTGGACAGAAATTACATTTTCTGCTCTTTCTGAACTTTGGCACGGAATAATTCTTTTTGTTCCAAGACTTATTGCTGGTTTGTTTGTGATTATTATTGGATGGATTGCAGGAGCTATTGTGGGAAAAATAGTTAAAGAAATTTTGTCAAAATTAAAGTTTGATCTGATTTTTGAAAGATTGGGTTGGCAAGAAACATTAGAAAAAGCAGAAATTAAAACAAAACCATCAGGTTTTATCGGAGAGATTGGAAAATGGATTATTTTTATTGTCTTTTTGATTTCTGGAATAAAAATTTTGTTTTCGGGATATCAAGTAGAATTGAAATTTTTAGATCAAATCGTTGGTTGGCTTCCGAATTTAATTGTAGCAGTAGTGATTTTTATAGTGGCAGTTATCGTGGCAGATATTTTAGGAAAAATTATTCAAGCTTCAGTAAGCAAATCGGGTATAGGTTATGCTAAATTTTTAGGAGCAGCAACCCGCTGGGCAATTTATGTTTTAGCAGGATTAATGATTCTCCGGCAATTAGGAGTGACCCCTTCAATTATTGATGCAATTGTGATGGGATTAGTAGGTACTTTTATGCTCTCTTTTGGATTGGCATTTGGATTGGGTGGAAAAGAAGTGGCAGCAAAAATAATTGAGGATATAAGAAAGAAAATTTCAGAGTAAAAATTTTTAAGTCTTAGATAAATTTTTTGCCTCTTGACAAAGAGGTTTGGTTTGCTAAAATTTCTGTAGGTATGCAAGAAATAATTTATGGATTGATATTCAAATTAGGAAGCGGCTGATTTTTAAATGGTTTTTGGAAGTTTTCAAAGCCGCTTCCTAAAGCGGCTTTTTTGATAGCTCTTTAAAAGTGAATAAGACAAAGTGCAAACTCTTGCCTGGGGGCAAGACGAACTAAAGCAGGTGGTGGATGCCTCGGGTGCGGGGAGCGATGAAGGGCGTGGCGTAGCTGCGATAAGCCCGGGGGAGGTGCGTAGCAACCTGTGATCCCGGGAT
>CAZGXQ010000032.1:0-5836 GCA_964530195.1 uncultured Candidatus Saccharibacteria bacterium | reverse complement strand
GACTCTTCTTTTCCATAAAAAATATTTTAAAGACTTATTTAAAAAAATCAAACCTTGTTTAAATTTTTTAGGGGAAATTAGGGTTGATCAAAAAGGAGATGAAGGAAAACCATAAGGGAGTAAAAAGAAAAGCGTTTGAATAAAAAATCCTTGATTCAAAAAAAGCATTGAGAAAAAACCCAACTAACACAGAAAAGATAAAAGATAAACAAATAAAACTGTCCTCATTTTCTAAATTTTTTAGCTTTTTTAAACCAATTTTAATTGGATAAATCCACAAAAAAAGATAAAAAAGAAACCCTACTATTCCTAGTTCTACCAAGGTTTCAATAAAACTATTATGAAAGTGTATATCGCCCGTTTTGTTTTTTAGTAAAATTACAGAAGTTGCTTCACCTGTACCAAAAAACATTCTTTTTTTCCAAATTTCAAAAGCTTCCCTCCAAATTTCCATTCTTTTGCCCAAACCAGATTCTATTTTTTTCTTCCATATTTCAAAGGTAGGGGGAAATGTTATAAGAAATATTAGGAAAAACAAAAAGAAGAATTTTAATTTTTCTTGTTTTTTTATTAAAAAAAATAAAAAGCAAATTGAAAAAGCAATTAGAGAAAGCAGACTTGCCCGAGAAAAGGTAAAAGAGAAAGCTAAAATCTGAACAAAAGCTAAAATCAGAATTGATAGTTTTCTATGTTGCAAAAAAAGGAAAAAAGTAAAAGAAATAGTAATAAAAAGCCAAAAACCAAAGGTATTTGGGTTATGAAAAACAGAGTAAATTGAGAAAAAAGGGAAATTAATTGAAGCCAATTGAGATAATTGAAAGCAACCGAGAGGAAAAAACTGAAGATATATACCATTTTCTAGTTCTTTTATTTTTCCAAATACTAAGAGAAAAAGAGAAAATAAACTAGTCAAAAATCCAAAAAGTGTAAAAACTATTGCTAACTTTTTTAAAATATTTTTTGGATTTTTAAAAGAAAGAGTGATAATACTCATTGGTAGAGAAAATAATAGTATTTGAATCCCACCAAAAAAAGAAAATTGCGGAACAATACTCCAAAAAGTTGAGAGGAACATAAAAAAAACAAGAAAAAGAAATATTATTAAAAATTTTTTTCTTTCCTCGTCAAAAAAGAGGAAGATGGCTGGTAAAATAAAAATTAAAAAACAAAAGAAAAAAAAGACAGCAAAGCTATAGAGAATATTAAATATGTTTCTGCAAAAGAAACAATTTACTCTCCATGACAAAATTTGAAGGTTGAATTCGAGAAGGAAGAATAAAAACCAAAAAATAGTTAGAATTTTTTCTAATTTTTTTTCTGAAATGATTTTTGACAACATCATTTAATAAAACCAGGTGGGGAACCAAGCCCTTAATTTTAAACCCTCTTCTGATAAAAGAATTCCATAGCTTAGGGGTAAAAAATAAATAAAGCCAAATAAAATTAATCCTAAAATTCCCAGAAACAAAATATTTGATAATTTCTTCGATAAATTTTGTAAAAGTTCTGAAAACAGAACAGAAGAAATAATAATGCTAAAGTTTAAAGCAGTTAGATAATGGTAAAGGAGCAAAAATCTAGGGACGATAGAAAAACTAATAAAAAAGATTGTATAGCCCAAAAGTAAAAATCGGAGGTTGGGAGAATAAAAACTTGAGGATAAATTCATTTTGAATTTTAAGATTAAATTTCTGGTTATTAAGTAAAGGTAAATTAAAAGCCCTAAAAAAGAGAGCCACCACACAAAAGGATTGCCAATAAAGTAAATAAAAATTGATTTTTCCCCTACCTTTTCTGAAAAATATCCAATAGGTCTTATCATAAATGGCCAAGAGTACCAGGGGCTTTGCCAATAGTAAGAAGAGTTTCCAGCAATGTCATAAAGCATCAATTTTTGAATTTCAAAAAATTTAATAAATAAGTTCCCAGGTGGAGGATTATTGAGCCGTGGGAGAATAAAACTATATTCAGACATTTTTTGAATTCCTGGAAACACCCTTTCCCATTCTAGTATCCATCCACAATTTTTTTCACAACTTTCTCTGAGGAGTATAAAGTGAATGGCAAAAAATAGAAAATAAAGAAAAAATGGAAAAAGAAGTAAAAAAAAGGTTTTTGCTAAAATTTCTTTTTTAGTTTTTGAAAAAAGTCTTTCTTCGAGAATTTCCCAAACCAAAATTAAAAGAATTACTCCAAGACCAATTACTTTTACTGAGATTGCAGATCCTAGAGAGAAACCCAAAAGAATTCCAAAAATCCACCATTTTTTTGAAAAGGGATTTAATTTTTTAAAAATTGCATAAAGATAAAGAGAAAGAAAAATAAAAAAAAGTAAAAAAATGTCAATTAAAATTAATCTTGATTGAACTAAAAGGGCGTTATCAAAGAGAACAAAAAAAGATGCCAAAAAGGCTGCGTTTTTTGAAAAACCTAACTCTCTTACTAAAAAGTAAATCAAAACAACAAAAAGTGAACCAAAAAAAGCCACAGTACTTCTTAAAGCGAGATAATTAAAATTAGAGTATTCTTGAAAAATTTGAAAATCAAATCCAGGCTGAATTTTTGCTAAAAAAGCTACTAAACCCAGAATTAACTTTCCTAAAGGAGGATGAATATCAAAAAAGTATTGATGTGAAAGATATTTTGTTGCGTAAAGTCCAAAATGGCACTCATCAAAGACAACATTTTTGGGAAAAGATAGGCGATAAAATCTGGTGAAGAAAGCAAAAAAAATTAAGAAAATTAAAGGCAAAAAAGAAAAAAACTTTTTTGACATCTTATTCTTCTCTTGTTTTAATCTTTGCCCTCTTTCCAGTAGCTTCTCTTAAATAATAAAGCTTTGCTCTTCTCACTTTTCCTCTTTTTAAAATTTCAATTTTTTCAATTAAAGGAGAGTGAAGAGGGAAAATTTTTTCTACCCCAACTCCCCCCACCTCTTTTCTTACAGTAATTGTAGCCCCAATTTCTTTTCCGTGTTTTCTAGCAATTACTATTCCTTCAAAAACTTCGACTCTTTCTTTATCTTTTTCCTTTACCTTATGAAACACTTTTACAGTGTCTCCTGCTTTCACATTTGGTAAATCTTTTTTTAAATAAGGCATTAAAAATTTTTCTAACTTTGTGTTCATATTTTGGTTTTTAATTGTGGGCGGTGTAGGACTCGAACCTACAACCTTGCGCACGTCAAGCGCACGCTCTTCCATTGAGCTAACCGCCCACTAAAACTTATTCTATCAAGACGGAATTTTTAAATCAAGAGAAAAGTTTAGTTGAAAAAATTTTAAAATCTAATAAAATTTAGATGATGGCCTTTTTAAAGAAGAATTTTATTTTTTTAATTGTTTTTATAACAGGCGCAATAGTTTTGATTATTGAAGTTACAGCAACTAGAATTTTAGCTCCTTATTTTGGAAACACTCTTTTTTCAATTTCTAGCATTCTTGGAGTAATTTTGGGAGCCTTGAGTTTGGGTTATTACATTGGAGGAATTTTGGCCGATAAATATCCCAAATTTTATTTGTTTTTTCTTTTAATTTTTATTGCTGGAATTTTTTCTCTTTTAATTCAGGTATTAAGAGAGTTTCTTTTACCACTTATTGGGTATAGCCTTGACATAAAAATCGGTCCATTAATTGTTAGTTTAATTTTATTTTTTATCCCAAGCTTAATTTTGGGAACAATTTCTCCCTTCGCTATCAAGCTCACAACATTGGAATTAAAAGAAGTGGGAAGGGTTTCTGGTAAAATTTTCTTTTGGTCAACTTTGGGGAGTATTGCAGGGAGTTTTTTAGCTGGATTTTTTCTAATTCCTCATTTTGGTACAAGCAAGATTATTGTCGGGAGCGGAATCTTACTTTGTCTCATAGGGTTTTTGGGAATGATTTTTTTAAAAGACTTCAGAAGACTTAAATTTTTGTTTTTTCCGTTTATTTTTGTTTTATTTTTTTCACTTTTGACTTTTTTTCTCCAAAACCCCCCTTCTATTATTTTTCAAAAAGATGGAGTTTATGCCCAAATAACAATTGAAGAAACAGAAATTAAAGGTAAAAGAGCCAGAGTTTTAAGATTTCATAATCATTTAGAGGGAGCAGTGTTTTTGGAGTCTGATGACCTGCCTTTTGAGTATACAAAATATTATGTGCTTTACAAAATAGTTAACCCGAATGCTGAAAAAGCTCTCTTTTTGGGAGGCGGAGCTTATTCTCTTCCAAGAAAAATTCTTTTGGAAGAAAACAAAATTAAAAAAGTTGAGGTAGCTGAAATTGAACCCTCTCTTTTTCAATTAGCTAAAGAATATTTTAGGCTTCCCGAAGATGAAAGATTATTTAATTTTATTTCAGACGGGAGAAGATTTTTGAAAGAAACAAAAGAAAAATATGATTTAATTTTCGTTGACGCTTACTCCTCTCTTTATTCAATTCCTGTTCACATGACCACAAAAGAATTCTTCTCTTTAGCAAGAGATAAGCTTTCAGAAAATGGAGTGATTTTAATGAATATTATTGGAAAATTGGAGGGGAAAGGAAATTTGTTGTTGCTTTCGATTTTCAAAACCTTTAATTCAGTTTTTAAAAACAGTTATTTGTTTGCAGTAAAATCTCCAGAGGAAAAAGATACTCAAAATTTTATTATTTTAGGCTTAAAAGATGATACTTATAAAATTGATTTTCATTCAAGAGAAATTTTGGAAAACAAAGATGAAATTATTAGGAAGCTTCCAGAAAAAATTATAGATTTTCAAAAGTTAAATTTGAATTCAGCCCTTATATTAAGTGATGATTTCTCCCCAATAGAAAATTTAGTAGCTGAGCTTTTTTAAGTGCGCGTGGGAGGACTTGAACCTCCGACCCCAGGTTTATAAGACCTGTGCTCTAACCAGCTGAGCTACACGCGCAAAACCAATTCGATTTTATATATTTTTTACCTTAATTTCAAGTTTCTTTGTTTTTTCTTTAATTAAATTCCCAAACTCTTCTTTTTCAATCGTTTCTTTCTCAATTAATCTTTGAGCTACTTTTTCCAAAAGCTTTCTTTTTGTTTTTAAAATTTCCATTGCCCTCTTTTGAGCATCCTTTACAAATTTTTCAATTTCTTTATCAATTTTCTCTGCCACTTTTTCAGAGAAATCTCTATAAATTTCTTTAACCCCTAAAAAAGCTAATTCCTCTTTTTTTCCAAAAGTAATTGGTCCCAAATCTGACATCCCATACTCCATTACTAATTTTTTTGCCAAATCAGTAGCAACTTCTAAATCATTTGCAGCCCCAGTTGAAATTTCTTTGAATTTTAAAATTTCAGCACAATAACCTCCCAATAATGTTGCCATTTCTGCTAAAAATTCGCTTTTTGTTTTTATCTTTTTTTCTTCTCCTGGACTTTTTAAAACATACCCTGCAGCCAAGCCCCTGGGGATAATTGAAATTTTTCTTATGGATTCTTCACCCTTTAAAAATGCTGAAACTATTGCGTGTCCTGCTTCATGATATGCTGCAATTTCCTTTTCTTTCTTTGTTAAAACATGGGATTTCCTTTCAGGACCCAAGAGCACTTTTTCTATCGATTCTAAAAGTTCTTCTTGATAGACCTGACCTTTATTTCTTCTGGCAGCTAAAATTGCAGCTTCGTTTACAACATTTGCCAAATCTGCTCCAGAAAAACCAGGGGTTCTTTCTGCAATTTCTCTCAAATTGACATTTGATGCTAAAGGTTTTCCTCGGCAATGAATTTTCAAAATTTCTTCTCTCTCATTAATATCTGGCAAATCCAAAACAATTCTTCGATCAAATCTTCCAGGTCTCAAAAGAGCAGGATCCAATAATTCTGGTCTATTTGTAGC
>CAZGXQ010000031.1:0-6308 GCA_964530195.1 uncultured Candidatus Saccharibacteria bacterium | reverse complement strand
GCTCCCAAAGCCAAAGTAACGGTAATTGCAATGGGTAATCCTTCTGGGATTGAAGAAACTGCCAGAGCTATTGCTGTTTCAAAAAGTAAAAATAAATTTTTTCTCATTTCCTCTCTTTGAAGACCAACAATAAAAACAACTAAAACAACCAATAAAATCAAAATTGCAACTTGAATAGTAAATTTCTTTATTTTTTTCTGAAGAGGGGTTAATCTCTTTTCTTCTCTTTGAACTAATTTTGCAATTTTTCCAATTTGAGTGTTTTGACCAGTTTCAGTGACAATTGCTTTTCCCCTTCCTTCTTCAATCACTGTTCCCATATAAACCATGTTTTCTCTGTCTGCCAAGGGAGTGTCTGCTGGTAAAACTTCGGGATGTTTTAAAGATGGCCAAAATTCCCCAGTCAAAATCATTTCGTTCACCATTAAATTTTGGCTTTCAATCACTCTAGCGTCAGCTGGTACTTTGTCGCCTGCAGAAAGCAAAATTAAATCTCCAGGAACCAACTCTTTTGCATCAATAATCTTTTCTCTTCCCTCTCTAATTACTTTTGCTTCAATTTTTAAAATTTTCTTCAATTCTTCCAAAATCTTAATTGCCTTTCTTTCTTGATAGAAACCAAGGGAAGCATTAAAAAACAAAACTAAAAAAATTGCTAAAGCATCTAAAAGCTGATGAAAAATTAAACTTAAAAGAGCAGCAAAAAGTAAAATAATAATAAAAAGATGCTTAAACTGAGACAAAAATAAAGAAAGATTAGATGGTGGTTTTTCCTCTGGAATTTCGTTTTTTCCAAACTCTCTTTTTCTGGTTTCAACTTCCTTTTCGCTTAGCCCATTTTTCAAACTTGTTCTCTGTAATTTTTCTACTTCTTTAATTTTTAAGTTGTGCCAAAAAATTTCTGCCATTTATTTTGTTGATTTTTCAATCCATTTTAAAAAATTTTTCTCACCCTTCTCAATATCAAAAGAAATAATGCAAGGTACTGAATAAGAGTGAATTTCCTTTACTCTTTTTATTATTTCCCCAACTAAACTCTTTTTCGTTTTTACAAAAATTCCCCACTCTCTATTTTTTTCAACTTTCCCTTGCCACCAATAAATTGATTCAATTTTAAAAATATTACAACAGGCTCCCAACTTTTCAAAAACTAAAATTTCAGCAATCTTTTTTGCTTCTCTCTGTGTGGGTGCAGTAATATAAACCAAACTAAATTTTCTCATTTTTTTCTCAAATTGACTTTCTTAATTTTATCAAACAAGCCAAAGATTATCAAAGATTTCAGTTTTTCACAATTTCACAATTGTGAAATAGTGAAATTCTTGAATTGAAAAAACTTTCTATAAGGGGGTATTCATAAGATCATTCGTATTTACACGAATTGACAAATATCGTCTTCTGAGTTTTTGCTAAACCATATTCCACTTTTTCGGAAAAGTGGAATGCTTGAGTAAGGAAAAATTTGAAATATCAAAATAAACTCTGTTAAAGATAGAGAGTAAAAGAGAAAGTCAACCCAAAACAAAAAAATCTCGCGAATTAAAATCCTACACATTAATTTGCCATGGCTAAAATATGCGTTAGATTTGAAAGAAAGGAGAATTAAAAAGCTATTTGGAATTTAGTGAGTGGCACAAGAAATGCAGGGATCATAAACTCTAATTAAAGATCTGATTTTTCTAATTTGTTCTTTCTTTTTTAGTTGTATAATTTTTGGCAACAAAACCTTAAGATCTTCTTCAATGTTATGTAAAAATTGAGCAGTAGGAGTGATAATGTTGCAATTTGAAATTCTTCCACCATTATCAATTTCGTAATAGTGAAAAAGAGTTCCTCTTGGAGCTTCTAAAGCGCTCAATCCACTTGATGAATAAAATTTAATTTCTAACTTTTCTTCTTTGAGTGGCGTTTTTAAAATTTCTTTCAATAACTCTTGGCAAACTTTTAAAAAGTGCAAAACCTCAACTGCTTGAGAAAAAAGATTGTGGAAAATATTTTTGAAATACTCTTTTTCTGAAATTTTCTTTTCTTTTAAGAACTCGTTGAGTTTTTCTTTTGCTTCTTTTTTTAAGAATTCTCCGTTATTTTTTATTCTTGCGATTGCTCCTAACATGTAAGCTTTGCCCCTAAATTTTACTCTTTTTACTGGTGGTGATTTTAAATCTTCTTCAATTTCTACTGAGTAAAAATTTGAAAAAGTAAATTTGTGTTCCCCAATCTTAACAAATCTTTCAAAATAAAATGGATAATCTTTACCACTATAAACTGAAGCAAAAAGAGTTTCTCTCTCAAATTCTGGATATTCAATTTTTTTGAAAGTTTCAATTAATAAATTGGCATTCTCAATTGCCTGAGGAATTTTCTCTAAAATCTTTTTTAATTTTTCTTTTTCTGGCAATTTTGTAAATCCACCAACAATTGGAGTTATAGGATGAACCGCTCTTCCACCAACAATTTTTGTTATCTCCAAAGCCAAATCCCTCACTCTTAATGCTGCCCTTGATTCTTTTTTGAATTTTTTTAAAAGATCTAAATCGTTTTCAATGTTGAAAAAATCTGGCAAAGAAAGGAAAAATAAATGCAAAGTGTGTGAATGAATAATGTTTGCTGCCAAAAGTAATTTTCTTAGTAAAATAGTTTGTTCTGAAACTTTAACTTTTAAGGCATTCTCTATTGCACTACAAGCTGCCAAAATATGGGGTACAGGACAAATTCCACAAATTCTTGAAACAACAATCGGAACTTCAAAATATCGCCTGCCAATCAAGATTCCTTCAATTTGTCTCAACCCCAAAAGAGTTTGAAGCTTTAATTCTTCAATTTTTCCAGTTTTTGTTACCTTTGCCCAAAACCCAGCTTCCCCTTCAATTTTGTGAATGTGGGGAATGGTAATTTTTTTTGATTTTTCAGTGTGATCTTTTACTTCCCAATGCATAAAAAATTAAAAAAATTATTTTTCTTTTAACCTTTCTTCAATATCATCTTTTATTCCAAAAATTTCTAAGTTGTCCTCAATTTCTTCTGGTTTCTTAAACTTTTTCAGCATTTCTAAAAAGCCTTTTGGGTTAATTCCTTTTAAGATTCCCCTGCATCCATAGCAAAGCTGATCGTTTCGAGTACAAATTGCTTGGCATCCTGCTAGAGAAATTGGACCCAAACATGGTTCTCTTTTTCTTAAAAAGCAACTTTCTTTTCCTTGATGGGGGCATTCTGTGCAAACTGGTTTTTGTAGAATTTCTGGAATTTCTCCTTTAATTAATGTCTTTGCATATTTTAAAAATTCTTCTCCGTTAATTGGGCAACCTGGGATATAAAAATCAACTTTAACAAATTTATCAATTTCTTTAATTTCTGGATTTTCAACATTTAATTTTTTGTAAATATACCTTATTGTTCTTTCTTTTCCTTGATAATTTTTCATTTCTGGAATTCCGCCCAAAGAAGCACAATTTCCCATAGCCACCAAGATTTTTGATTCTTTTCTGATTTTTTTTAACAACTTTATCTCTTCTTTTTTTATTGGTAACCCCTCAACAAAGGAAACATCAATTTCTACTTTTCCCTTTGGAAATGGCATTTCTTCAATCAAAGAAAAATCAATCAAATCTACATTTTTTAAAAAATTAAAAAATTTTTCTCCCAAATCCAATAAAACGAATTGACATCCCTCACAAGAAGTTAAAGAAAAAAATGCCACTTTTGGTTTTCTCATTAGTTTATTTTTTCATGTTTTTAAATAATTTGCAATGCTAATGGATAAATTAGTGTATTTTTTCAAATTTTCCAAATCTTTTTTTGAAATTTTCTCCATTGCCAAGTCCCAATGAAAAGAAACAAAATCGCCAACTTTAACTTTCGGTAAAGTTTTTTTGAACCAAAAAATTTTTCTCTTTATTGGTCTTCCCAAAAACCATTTTTTCTCTTTCAAAAGTGGTTGATATTCAACTATCAAATTTGCAATTTCCAATTTACAATCTTCAATTTTTAAAATTTTTCCCCAGGAAATTTTACAAAGATCTCTCATTCCCTCTGTCATTATTAAATCTTTTTTTATTGGTCCTGAAACTAAAACATGAAAAGAATGATGAGCTCTTGAGTTTTTTGGTAATTTCTTTGCCAAATTTGGTCTTTTAAATTCTTTTGCAATCATTTCTCTTAATTTTGAAATTCTCACTGTTTCTAAAAGTTCATTTCCAATCCAATAAGCCCTGACTACTTTTTCATTAAAGTAATCAGAAATTTTATTTTCTTTGGCAATCAATTTGTAATAAAAAAGAGATCCCTCAAAAGTTTCTAAAATTTCTTTTATATTGGGCACTCTTTTGCCTTTTAAAAAATCCAAAATTTCATGAGATGTCTCTTCTCCCATTCCGCAAAGCCCAAATCTTCCTGGAGGGAAGCTGTAGAGAGCTGCGATTTTAAACCCTTGCATAAATTAAAGATTTGAGGTTTTCTAAAATTTTTTTGATTCCAAAAATTGTAACAATCCCAACAAAAATTAAAACTCCAGAAATTATTTCTCTTTGAGGAATTTTTATTCCAGAAATTAAGTTCAAAATTGTAGTAATAGGAGAACCCAAAAGCAAAATTGCGCTAGCTTTTGATACAGGAATAAATTTTAATCCAGAATACCAAGTTAGAACATAAAAGAGCAAAATTATTCCAGTTATTAAAACCCAGTTTATTTGCTTTAAATTCAAAACAAAAATCTCAGATATCTGACCTGTAAAAATTAAATAAATCCAAATAAAAATGGCACCAAAAAACATTCTTCCAAAAGCAACTGTTTTTCCATCTAAATTTGAGGTGGAAAGCAAATATTTTGAAAGAGTATTTTCTATTGCCCAAAAGATAGTAGCAATCAAAATTAAAAGATCTCCCCTATCTGGTAAAAAATGGAATTTTTTTAACAAAAGTGAATTGGCAAACAGCAAAATTAAAGCTCCAAAAAGAAATTTTCGATCAATTTTTTCTTTTAAAAATACACTAGCTAAAATTGCTATCCACAAAAACATTGTTTTGTGAATAAAAGATCCTTCAGCTGAGGAAGTTATCTTTAGTCCTTTAAAAAATAGTAAAAATGGCACAGAGCCCCCAACTAAACCAATTAACACTAATAACAACCAATTTCTCTTTCTCAAATTTTTAACCTTTTTAAAATCAAAAACTACCAAGATCAAGCCTAAAATAAAGGCAACCAAAAGAACTCTTAAAAAGGTATAAATTTCTGGATTTTTAAAAATTCCAACTCCAAACTTATTTATGTAAATTGAAAAGCCTGAAATTAAAGCAGTTAAAAAAACTAAAAAATATCCTTTATTCATGAAAATAACTAAAAAATTATTCTAATTTTCCAATTGGCATCAAATAAAAAGGTGATACCTCTTTTGGCAAATTCAAAATTTCTTTTACTCTTTCATCGTCAAAAGCTCCCACAGTTACAGTTCCTAAATTTAAGGCTGTAGCTTGCAAATAAACATTTTGACTTGCATGTCCTGCTTCCATAAATACATATCTAATCCCTCTTTCTCCGTACTTTCTTGTCGTTCTTTCAAAAACTCCACCAATTACTAAAACAGCTGGAGCTTCCTTTACCCAACTTTGCCCCAAAGCAGCTATTGATAACTCTGACCTCAGGTCTCCATCTTTAATTTTAGAAATTGAGTGACTTTTAGGATCATATTGATAAACCCCAGGATCTAAATTTTCAACTCTTCCTACTACCAAAAAAATTTCCAAAGGATACAAGGCTCCTGCAGAAGGAACGGTTCTCAACCCTTCTGGTGAAGTAATTCCTTGAGCTGACCACAAAATCTGTGATATTTCAAAAAAACTAAGTGGCTCTTTTTTGTAAGATCTTTGAGATCTTCTTTTTAAAATCGCTTCTTCCAAAGAAATTGGTCCTTTTAATCTAGGTTTTTCAAGCAAAATTGTTCCTTCTTTTAAATTTTCCTTTCTTGTTTTCATAGTAAAATTTTTAGATGTTGCACCTTTAAAAACAAAATAAGCAAAAAGAGGAAAAAGCGCGAGAATCAGAACCAAAATTTCAGTTTTTTTCATTTTTTTTATTTTAACAAATCGGCTTATTTTTTCAAAAAATTTTTGTGTTTGTTAAAAATTTTTTGATTCTTAAACTGGCTAAAATTCTAATCTTTAACTATTTATTATCTGCTCAGAGGTCCGACCCCTATATTGTTTTTGGTTGAATTTTTTATTCCAACCTGATCAAAGCTCGGATATTGCAAATTCAGTAAGGCACAGAATTCATTATATTTAGAATGTCATTTTTAATTTTTTCCGATGTTATT